>NZ_CALXGA010000004.1 GCF_944387725.1 uncultured Intestinimonas sp. | reverse complement strand
GTACGCCTTGCGTTTCTTTTCTTTTTTCATATCCACATTCTACTACTTCTTTCCCCATTTGTGAATACGGTTTCTAACTCTTGCTGGGTATACGATAGTTCCAGGCCGTTGACCGCCAGAAAAACCAGCATGGCGTGGGCGCCGATCCGCTTGTTGCCGTCTACGAACGGATGATTCTTTACCAGACCGTAACAGAGCCGGGCGGCCTTCTGCTGGAGGGAAGGGTAGGCGCTGGTGTCGCCGAACGCCTGAAATGGTGCGTTGAGGGCGGAGTCCAGAAGCCCCTCATCCCGCAGCCCCGGACTTCCGCCGGTCTCATCCACCAGATGCTGATGGAGCAGCAAGATTTGGCGCTTGCTTAAAATCTTCATTTGGCCAGCTCCTCATAGGCCGCCCGGTTTTGCTGTATGAGTCGTTTTGAGATCTGCATGACATCCTCATCCTCAGCCGCCTGCATCTGCTCCACTTGGCTGAACTCCACCACAAGATACCGGGGCACATTGTTTTTCAGGATAACGGCGGAACCCTGCTTGTCCACAAGACGGGCCACTTTGGAAAAATTCTGGTTGGCCTCTGTGATGGACACCAGAGTATTAGAATTGATCATCATACGATCACCCTCCTTCTGACTTTATTATACGCCGAAATAGGAGAAATTCAACCTATAATTTCTGGATTTTGACGGATGCCTTTGGGCGCAAGTACACCTTCGATGATGTATCCTTACCAGCAACCAGCGGTCGCGTGTTCAAGTCACGTTTCCAGCTCCAAAAGAGGAGTCTAAAAAAGATATTGAGGGCAAAACCTCAGTATTTTCGAGGCTTCCGAGGCCCGTAGATTTTCCAATCTACGGGCCCCTTTTTTCCGATATTTAGGGCTTGTTTGAAACATGTCAACATGCCCAACCGGCGGGTCTTTTGCCCCCTGGACGGCGCAATTTTTCCTTGAAATCCGCCAGGATTCCTGGGTCAAAATTGCTTGCCAGAGGCCCAAAATCCCTCCCTGCTGGACACATCGCCAATTTTCAAACAAGCCCTAAACGTGAGGAGGAAAATTGATGTCAACTGACACGCGCATCAGGGTCACAAAGAAAATGATAAAGGATAGTTTTTTGGATTTGCTTGGCGCCTATCCGCTCGACAAAATATCAGTCACACAAATCTGTAAAAAGGCAGAAATTAACCGGGTCACCTTCTATAAATATTATCAGGATGTGTATGATTTGTATGAAAAGACGGTAGACGAGCTCCTTGACAGTTCCACACATTCTATGGCTGAAATTTACATCGAAAAAGGCCTGCGGGAGGCCATTGAGACAACCATCTCTGATATAAGGACCAAAATTAACCAATATTACGTTTTTTTCCAACCATGCAGGCACATATCATCAAAGTAAAAGTATCGACCGCTGCATATAAAAAATATCATCTCTTGAAGTTCCTGGTCCGACGCTTTCAGCTGAAGAGCTCACCCTGCTCCGGGCCTTTCTGAGCTTCGGTGGGGGCGGCGTTCTTGCCACATGGATCAACAGCGGAATGAAGCAATCTCCAAAAGAGATCGCTGATCTGCTGGATTCATATATTGTACAAATTTTAAAGCTATACCAGCATTGACCGATCCAGTCGATTGCATTCCCCATATCCCCGGTGTTTTGACAAGACGCGGCTTTCTGATTGGTCCCTTTGATCAGGCGGCCTCCTCCTCCCCGGCATCCCAGCTGGACTCGTAGGTGTCCCCTTGGGCCAGGCCCAGGTTGCCCCGGACGGCGGTGCGGAACTCCACCAGCTCGGGATAATTGTAGAAGAAGTCCAGCTTCTGGCTCCAGACGTCCTGATAGGCGTAGGGGTCCCGGGGCCGGAGGACGAAGTAGGTGAAGGACTCACAGATGTCCTCCGAGGGGTCGGTGGAGGCGTAGGGGTCAATGAAGTCGTCATAGAACCGCAGGAAGAAGTTTAAGGTGTCCTCACAGGCCATGCACTGGTCCAAGTAACCCGTCCAGAAGGTCTGGTAGAAGTCGTCCAGGTAGGACCCCGGCCGGGTGACCATGCCATACTCATTATAGGTGTCCAGAGTCTGCTCCCGGGTGTAGTCCGCCTGGGAGCTGTTGAGGGTCAGGTAGTGACCGTACTCGTGGAGGACGGTCTCCACAAAGTAGGCCCGGTCCCCGGCGTCCTCCGGGTCCAGGGCGATCTCCCAGCGCGCCCCCTCCTGGTCGGTCATCCACACCCAGGCCACCGTCTCCCCAGGGCCGTCGGTGAAGAAGGTCAGCCGGTCGAAGTCGTCAAAGGCCCCCTCCGGCAGGACGGTGTTCATGTCCTCCCACAGGGCCAGGAGCTGCTCTTCGGTCCAGCCGCCGCCGGGAGAGGTCTGCGCCTCCTCCGGGGTCAGAAGACCGCCGGAGGAGATGGTATAGACTGCCAGGGTCTGTTCTGGGGGGCTCTGGTAGCCGAAGCCCTCGGCGTCGCCCCCCAGGTACTTGACGGTGTACTGGTCCAGGAGATTCGTCAGCCGCCGCCACAGCCGCCGCTCGTAGTCGCTCTTGTCCCACTCCCCCTGCTCCAGGCGCTGGTCCCGGATGGGCTTGATGGTGAGCCAGATATCCAGCGCCTCCTGGTACTCCTCCTGGGTGAGCTCCCCAGAGAGCAGGCCCAGCTGGATCTCCAGCTCGTCCTGGGCCTCCTCCAGGTCCACCTCCCCGTCCCCGCCCTGGGGGAGCAGGGAGCCCCTCCTCTCTCCACATCCTGTGAGCAAAACCAGGGCCAAAAGCCCCGCCATAAGCCGCAGCCGCATCTCGCGTCCTCCTCTTCTGTGTTTTTCCCCATTCTACCAAAAAACCGGGCCGGCTGTCCACCCCTTTGGGACAGCCGGCCGGTTTTCTGAGACAAGCGGCGGTGCTCAGGGAGGAGAATGACGCGGACTATGTCCCCGCCGTCCCGGTGGCCGACGTGGTGGCCGCTGTCCGCAAGATACTCTACACCGGCAGCATCGGCGACGGCAAGATTTTTGTCTGCGATGTGGAAAACGTGGTCAAGGTCCGCACCGGAGAGGAGGGCGTCGCGGCCCTTCAGGACGCCGAGTAGTCCAGATTGGCCGTGTTCTCCACCGTATCCCGGCAGGAACCGTCGAATTTTCCACACCATGTTGACAATTTTGCCGCAAGGACCGCAGGGAGCCGCCATCTGCCAGAAATCGCCCTTGACTCCAAAGAAGTCCCGTGATAGAATACAGGGCACAGCAAAAGGCCATGACCGGGAGGAGTACCCGGCCGCCCTGAATGCAGAGAGGAGCCGGAGAGTGCAAGGCTTCCGGCGGGCGGCGGAGAAGGCGCCCGGAAGCCGCAGGGAGGAAATGCCCCGCCGGTCCCCCGCCGTTACCGGGTCCAGAGCGCGGAGCGGCTTCGCTCCGAATTCAGGTGGCACCACGGACTTGTGACAGTTCGCCCTGAGCCGTTTCCGGCTCAGGGCGTTTTTTACCCGCGCATGATAAAATATATTAAGGAGTGTCTTCCCATGAAAAACACTGAAAAGACCATGGAACAGATCGTGGCCCTGTGCAAGGGCCGGGGCTTCATTTTCGCCGGCAGCGAGATCTACGGCGGGCTGGCCAACACCTGGGACTACGGCCCCCTGGGGGTGGAGCTCAAGAACAACGTGAAAAAGGCCTGGTGGAAGAAGTTTGTCCAGGAGAACCCCTACAACGTGGGTCTGGACGCCGCCATCCTCATGAACCCTCAGGTCTGGGTGGCCTCCGGCCATGTGGGGGGCTTCTCCGACCCCCTGATGGACTGTAAGGAGTGTAAGGAGCGCTTCCGGGCCGACAAGCTCATCGAGGACTGGTGCCAAGCGCACAGCTTTGACCTGGGCCACAGCGTGGACGCCATGAGCCAGGCCCAGATGAAAGAGTTCATCGAAGCCCACAACATCTGCTGCCCCTCCTGCGGCAAGCACAACTGGACCGACATCCGGCAGTTCAACCTGATGTTCAAAACCTTCCAGGGGGTCACCGAGGACGCCAAGAACACCGTCTACCTCCGGCCTGAGACCGCCCAGGGCATCTTCGTTAACTTCCAGAACGTCCAGCGCACCACCAGAAGGAAGCTGCCCTTCGGGGTCTGCCAGGTGGGCAAGAGCTTCCGCAACGAGATTACCCCCGGCAACTTCACCTTCCGCACCCGGGAGTTCGAGCAGATGGAACTGGAGTTCTTCTGCCAGCCCGGCACCGAGCTGGAGTGGTTCGCCTACTGGAAGGACTTCTGCCACAAGTGGCTGCTGAGCCTGGGCATGAAGGACGAGAACCTGCGCCTGCGGGACCACGAGCCTGAGGAGCTTAGCCACTACTCCAATGCCACCACCGACTTTGAGTTTGTCTTCCCCTTTGGCTGGGGGGAGCTGTGGGGGGTGGCCAGCCGCACCAACTTCGACCTCACCGCTCACCAGAATACCTCCGGAAAGGATATGACTTATTACGATCAGGAGAAAAATGAGCACTATATCCCTTATGTAATCGAGCCTTCCCTGGGAGCCGACCGGGTGACGCTGGCCTTCCTGGTGGACGCCTACGACGAAGAGGTAGTGGACACCGAGAAGAACGACGTCCGCACCGTCCTGCGGCTTCACCCCGCCCTGGCCCCCTACAAGTGCGCCGTGCTGCCCCTGTCCAAGAAGCTGGGGGACAAGGCCCGGGAGATTCAGGCGCAGCTGGTCAAGGACTTCATGGTGGACTACGACGATGCCGGAAGCATTGGCAAGCGTTACCGCCGCCAGGACGAGATCGGCACCCCCTACTGCGTCACGGTGGACTTCCAGACCGTGGGCGACGGGGAGAATCCGGCTGACAACTGCGTCACCGTCCGGGAGCGGGACACCATGGAGCAGGTGCGCATCCCTATCGCCGGGCTGCGGGACTATCTCGCGGAGCGCGTGGCGTTCTGATTGGAGGCGGGTTCCACCCGCCGGGGGCTAGGGCTTGTTTGAAACATGTCAACATGCCCAACCGGCGGGGCTTTTGCCCCCTGGACGGCGCAAGTTTTCCTTGCAATCCGCCAGGATTTCTGCGAAAAAATTGCTTGCCAGCCGCCCAAAATCCCTCGCTGCCGGACACATCGCCAATTTTCAAACAAGCCCTTGGGGGGTCCGGCGTCCCGCCGGAAGGGCTTTGCGGCTCCCGCCGCCTCCTTCTTGCTCCCCTGAAAGGGGAACAGGCTGCGGCGGGAGCCGCAAACCCCGGGAGGGTTCCCTCCCACACCAGGATTCGGATGGAATCCGTCCAGACGCCCCCCGGCAGGATGCCGGACCCCACAAGAGAAATTTCCCCGGGGGCCCGGCCCCCGGACCCAGAAAGAAGCGCGCTATGAGACAATTTTTTCTCTTCCAAAAAACCGCCAGCCCTGCCTGGTCCCCGGCCAAAAAGGCCCTCTTCTGGATCTGGAACCTGGGAGTGCTCCTTACCTCTGGGGTAGGCGTCTGTCTGATTTCCCTGATGCTTGCCACAGGGCACTACGCCATGCGCCTGATCTTCGGCTACTTCGAGTGCCCCCTGATCTTTGTCCTCAACCTCCTGCCGGTGCTGGCCCTGCTCCTGCTGCTCTACGGGCTCACAGGCCGGGCCCAGCTCTCCTTCGGCGTCACAGCCGCCCTGGTTTTCGGCCTGTCCACCGGAAACTACTACAAGCTGATGTTCCGCAACGATCCCCTGATGTTCGCCGACCTCCTGCTGCTCAAGGAGGCCGGGGATATGGCCGGCAAATACCACCTCTTCCTGGACTGGAAGCTGGGGCTGATGATCGCCTGCTGGGTCTTCGGAGTTCTGTTTCTCCATTTCCTGGTCCGGGGGCGGCCCCGGGGCCGGGGCCGGGGAATCTGCGCCCTGGCGGGGGTCACCGCCTGCACCCTCCTCTACCCGGTGATGCTGGACAGCGACCTCTATAACCAGCGCACCGCCTACTACGCCCGGCTCAACAACATCTGGTCCGCTACCCAGCAGTATATCGCTCGGGGCTTCCTCTACCCCTTCCTCCACAGCATCTCCGAGGCCATCGAGACGCCGCCGGAAAACTACAGCGCCGACCGGGCCGAGGCCATCCTCTCCGCCTATTCCGACGCGGATATCCCGGAGGAGGAAAAGGTCAACATCATCGGCATCATGCTGGAGGCCTACAGCGACTTCTCCCGGCTGGGGGTCCCGGAGCTGGCAGCAGACGTCTATGAGGTCTGGCACAACCTGGAGGCCGAGGGCTATTCCGGGGACCTGGTGACCAACATCTTCGCCGGAGGGACCATCAACACCGAGCGCTGCTTCCTCACCGGCTTCTCCAACCTGGTGAACTTCCGGGCCCGGACCAACTCCTACGCCTGGTACTTCCGCTCCCAGGGCTATCGGGTGGAGGGGATGCACCCCTGCTATGAGTGGTTCTACAACCGGCTCAATGTCAACGAGAGCCTGGGCTTTGAGGACTACTACTTTGTGGAAAACTACTTCTCCCCCATGAGCGGCGGCGGCGTGGCCCTGGACGACATCTTTTTCCCGGAGCTGCTGAAGACCTACCAGGCCGCCGAGACGCCGGACCAGCCCTATTTCAGCTTCTCTGTGACCTACCAGGGCCATGGCCCCTACAACGATGATGTCTGCTGGTGGGGAGAAAAGGGAGACTATGTGGCGGACAACGGCGCCTACACCGAGGCGCAGCAGTACATCCTGGACAACTACTTCGGCTCCATCTACAACACCAACCAGCACCTCAAGGCGCTCACCGACTACCTTCGGACCGACGATGAGCCGGTGGTTCTCCTCCTCTTTGGGGACCACATGCCCTGGATGGGGGACGGCAACTCGGTCTATGAGGCTATGGGCCTGAACCTGGACCTCTCCACCCAGGAGGGCTTTTTCAACTACTACGGCACCCGCTACCTCATCTGGGCCAACGACGCCGCCAAGGAGGTCCTGGGGCAGGACTTCACCGGAGAGGGCCCGGCCCTGAGCCCCAACTTCCTGATGAACCAGGTCTTCCGGCTCTGCGGCTGGGAGGGTCCGGCCTTTATGCAGGCCACACAGCAGGTGATGGACCGGGTCCCCGTTATCAACACCCCCACCGGCCTCTATGTGGAAAACGGGACCCTCACCGGGTCCCTCTCCCCCGAGGGACAGGCCCTGGTGGAGGACTATAATATCCTACAGTACTATTACAGAAGCCACTTTATCTACAGCGATGTGGAAAACTCTTAGGGCTTGTTTGAAAATTGGCGATGTGTCCGGCAGCGAGGGATTTTGGGCGGCTGGCAAGCAATTTTTTCGCAGGAATCCTGGCGGATTTCAAGGAAAAATTGCGCCGTCCAGGGGGCAAAAGCCCCGCCGGTTGGGCATGTTGACATTTTTCAAACAAGCCCTAGAGACTGGAATCCTTGTGCGCTGCCCACCCGGCAAAAGTGTGGACCTCCAGGCGGCGGGCCTGCAAGCCGGGTCAGGAGAGGAGGAGCTCCACGTCCTCCAGGGTGAGGTCCGGGTGGAGGGCCAGGTTGACGCCGTAGCCGATGACCTTGGCCATGTCCTTCACCCGCTGGTCGATGTCCCGCGGGGTGACCATGAGGCTCCCCCCCGCCCCCCGAAGGGCCGCCGGGTCCAGGCCGGTCCGGCCGGCCTCCTCCAGAATGTCCAGGGCCAGGGTGGCCCCGTCCACTACTGTGGGGACCCCAATGGCGATGACCGGCGCCCCCATGGTCTCCCGGTTCAGGGCATACCGGTGGTTGCCCACCCCCGATCCGGGGACGATGCCTGTGTCCGAGAGCTGCACTGTGGTACAGACCCGGTGGAGGCTCCGGGAGGCCAGGGCGTCCACGGCGATGACGCAGCCGGGCCGGACCTTTCCGGCCACCGCCCCGGCCAGCTCACCGCTCTCCACCCCCGTGGTGCCCAGAACCCCCGCCGCCAGAGCCGCCACCGGCCGAAAGCCCCCGAAGTGCTCCGGCGCCTGCTCCACCAGGTGGCGGGTCACCAGGGTGTGGTCGGCCGCCTTGGGGCCCACGGCGTCCGGGGTGATGGCCCGGTTCCCCAGGCCCACCACCAGGGCCGGGGCCGAAGGGGGCACCTCCTTTAAGAAAAGGCCCAGCTCTGCCGCCAGAGCCCGGACCGCCCGGGGAAAGACCCCCTCCGCCCGGTCCGCCAGGGCGGCGAAGTCCAGGGTGACATAGGTGCCCACCGGCTTGCCCAGGGCCTCCGCCCCGGCCTGACTGAGCACCTCCACCCGGGTCACCGGGAAGCCCTCCCGGGTCTCCTCCCGGGCCCGGACCCCCTCCAGCTCGGTGACGCCGGCCCCCTGCCGGGTGAGCTCCCGGGCCTCCACCGCCAGATCCGTCCGCCGTTTCAGCATGGTTTCTCCCGCCCTTTCTCTCAAGATGTGGTGGTCCTTCTGCCTTGCAGTCCCTATTTTTTGCGTCCGGCAGGGCTCCTATACAAAAATCGCAAAAAGTCTCAAAGAAATAGTTGCATTTTATCCGGCGTTCTGGTAGAATAGTTACCTGCACGGGCAGAACCCGTGACACTGTGAGCAATCATCGGAGGAGGTGTTTGGTTTGCCGAATATCAAGTCTGCCAAGAAGCGCGTGCTGGTCAACGAGGCCAAGGCGGCCAGAAACAAGGCGGCCAAGTCTGCGCTGAAGACCCAGATCAAGAAGTTTGACGCCGTGGTGGCCGAAGGCAACCGCAGCGAGGCCGATGTCGTCTACAAGGCCACTGTGAAGGCCATTGACAAGGCCGCCGCCAAGGGCCTGCTGCACCGCAACAACGCGGCCAACAAAAAGAGCGCCATGACCATTAAGCTCAACAAGCTGGCCTGAGCCGCGCTCCCATCTGGAAAGAAAACCGTCTGCTCCGGCAGGCGGTTTTGCTTTTTTCTGACAAATTTCTTCGGGGTTTAAAATTGTGCTTGACAAGGGGCCCCAGGGGCGGATACAATGCCCCTGTCTTTGAGAGAAAACAGCCAGGGGGCGGCTCCCGCCGTCCTTGGAAGGCCGGAAAGGAAGGCAAGTTTATGGTACGCATTATGACAGACAGCACCTGCGACATCCCGCCCCAGCGGCAGGTAGAGCTGGACATTGAGGTGGTCCCCCTGTCGGTCCACTTCGGCCATGAGACCTACCGGGACGGGGTGGACCTCACCAACCGGGAGTTTTACGCCAAGCTGCGGCAGGCTGAGACCCTGCCCACCACCTCCCAGGTGAACCCGGAGGAGTTCGCCCGCCGGTTCCAGGCCCATGTGGACCGGGGGGACGAGGTGGTGGGGCTCTTCATCGCCTCCCAGCTCTCGGGCACCTGCCAGTCGGCGGTCATCGCCCGGGACATGGTGGAGGGAGAGGGTATTTTTGTGCTGGACTCCACCACCGTCACCTTCGGCCTGGGCCTGATGGTGGAGACGGCCTGCCTCCTCCGGGGCTGGGGAATGGGGGGCCGGGAGATCTATGAGACCCTGGAGCGGCTCACCCGGCGGCTGCGGTTCTATGCCGTGGCTGAGACCCTCAAGTATCTGAAAATGGGGGGACGCATCTCGGCGGCCACCGCCATGGTGGGCGGAATGCTGGGCATCACCCCCATTTTGAACATCCGAAACGGAGTGGTGGAGGCCGCCGGCAAGTCCCGGGGCCGGAAGGCCGCCTACCAGTGGATGGAAAAGCGCATTGCCGAGGAGCCGGTGGACACGGCCCTGCCGGTGTCCTTCGGCAACTCCGACGCCCCAGAGGCCATGGCCGAGTGCGAGGCCTACTTCTCCACGCGCATCCCTGGGATGCAGATTGTGGAGGGCGACATCGGCTCGGTGGTGGGCACCCACATCGGGCCCGGCGCCACTGGGATCGCCTATTTTGTCCGGGAGTGAGGGGGCCTCTCCCACGCGGTTCTCCACAGTTTACAAATTTTTGATATGTGCGGTGGAAAACCTGCTATAATGGGCTGGATCCTCAGACCATACCCATCGAAAGGATGTGCCAAAGGTGGAACAAGGAGAATTATCCTGGCGGGACCGGGGAAGGCTGTGGATGCGCATAGGCATCCGCCTGGTGCTTGCCGTGCTCATCGTGCTGTTTTTCCGCTATCTTGTCCCTCCGCTGCTGAGCCTCTTCATGCCCTTTGTCCTGGCCCTGGTGGTGTCCTGGCTGCTCAACCCCCTGGTGCGGCTGCTCCAGAAACGGCTGGGGCTCCCCCGGGGCTTTCTCTCCCTGCTGCTCATTCTGCTGGCCTTCGCCGCCGTGGGTGGCATCTTTTTCGCCCTGAGCCAAAGCCTCTTTACGGAGATCAGCTCCCTGCTGAACAACTGGGAGGTGATCTGGCACTCCCTTCAGAGCGCCGTCACCGCCGTGGGGGCCTGGCTGGATCAGGTGCTGGCCTACCTCCCGGAGGAAATTACCACCTATGTGGACGGAATTCTGGAGCGCCTCTGGGAGGCGGTGAGCGCCTGGGCGGGAGACGCCATGCCCATCCTGGGCAACTGGGCCGGTAACTTCGCCATGAGCATCCCCTCCTTTGTGGTGGCCCTCATCGTCTTTATTCTGGGCACCTATTTCATCACTGCGGACTACCCCCACTACCGCTTCCTCCTCACCGACCGGCTCCCTCAGGGGGCCCGGAACTTCTTTTCCCATGTCAGGAACACCGCCCTGGGGGCCTTTGCCGGCTATGTCCGGGCGGAAATCCTCATCTCCATTGTGGTCTTCTTCATCCTTCTGGTGGGCTTTTTCCTCCTGGGTCAGCCCTACGCTGTGCTGCTGGCCCTGGCCCTGGCGGTGCTGGACTTCATCCCCATCATCGGCTCAGGCACCATCATGGTACCCTGGGCGGTGGTGGACCTCATCACCGGGAACTGGTTCCACGCCCTGGGGCTCATGGCGGTGTGGGGGGTGGTCTGCGTCTTCCGCCGGGTGGCCGAGCCCAAGTTCGTGGGCAGCCAGACGGGACTCTCCCCCATTCTCTCCCTCATCAGCATGTATGTGGGGATGCAGCTGGGAGGCGTGCTGGGCATGATCCTGGGGCCCATCCTCTGCCTGGTGGTGTGGAATGTCTGCCGTTCGGGCATCTTCCACGGCCTGGCCGCCGATTTGAGCCTGGCCGTCCGGGATACCGCCGCCCTGCTGGCGGACCGTCCGGACCAGACCCCGCCGGAGGACTGAGTCCGCTGGTGCGCAGAAAATTCTTCTGTTCAAAAAATATCCGAGGTTCGTTTAAAAATCCTTTCGTCTTTCTTCATGAAATCGTCATAAATATCCGGTATCCTGTTCATGAAAACAAAAAAGGATACATTCCCGCGTAAAGGAGCGATTTTGATGTATTACAGCAACGACAGCAGAGGCCATGAGCCCTGGGAGAACCCCATCGAGACCACCGGCCGTCCCGTGGACGATCCGCCCCGGCGGCAGAAGAAGGGCGGCGGCGCCAAGGTGGCCGCCCTGTGCCTGGTGTGCGCCCTGGTGGGCGGCATGGTGGGGGGCGGCGGCGTGGCCATCGCCACCGGCGCTCTGGACCGCGGAAGCACCACCATCTACGAGGGAACCCGGACCCCCACCACCGTCAGCGTGGCCAACATCACCGGCAGTGAACTGCTCACCGCCCCGGAGATCTACGCCGCCTATGTGGGTTCCACCGTGGGCATCACCACCGAAATCGTCACCACCAACGGCTGGGGCCAGCCCGTCTCCTCCGCCGCCGCCGGCTCTGGCTTTGTCATCACCCAGGACGGCTACATCCTCACCAACTACCACGTCATTGAGGACGCCAACAGCATCCAGGTTGCCTTTGTGGACGGCACCACCTATGACGCCGAGCTGGTGGGCGGCGAGGAGGAAAACGACATCGCCGTGCTGAAAATCAACGCCACCGGTCTCACCCCCGTCATCATCGGGGACTCCGATAATGTCCGGGTGGGCGAGCAGGTGGTGGCCATCGGCAACCCCCTGGGTGAGCTGACCTACTCCATGACTCAGGGCATTATCTCCGCCCGGGACCGCTCCATCACCATGGAAAACGGCGAGGTCATGAACATGCTCCAGACCGACACGGCCATCAACTCCGGCAACTCCGGCGGGCCCCTCTTTGATATGTACGGCCAGGTCATCGGCATTACCTCGGCCAAGCTCTCCGGCAGCAGCTCCAGCTCCGCCACCATCGAGGGCCTGGGCTTCGCCATCCCCATCAATGACGTCAAGGACATGGTGGCCGACATCATGGAAAACGGCTATGTCACCGGCAAGCCCTACCTGGGCATCACCGTGAGCACCGTGCCCCAGACGGTGGCGGAGCGCTACGGCATCAGCCAGGGGGCTCTGGTAGAGAGCGTGGACCCCGCCTCCTGCGCCGCCGCCGCCGGCCTCCAGGAGGGGGATATCATCACCGCCCTGAACGGCACCACAGTGGTCTCCTCCGCCGAGCTCATTGAGCAGAAGAAAAATTATCAGGCCGGCGACACCGTCACCATGGAGGTGGAGCGGGACGGGGCCTCCCTGACCCTGACCCTCACCTTTGACGAGGACACCCCAGAGCGCCGGGCCGCTCAGGAGGAGGTCCTGGAACAGCAGCAGCAGGAGACTCAGCAGCAGGAGCAGCAGAACAGCGGCGGATACGACTTCTTCTGGCCCTTTGGCGACCTCTCCCCCTGGTTCTATTGATCGGATAGGGCAAACAGGCTCTATGGATGAAAAGCCCCCCGGCGGTGCCGCAATGTCATTAAATTAGCCCCGCGCGGGGCATGAAAAAAACGCCCCGGTCACGTCCAATTTGGAAGTGACCGGGGCGTTTTTTTGCTATCTAACAGGCGTTTCTATTCAGAGGAAATTGAAAATAAATGCAATCCAGACGATAAGGCTCAATCAGACAAAGCGGCTATATCCTGTGATAGTTGTTCCTGTGCCTTTTTGTATTTCTCTTGAAGTGTCAAAAAGTCTTTCAACTTCGTTTTTACAAAGGCTTGTTGCTCCTTATATGGGATATAGTCAATATAATAATCCTTGAACATATCTGGTGATATGGTCAGCTTTGATGTTCCATCGGCTAAGTCAGAAACAATTTGTTTTCTTATTGAAGCAAAATAACAATTATAAAATTTTAGGTCAATCGGGTACTTGGGATCATGTTTACTTGTCAAGACAAGACATAGATTGCTCGCAATAAATTTTCCATTGACATAGTGGCTACGCCCTAAAGAACCCGACGCACTAACTGCATATACAATCGCCTCTGTATCAAGCGCATATTCTGTATGCGTTTTCCATTCTTCGCCTGCTGTTACAAAAGGATAATCACCTTCTACGTTGCTTTCGCTTGCAAGCGTCCCTTTAGTTATATGGAATAATGTGCTGACTTTTACCATTTCATAGTTGCTATTACGGCGCTTTTGCACACCTGCACAGTTTAGGACACCATCTTTATATATTTTTTTCTTCTGACATACTCCAGGTATGTCTTTTGAATTGGAAATGGCATCAAAAATTGTATCTTCGATTTCTGGCCATGTTCCATTTTTGTCAATCCGACCTTTATGTTGAATGCTTACAAAGCCATCATCATCCAGATTATAAAACAGAACATCATCGGATTGAATATGCGGAGTTTTTGTAAAACCAAAAATTGATGTATTCACAGTCCGCTTTTGTTCCGAAAATAGCTTGTTTGGCATTTTGATGACATACTCCAGCTTTGCTATCGACAAAACTTTTTCTGTCAATCCCCCTTGATTATGGGTTAAGGTAGGTGTAGGCATAATAATTACAAGTTTTCCACCAGGCTCAAGGTAATTCAAAGCTTGAATTGTAAATTTGATGGGATTGTTGTTTTCATACGGCGGATTAATAATAACCCTTGTCGGCTTCATTCCTCGTATATATTCAAGAAGTTCTTTATCGCTATTGTTGACAATACCGCCCTGCGTTTCATCAAGTAGACTGCTTCTATATAATAAATTAGTTCTACCATCGCCATGTAGAAACATATTAGAACACGCAAGGGCAAAAAGGACAGAGTCGATCTCAAACCCAATAAGCTGCTTCTCTTTAATTTTTGTAATTGTCTCCTGATTTCCTTTTGCAAGGGCAATCATTGTTTCCATAGCTTCCATAAGGAACCCACCAGAGCCTGCACAAGTATCTAACACTACATCATCAACTGACAGGCGCGCTAAACGAACCATAAGTTCCTTGATATGGTCAGGTGTCAGAATGATATTTTTATTATCTACTTTCCCAGCACGGGACAGAAAAATTTTATATGCACGCCCTAAAATATCCTGCTTTTCTTCGTTCTGAAAGGGATAGAATATCTTCTCTTCGATAATTTCTATGATTTTCTTGTATTCATCAAGTGCATAGTCAATATTCTTGATAAATGAGAACTTGTCGCGCCAACTAAACTCTTTAGATAGACTATTGATTTTGCTCTCAAGTTCAGTTGTTATTGCTTCAAGGATAGCTTTATTGAGATTATGTGCTTCGAGCACAGTTGCTTTTGTTGTAGCAACCTCTTGTTTAGATGGGGCCTGAATACTCTTGTATGTGCTTCTGAAATTGTTGTTTTTTAAGGCAATCATCAGTCCGGAAAAGAATAAGCTGCGGTCAGTATCACGAACCTTGTTATTGTCATTAAAACGTTTGTTTAAGTCCTTTAATACGGTTATAAGGGCTTCAGTTGTGACACTTTCACCATATTTTATTTTACCATACTGCTTTTTGATTGCAGAAATGGAAAGCAGAGTGTTTTCTTGTGGGAATGTCTTTATTTCAGTCATTCCTGCAAGCTTCAAATAGTAGGTCACAAGAATATCATCCTGCGACTGTCCAGATACACTAATCCCAATAATATCCTTGTGTATCTTATTGTTTATCATATAATATTGTACTTCCTCTTGCGCTGCCGCATGATTTGTTGCCTTTGCTTCAACTACAATACAATAATCACCACAGTCACAGAAAAAATCGGGATAGCCACTATAAGACGTACCCTTTTTTGATGTAAAGCCATAGGCCGACGGAATAGCAGACTTCTCTATAAATGTATCCGCACCGTAAAACTCACGGAAAAGATTTTCAGTCACGGTTTCGCTAACTTTCTTACGTGCCATTATCAGTTACCACCTTTCTCTGCGCCGTCGTCGATTTTTACTATACCATACTGTGTGAAAAAGATAAAGACGCTATTTTTTCGCCCGGTTGCGATACTTGTTGTGCTTTTTCCTCTTGTATCACTCTTTTAGAATTTTGGGGAATTTTTGATACATTCCAAAGGCTTGTTGATTTCTAAATTTAATGGGGCGGTTTGTGGTGATAATCACCAAAAAAGCGGGGTGGTGCATTTCAAGCAAACCGAAAACAGCTTTGTTTTTTACTCGCTGACCGGACTTGTGAGAACTTAAAATGTCAGAAAATTTCTTGATTTCTCTCCTTTTTGACAGACGTTCCTTGAAGATGTTGATATTTTTTGCAAGCCTGTCAGGGGTGTCAATAACTTTTGCCCGTTAAATTATCCTGCACTCCTTTTTTTGAAAAATCGGCCCTTTCAAGGCTGATTTCGGGCTTTTTAAAAAAAACATACGAACAGGGGGCGGTGGAATAGACCGCCGCCCCCCGTTTTTTGAAATTTGCCTTTTATGCCGCAACGCGGTAGGTGAACCATCCAAATCCTTTTGCCCGGAGTTTTCGCTCATCCTGCCGTCCGGGGCGGAGAGGAATGGTGTGGCGGGATATTTCCCGCATGATTTGTTCCCCGGTCATAGTCGGGTCATTAAGAAATTCCTTGCAGAGCGTCACCGCCATCTTGAAGTTGACGGCGTAAGCATATATGCCGTTCTTCGGCTGCCGGACAACAACCTCATTGACAATACGGCTGGTAAAGTTGAACGCTATCATGGCCGCATATATCTCCTGCTCTACGAAAGCGTCCCGCTTCCCGTGAAGGTTGACAAGTCCCACGCTGTACTTGGTATCCCTGAAGCAACTCTCCACCCGCCATCTACTTCTATATATTTCCTTTAGGTCGTCAATCGTAAAGGAACGCGGAAGAGAGGTCGCCAGTGTTTCAAAACTGCCCGTTTCAAGCTGGAAGCGGACGATACGGAAGCGCATGGGGTAGGGGCTGGGGAAGTCCCACCGGGCGCGGCGGGTGGTGGAACCGGGCTTACTCTTTTTGGGGACAGGCAAGTAAATGTGCCGGTTGCGCTTGTCCTCGTTTGTCTGTGTGGTGGAGATGGTAAAACCGATGTCGCAGTCCAATTCCACCATCGGCAAGCGGGCAATTTCCCGCATGGCAGAATGGTTCTGCTTCACCCGAATGACAAAATCGACATTGGGAGTGTTCATCAGGTGCGCTATGACATTGTAGCTCTCATATCCACGGTCAAGAACGATAATCGTCTTACGGTCAAAGGTGTTGCGCTGGAGCATTTGAACCAGTGCGCCCGGCTCGTCTTTCTGGGGGGTGGGCTGGATAACAGCGTCAAAGAAAGTGCGCTCGTAGAGGTCGAAAAGCGGGTTGAGGTGTAGTTGGTTATAACCGTCTGGGGCGCTCTGTTGTTGCAGACATAGCTGGGGGCATTGGGGTTACGCGCCATATTGATAGCCGTCCCATCCCCGGCGAGGACGCGGTAGCCTTTATAGCCGCTCTGGGGCCGTCCATACACGCTTGAGGCGTTGAAGCGCGTAAAGACTTCCCGGAACACTTCGGGCGGGATCTGTGCGCGGCGCTGTGTGATAGCCGCAGGGGTCGCGTCGATCTTAGCGCGGTGAAGCTCCTTTGCCAGCGAGCCGCCCTCTGCCGCGATAAGGAAACGAATTAAAGCGGCGGGCGGTAGCTTCTGGCTCCGGGCCGCATGGCCCAGGGAGAGGCAAAGGGCCTCTCCCTGCTGGGTCGCGCGGTCAAGGCTCCTCCGTAACGCTTCGGCGAGTGACCGCATAGCTGTTGCCCTCCCCTCCGTCGGTGTCCGCGAAATGGGAGGCGGCGAGGGCTTTCAACATCTCCGCAGTGTCCGCGCGCATGGCGTCCATACAGTGGTCGATGTACCGCTCGATTTCGAAGGAATATGTTTCGATAGGCGCAGGCTCCGGGTCTACTTCTGCCGCTGTCTCCATCGGAAACACGGCACGTGTCAGTGTTGCAGTGTGGGTACTGGCTTCAGCGCGGACTTCAACATCGAGCGTGGAGACAGCACCTCCGCCGTTACGATTAGTAAGGACGAATAACATCGCCTCGTAGACAGCACTCGAAACGGCGTGTGCAACGTGATAGGACGCCTCTGCGCTGTCGGCGTTGATGTTGTCGGCTTCGATATTGACCCACACCTTGCGATAAAACGGGTCGTAGGTGTTGACCATCAGCCAAATAGTAACTAAAATGCTCAGAGTGTGACGATTTCTCATTGTTTTTACTCCTTTTATGACGCAGGCTCCAACTCTTGATATTCCGACTTGCTTGCGCTCGCCTGCCACGCAACGCGGATATCACCGAAAAATACAGAAAAAACCGCGCACGACAAACAGACCACCTTTCGGCGGATAAGTCTGTTGTCGTGCACGTTTGTCAGTCACTCATCAATATGACGGCAAGCCGAACACATTTCTTAAAAACAATAAAAATTCTGAAACTCTCTGTATGTGTCACATTACGGGAAGCCCTGGGCTACTATGGCCAACTTCCAGATTCATTGTATTCCGTTTTGTATTCGTTGTCAATATATTTCGGCCATTATTATACACAGCGCAATTTTAATGATTTGCAGTTATAATAAGAAGACAATTAAATGAGCGGAGGGCTGTTCCTCCGCTCATTTAATGACATTGGGCGCCGCCGGGGGGGCTTTTTATGGGGCGGTATATGCGGTTATTTCGCCGGCCGGAGCTGGGCGCCCTTGCCGGTGTCCCGACCCGTGGTGCTGCCGCAGCCCATGACGGCCTCGACAATGGCCGTGCCGGGGATGGTGAGAACGACCTTTTTATTGCCCCGTACCAGCTCCCCGCTGTAGGAGGTCTTGGCCATGGCGTAGGCAGTCATGTTGGGGTGATAGGAGAGGTAGATCCACCAGGAGACCGTGGCCAGGTTGGTGGAGCCGTCTGGCATCTAGGGCTTGTTTGAAAATTGGCGATGTGTCCAGCAGCGAGGGATTTTGAGCCGCTGGCAAGCAATTTTTTCGCAGGAATCCTGGCGGATTTCAAGGAAAAATTGCGCCGTCCAGGGGGCAAAAGACCCGCTGATTGGGTATGTTGACATTTTTCAAACAAGCCCTAGGTTGGTGTCAGATTACGCAATGGAGTTTCCCATATCGTAGGCCTTCCGGATCTCTGGCTCGCCGTTGCCTCCGGCCAGCACATGGCCCAGGTTCTTCCAGCGCAGGTGCTCCATCAGAGGGAGCATCTGAACGCCACCGGGTTCAGCCATACCCTGTCTCTCATCAACGAAAAGTACAAGATGACCGTGCTCTACACCCTGGCCCGCTTCGGGGCGGTCCGCTTCAACAAGATAAAGCGGTATATCAGAAAGATCTTCTACAAGACCCTCAGCGCCACCCTCAAGGAGCTGGGGGGCCGACCAGCTGGTCCACCGGGAGGAGTACCCCCAGATTCCCCCCAAGGTGGAGTACAGCCAGACGGAGCGGGGGCAGTCCCTGATCCCCATTCTGGACGAGATGTGCGGCTGGGGGGAGCAAAACCGGCTGTAGGGCAGAGAAAGGGCCCGGACCCGCGCAATGCGCGGTCCGGGCCGTCGTTTTGTCACGATGGGTTCCGGCGTCAGGAATACTGGCGGACCACCGCCACCACCTTTCCCAGCAGCCGGGCGCAGTCTCCGTTGATGGGCTGGAACTCCGGGTTCTCCGGCAGGAGCCAGATGTGGCCGTCCTTTCTCCGGAGGGTCTTCACCGTGGCCTCGTCCTCGAAGAGGGCCACTACAATGTCTCCGTTGATAAAACTCTCCTGCTGATGGACCACCACCAGGTCCCCGGGCAGAATCCCCGCCCCCAGCATGGACTCCCCCCGGACCCGCAGGGCGAAATACTCCCCCTGCCGGTTCCCGGTGTCGAAGGTCAGGTAGTCCTCGATGTGCTCCTCTGCCAGAATGGGGGCCCCGGCAGCCACGTCTCCCAAGATGGGTACCCGGTCCCGGGGGAGCGCCTCCTCCCAGAGGAAGTCATCGGCCACAGTGATGGCCCGAGTCTTCCCAGGGGCCTTGATGATGAGGCCCGCCGCCTCCAGTCCCTTGAGGTGGAAGTGAACGGTGGAGGGAGAGTGGAGGCCCAAATGCTCCGCGATCTCCCGCACCGAGGGGGGATAGCCGCAGTCCCGCTGGAAGGAGACGATATAGTCCAGAATCACCCGCTGTTTTTCGGTCAGCTCCCGCATGGCGGCCACCTCCCCTGCTTTTTTGTATCTTATCATACCGTAAACAAAAAGTCAAACCGTCGTACCGCCCTGGCGGTGTCAAGATGTTGCAGGAAAAAAGAGCGAGCAATTAGGGCTTGTTTGAAAATTGGCGATGTGTCCAGCGGCGATGGATTTTGACCGCCCCTCTGCTGGTTGTCACTTTACCACAAATGAGCCGCCAACCGACATCATGTCATGCGTACTGAACAAAGCCGTAAGCCTTGAAAGCGAAAGCGCTTAAGGCCCATTGGATTTGTTCAAGTGCAAGGGTTTTGAACTGAAACCGCCCAAAACTCTTGCACTTCCTGCGGCGGCATATCCATGCCGCCGCGTGAGGACCCATTGCATCAATGATTGAATGCTTCCCACAACCGCCGATTTCGGCGGCTGTGGAAAGAATTGCGCGGCTGTATGCGCTCCGGTCAAAGACGGGGAAAACTTTTCCCCCCATGCGCCGTCTATAGGAAAAGCCTTGTTGATACCGGCCCCCCGCGCCGCGGTTCCAACAGGGCCGGCAAATCCACGCTGACATTGTAAGAGGATGAGGTGGCTTGATGAAACGAATCTCTGCTT
Organism: uncultured Intestinimonas sp.; assembly: GCF_944387725.1. Classification (GTDB taxonomy): domain Bacteria; phylum Bacillota; class Clostridia; order Oscillospirales; family Oscillospiraceae; genus Intestinimonas. Next base: position 39,231 of record NZ_CALXGA010000004.1, on the reverse strand, counting down.
TCCTGCTTGGCCTGGCCCTGTTGGTTCTCCCCTCTTCCGCCACGCCGTCAGACCCCTGGCCCGCCTGGGCGGAGGAGGCCCTGTCCTGGGGACGGGAACAGGCTGTCAGCCAGGAATTCCTGGCCGCGCCGAGTACAATCGTGACCCGGGGCATGGCGGCCCAGCTGCTCTATGAAGCGGCGGGACGTCCCCCGGTCTCAGAAGTCTGCCCCTTCTCTGACGTGTCCGGCGTCTATGCCGGCGCGGTGACCTGGGCGGCAGAACAGGGCTATCTCACCGGCGTGGGGAACGGAACCTATGAGCCCTCCCGCTCCGTCACCCGCCAGGAGTTCGCCGCCATTCTCTGGCGGCGGGCGGGGTCTCCCGGCGCGGCTGTACAGAACATCAGCCAATTTCAGGACGTGGACGCTGTGGAGGCCTGGGCCAGAACCGCCGTGCTTTGGAGCCTCCAGGCGGGCGTGATGGGCGGTCGGGGTTCCGGGGTCCTGGCGCCCAACGGCGGCATCCCGGTGGCGGAGGCCCTGGTGATGCTGGAGCGGGCCGCTTCCCTCTCGGATCTCACCGGCCTGGGGGCGGATTTAGCGGCCCTCACCGCCTCCCCCCGGCCCATCGGCTCCCAGGGAGAGGCGGACGCCGCCCAATACCTAAAGGAGCGGCTGGAGGGAATGGGGTACGCAGTCACCCTCCAGCCCTGTACCGACAGCCAGGGCCGGACCGGAAGCAATGTGATTGCGGTGAAGGCTGCCCCCTCCCCCGACGCGGATATTTTGATCCTGTCCGCCCACCACGACAGCGTGCCCACCGCCTACGGGGCCAATGATAACGCCTCCGGCACGGCGGCTCTGCTCTACGCGGCGGAGGCGCTGAAGGATGTGGAGAGCGATACGGAGCTCCGTTTCATCAGCTTCACCGACGAGGAGAACGGCAAAAACGGATCCCGGGCCTATACCGACTCCCTGACGGAGGAGGAGACGGGGCGGATGATCGGGGCCATCCAGTTTGATATGCTGGGCGGCCTGGGCGCCAGCGGGACGCTGGTGTGCACCATGGACGGCGAGGCCAACTGGGTCAGCGATCTGCTCCAGGAGAAGGACCCGAGTCTGGAGCGGCGGGCGGAGACCGCCAGCGACCACGCCTCCCTCCAGCTGGCCGGCATCCCCTCCGTCCTGCTGATGCAGGATGGTCAGGGCTATCTGTACCACTCGGCGGCGGACACCGCGGATCAGCTGGACCAGTACGCCATCGCCTCGGCGGCGGAGACCGCCCTGGCGGCGGCGCGGGAGATCTGCGCCCCTGAGACCGCCTCCTACCGGGAGCTGGCCCGGGCCCAGGGGGAGGGCTATACCTACCGCCAGACCCCGCAGAACGTGATCTATTTCAGCAGCTCCCGGGCCGAGACCGAGGCCTACATCGGCGCGGCGGGGGAGCTGACGGACACCTGGGAGGTCTCCTGGAACGAGTGGACGGATGTATATGAAACCTACCGCTACTCCATGCGCTGGTTCGACGGCCAGACGCCCATGAATACCTACTACCAGTACCGCAACGGCTTCCTGGATCGCATCGAGATCCGCCCGGAGGAGACGGGCTGCACAGAGGCGGAGGTGCGGGCCCTGATTGCGGCCATGTACGGCGCCCCCACTGCGGAGGAGGACGGGCAGACCAGCTGGGCCGACCCGGTCTACAGCAAATACATCACCCTCTCCACCGGCGAGGTGGGCTGCCTGGTCACGGTAGGCAATTACTCTGTGGGCCTCACCAACGTGCTCGCCTCCTACCCGGTGAGCGGCGGACAGGCCAGCGTCACAGACCCGGAGGATCAGCTTGTATGGGACTATCTGTGCGCCATCCTCCCCCAGGAGGCCCGGCAGAAAATCGCGGAATTCAACCTGTTTACCGATGGGACCAGCAATGTACTGGCCTACACCTCCCCCATGGAGGCCGACGGCGTCACGGACAACACCCGGTTCTCCCTCAGCATCGACTACTACGACGTATATGACGAGAACGGGGAGAAGCGGGACTGGAGCAAGCTGACCTACACCATCCTCCACGAGTACGGACACGTCCTGCTGGAGGACGAGACCCAGGTGGATCTGACTGTGGGCAGCAGCACCCACGATCCGGCCGGCTTTGTTGCTGGCTCCTTCCGCAAGGCGTTTTATGACGCCTTTTGGGCCTCTCTGGGGGACACCGGCGTGGACGACTACGACCAGAACCCCACCCGCTATGTCAGCCGCTACGGGGCCAACTACTTCCATGAGGACATTGCCGACACCTTTGCCGTTTTTGTCCTGGGCGGTGAGCCACAGGGAAACACGGTGGCGGAGGAAAAGCTGCGCTTTTTCTGGGCTGACCCGGATATGACGGCGCTGCGGACCGTCATCCGGCAGAACCTGGGGCTGGCCTGGCAGGAGGAGGCCGGCCCAGTCTCCCCCACCCAGCCGGAGACCCCCGCTGTCTCCAGCCTGGAGGAACTTCAGGAAGCGCTGACCCAGGCCATCGCGGCGGTGGTGCAGCCCCCCGCCTTCGATGTGTCCGGCCTGGCGGTGGAGGACTTGCCCACTGCCGTCAAGAATCTCTACTACGGGATTTTGTCGGACCATCCGGCGTACAAGTATGCCTATGATCTGACCGCAGAGATTGGCGCAGATGGGCTGCTGCAATGCACCATATCCTATATGCCCTACCGCACCGGCGATTACCCAGACGGATTTCAGGGGGCGGAAGCCGCCTCTCTGGCCGGCCTGCTGCAAATCGCCCAGGAGGGGCTGGACCAGGAGAGCATCCCCATCCGCCTGACCGATCCCAGCCTGGCGGTGGACGATATGAACCGGGCCCTCCAACAGGTGGGCGGGGGCTACCTGCTCTGCCAGCTCAACCGGGACGGGACTGCCATCACCGTCACGCCCCAGGGCGGCCTGACCCGGGAAGCGGCCCTGGCGCGTCTGGCGGAGATTCAGACCCTGGCGGAGCGGATTTATGGTCAAACCGTCACCGCGGATATGTCCCAGGCGGAGCAGGCGGAGGCCCTGTATACCCATCTGACGGAGCATGTGCGCTACGACTTCCGCTATTACGGCACGCCCGGCGAGATGCCCTATGATTCCACAACCGCCTACGGGGCGCTCCACGATCAACTGGCCATCTGCGGCGGGTACGCCCAGGCCTTCCAATCCCTCTTGGCCCAGGCGGGCATCCCCTGTGTCACCGTCAGCGGCAAGATGGGCGGAGAGAACCATATGTGGGATTTGGCTCGCATCGACGGCCAGTGGCTCTATTTCGACCCCACCAGCGACCGGGGCCGGGCCGCGTATGGCTTCTATTTCTGCGGTGTGGGGGCGGATACTTTGGAGCGCTATGAATGGGATCACAAGGGGGCCATGCAGATGGCTGAGGCCCTGTTCCCGTAATGGACGGCCAGCAGCGCGCTTCCGGCGCCTGTGCCGGATCCACAGCCAGAAAGGAGCCGCCGCCCCTGTCCCGCCGGCGGAGCGCGGCTTTCCACACCTGTTGATAACTTTGTTGACAATGTGAATAACTTTTTAGAGGGGCTGAAACCGGCCCCTCTTTTCTCAAGTGCGGCCCCCTCCCCAAAGGGCCCGCCCTCCATCAAAAAAGGACGCCGCCGGCGTCCTTTTTTGATTCCATCGGGGCTACAGGCGGCTCCACAGGGGGGCCAGCCACACCAGCAGCGCCAAGTCCAGGAGGGCCAGCAGGGGGAAGCCGTACCGAAAATACCAGTGCCGGGTTTTGTGGCGGAAGCAGCGCATCCCCAGAAAGCCTCCCGGGCCGCCCCCCAGCAGGGCAAAGGCCCACAGGATCCGCTCGGGGATGCGCCAGTCATCCCGGCGGGCCTTTCCCTTATCCAGGCCCATGAGGGCGAAGTCAATGACGCTGGCGAAGATGACCCACAGGGCCAGGACGCTCCAGTGGGCGGAGAGAAAAGCCCTCATGGGGTCTCCCCCACGCTCACCAGGCCGCCCCCCAGCTTGGTGGTCTGGAACCAGAGCCGGAAGTCGGCGGTAAGCTCCTTCCCGCTGTCCAAAAAGGTGCACAGCAGGGCGCCGTCGGAGCGCTCCTCCAGGGCAATGATGGTGACCCAGTGCCAGTTGTCCAGGTGCTCCACTTCCCCGCGGTGGAGGTTCATCCAGGCCACCGGGGCGTCGGTAGAGAGGGCGGAGCGCAGAAAGGCGGCGCACTGGTCCGCCGTGGGCCGGGCCAGCTTGAAGCGGGGGATATCCAGCTCCCGCAGGGGGAGCTCCACCCCCTTGGCCGACCCAAAGGTGTGAAAGCCCTTAGCGAAGAGGCGGGGGCGGTTGACCCCGCGCTTGCCGGGGGTGACGTACTGCCAGAGCTCCCCCATCAGGGCGGTGAAATCGGCCTTCGCCTGGCTCCCGGACGGATAGAGGGCGGCACAGGACGGGCGGGTCTGGGCCAGGTAGCTTGCCATCACCGAGGCGGCGGTGGGGCCGCAACCCGCCTTTTGCTTCCACTCGTCGGCGTACCAGAGCTGATCCGCCCCCTGCCAGGTCTTCTTTCCCTCGGTAATGGTGAGCAGCTCCGGGCGGCTCAGGCCATAGAAGTGTTCCAAGGCGGGCTTTTTTTCCCTATTTTTTGTCTGTGTTTTTTGCTTCCGGCCACAGGTGTGTTCCAATGCAAGTCCCTCCTGGGTTCTGTTTTTCCCTATTTTCATGCGTAAAGAACAAAGCCGAAAGCCAGGGCTTCAAGGCCCATTGGCTTTGTTCAAGTGCAGGTATTTTGGGCTCTTTCAGCCCAAAATACCTGCACTTCCTGCGGCGGCATATCCATTCCGCCGCAGAAGGACGCATTGCAGGAATGGCTGACTTTTACCCACAATCGCCAATTTCGGCGGTTGTGGGAAGAATTGCGCGGCTGTGCCGCACGAATCAACCGCCTTGCGGCTGATTCAGCAGACATTATTTTACCCTATGGGCGCGGGAAAGGCAAGAGGGGCGGACAGTCCACATTTTCTTTCCTTCCCCCACGCGCCCAGCTGCGCTGGCCGCGCGGGGACCCCCTTGGATTGGGTCAAGGGCCTTTTACCCCTTGTACTTTCTGCTCTCCATCACCGCCAGCTCGTCACAGCGGTTGTTATACGGATTCTCCGCATGGCCCGCGTCGTCGCAAAGTCCGCTTGCCTCCGTTTCCGCCTTCCGGCGAAAACTTCGGCCGCTCCCTTGCTCCTCCTTCCCCCACGCGCCCAGCTGCGCTGGCCGCGCGGGGACCCCCTTGGATTGGGTCAAGGGCCTTTTACCCCCTGTACTTTCTGCTCTCCATCACCGCCAGCTCGTCACAGCGGTTGTTATACGGATTCTCCGCATGGCCCTTGACCCAGTGGAGGCGGACCTGGTGGTATTCGCACAGCTCCAGAAGCCGGGCCCAGAGATCCGGGTTCAGGGCGGGCTTTTTGTCGCTCTTCACCCAGCCCCGGGCCCGCCAGCCCTTGGCCCAGCCCTTCTGAAGGGCGTCAATGACATACTTGGAGTCCGACCAGAGCTCCACCACACAGGGCTCCTTCAGGGCCTCCAGGGCGGTGATGACCCCGGTGAGCTCCATGCGGTTGTTGGTGGTGTGGGCCTCTCCCCCGGAGAGCTCCTTCCGGTGTTCCCCGTACATCAGGATGGCCCCCCACCCACCGGGCCCCGGATTGCCCGAGCACGCCCCGTCCGTATAGATCGTAACCTGCTTCATCGCTTCTCCTTCCCGCGCAGCTGTCATGAGTCCTCCCGGTGGAGCCAGTCCCAGCACAGGACAAAGCCGCCGCAAAACAGAAGGAGGATGGATACGGTCAGCTCAAAGGACTGCCAGCCGCTCATCGGCCCTCCAGATCTCAGCATTGCTGCCAGGAAGGAGACCAGAGGCGGAAGAGCAGCCGCCAGAGCCAGAAGACAGGCAAAGCCCCGCAGCTTCCGCTTCTTGCCCACATCGGCCTCCAGACACTGCCCGGCGGCCAGCACCCCGGACGGCAGCAGAAGGATTCCGGACCAAAAGGTGGAACAGGCCCAGAAGGGGACTCCGTCCCCCGCGAAAAAAGGGCTGATCAGCAGGAACAGAGACCCAATCAGGGGAAACCAGCGCGGCCGCACATAGAGTACACCAAAGAACTTCATGCTCATTCTCCTTCCGATTCTACAGATCCTCCAAAATCTCCTTCCGCTTGGCCTCGAACTCCTCCTGGGTGATAAGACCCTGGCCGTAGAGGGCCTGGAGCTCCCGCAGGCGCTCCTGGGTATTCCGCGCCGCCGGGCCCGCTTGGGGTCCCGAACCATCCCCCGGCTCCTCCTCAATGTGGATTTCAGGTCCGGCATAGCCCTTGCCGAAGGCCTGATAGAAATTCATGCCGGTAATCCCCACGGCCATGAGGGTCCACAGAAGGCCGAAGGGTCCAAAGGTGGGAATGACCATAAAGAGGCCGATGAACACAAAGATGATTCCCACCACGCCGCCGAAGATGGCCTGGCTCTTGCTGGGGCGGTAGGTGACCCGCCTCCGTCTCACGGCTGCTCATCCTCCTCCCCGCTCTCTTCGGACTCCGCCGGGTTTTCCGTCTCCTCCTCGTGCTCCGTGCGGGCGATGGAGATGACCTTGACCCCCTCCTGGAGCCGCATGAGGATGACGCCCTGGGCGAAGCGGCTGTAAATGTTGATATCCTTCACGCTCATGCGGATGATGACGCCATCGTCGGAGATGATGAAGATGTCATCGTTCTCATCCACCACCTTAACCCCGGCAATGGGCCCGGTCTTGTCAGTGACCTGGTACCCCTTGAGGCCGTAGCCCCCCCGGTTCTGGGGTCCGTCGGCCCGGAAGTACTCGTCCATGCCGGTGCGCTTACCATAGCCGTTCTCTGTAACCATGAGAACCTGGTGGTCGTGCTTGGCCCGGGCGGCCCCGATGACATAGTCCCCCTCCCGAAGCCGGATGCCCCGGACACCGGCGGCGTCCCGGCCCATGCACCGCACATCGGTCTCCCGGAAGCTGATGGACATGCCGTCGTGGGTGACGATGAGAATGGCCTGCTCCCCGTCGGTCTCCCGGACGCAGATGAGCTCGTCCCCCTCTTCCAGGGTGATGCAGCGGATACCCGCCTTCCGGGCGGTGTGGATGGCCGAGAGCTGGATGCGCTTTACCGTACCGTTCCGGGTGACCATCACCAGGAAGCGGTCCTCCGCGTACTCCCGCAGGTGGATCATGGCAGTGACCTTCTCCCCCGGCTCCACCGGCAGGAGGTTGACGATGTTTGTGCCCTTGGCCGTCCGCCCCGCCTCGGGAATCTGGTAGCCCTTCTTCCGGTGGACCCGGCCCCGGTTGGTGAAGAATAGGATATAGTCGTGGGTGGAGGCGGTAAAGACGGTCTCCACACAGTCGGCCTCCTTGAGGGTCTGAGCGCTGACGCCCTTGCCCCCCCGCTTCTGGGCCCGGTAGGCCGAGGCCGGGGTCCGTTTGAGGTAGCCCGCCTGGGTGAGGGTGAAGACGCACTCCTCCTCCTCGATGAGGTCCTCAATGTCCAACTCGTCCTCCACGTCCTGGATTTCGGTGCGGCGCCCGTCGCCGTACTTGTCCCGGATGGCGGTGAGCTCCTCCTTGAGCACGCCCTTGAGCATCTCCTCATCGGAGAGGAGCTTTTGGAAGTAGGCAATGCGCTCCTCAAGCTCCTTGTACTCGGCCTCCAGCTTCTCCCGGTTGAGGCCCTGGAGGGCGATAAGCCGCATGTCGCAGATGGCCTGGGCCTGGACGTCATCCAGGGCAAAGCGCTCCATGAGCCGCTCCTTGGCGTTGTCGTAGCTCTCCCGGATAATTTTGATGACCTCGTCGATGTGGTCCTGTGCAATGAGCAGACCCTCCAGCAGGTGGGCCCGCTCCTGGGCCTTCCGCAGGTCGTACCGGGTCCGCCGGATGAGGACTTCCTCCTGGAAGGCGATATACTCGTCCAGGATATGCCGCAGGGAGAGGATTTTGGGCTGGGACTGGTTGTTCACCAGGGCCAGCATATTGATGGCGAAAGTGGTCTGGAGCTGGGTCTGGGCGAAGAGCCGGTTGAGCACCACCTGGGGGTTGGCGTCCTTCTTGAGCTCGATGACGATGCGCATACCGTTGCGGTCGGTCTCGTCCCGGATGTCGGAGATGCCCTCCAGGCGCTTGTCCTCCACCTGCTCGGCCATGCTCTTAATGAGCATCCGCTTGTTGACCTGATAGGGCAGTTCTGTGACAATGATGCGGATGCGGTCCTTGCCGAACTCCTCGAACTCGGTGCGGGCGCGGACCATCAGGCGGCCCCGGCCGGTGGCGTAGGCCGCCCGGATGCCGGAGCGGCCCATGATGATGCCCCGGGTGGGGAAATCAGGCCCCTTGATGTGCTCCATCAGGTCGGCCAGGGTGGCCTCCGGGTCGTCCAGAACGCAGATGACGGCGTCGATGACCTCTCGCAGGTTGTGGGGCGGGATGTTGGTGGCCATACCCACGGCGATGCCGGACGATCCGTTCACCAGCAGGTTGGGGAACCGGGAGGGCAGGACCCGGGGCTCCTTCCGGGACTCGTCGAAGTTGGGGTCCCAGTCCACAGTCTCCTTGTCGATATCTCGGAGCATTTCCTCGGAAATTTTGGACAGCCGGGCCTCGGTGTAACGGTAGGCGGCCGGGGGGTCGCCGTCCACGGAGCCGAAGTTGCCGTGGCCCTCCACCAGCATGTAGCGCATGGAGAAGTCCTGAGCCAGCCGCACCAGGGCGTCATAGACGCTCTGATCCCCGTGGGGATGGTACCGGCCCAGCACGTCGCCCACGCAGGTGGCCGACTTCTTGAAGGGCTTGTCGTGGGTGAGATTGTCCTCATACATGGCGTAGAGGATGCGCCGGTGGACGGGCTTAAGCCCGTCCCGGACGTCGGGCAGGGCCCGGCCCACGATGACGCTCATGGCGTACTCGATATAGGACTTCTCCATCTCCGGCACCAGGGGCGACGAGACGATGACCTGGTTGGGATAGCGAATTTCTTCAGGATCATACTGCGGTTTTTTGCTCACTTATTGTTCCTCCTCAGTTGAGGTTCTTCTTCCTGGGGTCCTCTTTTTGTATTTCACTTGGGCGCAGACACCACTGTCGGGAGTTGCGGTCCCCCGCCGGTGGGCAAGGTTCTCCCAACACCGCAAAACTTGCGCCGTGCACTCTGCTCGGGGAGAAGGACCGCCAGGCGGCGGTTGGATAGAACACAAACCCATCCTTATTGCACAAACTCAGGCCGTAACGGCCGGAAGGGGTCCCCGCACTCATACGAAAGCCGCTGGCCGCCGTATACGCCTATAAGCCTCCCGAAAACCGGACCCCCTTTTTCTTTGGAGTCAAGACCCGTTTTTTCCGCAGAAAAAGAAATGGACCTTGCCCCCGCCGGGCAGGCGCGCCCTTAATAGTCCAGGTTCACGGCGTATTTGGCGTTCTTCTCGATGAACTCCTTCCGGGGCTCCACCTTCTCCCCCATGAGAACGGTGAAGGTCTCGTCGGCCAGGACGGCGTCGTCCAGCTCGATGCGCTTGAGGGTCCGCTTTTCCGGGTCCATGGTGGTCTCCCAGAGCTCATGGGGGTCCATTTCACCCAGGCCCTTGTACCGGGAGATGTCCACCTTGGCGTTGGGGTTGTCTCCCCGGAGCTCGGCGGAGACTTTATCCCGCTCCTCGTCGGAGAAGGCCACCCGGGTGGTCTTGCCCCGGGTGAGCTTGTAGAGGGGGGGCACGGCGGCGTAGACATAGCCCTGCTCAATGAGGGGCCGCATGAAGCGGAAGAAGAAGGTCAGAAGCAGCGTGCGGATGTGTGCTCCGTCCACGTCGGCGTCGGCCATGATGATGACCTTGTGGTAGCGGAGCTTGGCGGCGTCGAACTCGTCGCCGATGCCGGCTCCCAGGGCGGTGATGACGGGCTGGAGCTTGTCGTTGCCGTAGACCTTGTCGGCCCGGGCCTTCTCCACGTTGAGCATCTTACCCCACAGGGGGAGGATGGCCTGGAAGCGGGAATCCCGGCCCTGGGTGGCCGAGCCGCCGGCGGAGTCGCCCTCGACGATATAGAGCTCGGTGAGCTCTGGGTTGTTCTCGTTGCAGTCCCGGAGCTTGTCAGGCATGGCCGCCCCACCCAGGGCGGTTTTGCGCCGGATGGACTCCCGGGCCTTTCGGGCTGCCTCCCGGGCCCGGGAGGCGGTGAGGGCCTTGTCCAGAATGGCCTTGCCCACCGCCGGGTTCTCCTCCAAAAACTCCTCCAGCTTCTCGGAGACCACGGCGCTCACCAGGGTCCGCACCTCGGAGTTGCCCAGCTTGGCCTTGGTCTGGCCCTCGAACTGGGGCTCCTCAATGCGCACCGAGATGACGCAGGTAAGCCCCTCCCGATAGTCCTCCCCCTTGATCTCGTCGCCGTCCTTGAGGAGGTTCATCTTCTTGCCGTAGGCGTTGAGAGTGGTGGTGAGGGCCTGCTTGAAACCGGTCTCGTGCATCCCCCCCTCGGGGGTGTGAACGTTGTTGGCGAAGGAGAGGATGGTCTCGCTGTAGCTGTCGGTGTACTGGAAGGCCAGCTCAGCCATAGAGGCGTCCTTCCGGCCCTCCATGTAGATGACCTCTTGGTGGATGGGCGTCTTGGAGCGGTTGAGCCAGGTGACAAACTCCCGGATGCCCCCTTCGTAGCACATGTCGTCGTGCTGCTCCTGCCCCGGCCGCTGGTCAATGGTGTGAATGCGCAGCCCGGCGTTGAGGAAGGCCTCCTCCCGCATCCGGGTGTGGAGGATTTCGTAGTCGTAGATAGTAGTCTCGGTGAACATCTCCGGGTCTGGCTTGAAGGTGACTACAGTGCCGTGCTGGCCGGTCTTCCCCACCACAGTCATGGGCTGGGTGACCTTGCCCCGGGCGAACTTCATCTCGTAGATGCTCCCGTCCTTGTGGACCTGGACCTCCAGCCATTCGGAGAGGGCGTTGACCACGCTGGCCCCTACGCCGTGGAGGCCGCCGGAGACCTTGTAGCCCCCGCCGCCGAACTTGCCACCGGCATGGAGGATGGTAAAGACCACCTCCAGGGCAGGAAGGCCGGTCTGAGGCTGGATATCCACGGGGATACCCCGGCCGTTGTCGGTGACGGTGATGACGTCCCCTTCCTTGATGACGACGCTGATCTCGTCACAGTAGCCGGCCATGGCCTCGTCAATGGCGTTGTCCACGATCTCGTAGACCAGATGGTGGAGGCCGGAGGAGGAGGTGGAGCCGATATACATGCCCGGCCGCTTTCGGACGGCCTCCAGCCCCTCCAGCACCTGGATTTCGGATCCGCCGTACTCGTGGTCCACCTGCTCCATCCGGGTGAGCTCGCCGCTTTGCAATTCTTCTGACATATCAAAACCTCCTGGGTCTCTGGGCAGAGCGCATAAATGCGCCCCCCACCCTTGGAAACAGGGGTAGGGAGTGGATTTATCCGCTCCGCCGTCTCTGTATGGATTGGATTTACTCAAAGGTTCCGCCCTCCACCCGGCCCCGGAGGGTGGCGGCGGAGAGCTGGGAGAGATAGACCACGGCGGGCCCCTCTCTGGCCCGGCACAGGGCAAAGGATTTGGGCAGATCCCCGGAAATATCCACCACCCGCCCATCCCGCTCCGCCCGAGCCAGAAAGTCCCGGGTCAGCCGGGAAGAGGTGGTATTGTCCATCTCGAAGATACCGATGATGTCCCGAAAGGGCACCACCACCGATTGTCCCAAATGCAGATACATGGCTGTTTTGTTCCTTTCTGTCCTCTTTGGGAGGGGACCCCTCCCACCGTGGACCGGATAGAATCCGGCCGGACGGCCCCCCGGCGGGTCAAACCAGTCTTCCACCCTGGATGTGGAAGACGGCCCCCTCCTCCAGCCCGGAGAGCCGGTCCTCCTCACAGCAGGTGATGAAGACCTGCCCCCCGCCGATGCGGTTGAGCACGAAGGCCTGCCGCCGGTGGTCCAGCTCACTGAGCACATCATCCAGCAGGAGGACGGGCCACTCCCCGGTGTCCTGGTAGAAGATTTCCCGGCAGCCCAGCTTTAGGGAGAGGGCGGCGGTGCGGGTCTGTCCCTGGGAGGCGTAGGTCTTGGCCTCCATACCGTCCAGATCCACCACCAGATCATCCTTGTGGGGCCCGGTAAGGCACTGCCGGGTCTCCAGCTCGGCCTGGCGGTGGGTCCGCTGGTGCTCCAAGATCCGGGGCAGAAGCTCCCGGACCGGGGCCTCCGGATCAGAAATGGTGCTCACAGTGGCGTAATGGAGCCCCAGGGCCTCCCGCCCCCCGGAGAAGTCGGCGTGGATGGGGGGAGCCGCCTCCCGGAGCCGCCGGATGAAGTGGGCCCGATAGTGGATGAGCACGGCCCCTGCCCGGGCCATGGCCAGGGAGAACTCGTCCAGGGTCTCCAGAAGGGAGGGCTTCTCCTGCCAGTCCCGAAGAATACGGGTCTTGTGCTCATAGAGCCGCCGGTACTCGGCCAGGGCGGCGGCATACCTGGGCCGGAGCTGGCAGATGCACCCGTCCAGAAACCGCCGCCGCTCCGCCGCCCCCGCCCGGATGAGGGAGAGGTCCTCGGGACAGAAGAGCACGGTGGTCAGGATTCCGGAGAGCTCCCCCGCCGAACGGAGCCGCACCCCGTTGGAAAAGAGCTGCCGCCGCTGGCCCCGGCGCAGCCGGGTCTCCAGGGTGAAGTCCCGGTTCCGGGACAGCAGCCCCGCCCGAATCAGTGCGGCCTCCTCCCCCATCTGAATGAGCTCCCGGTCATACCGGGCCCGGTGGGAGGAGGCGGTGGAGAGATAGGCTACCGCCTCCAGCAGGTTGGTCTTTCCCTGGGCGTTCTCCCCATAGATGACGTTGACCCCGGGGGAGAAGCCGGCCTCCAGAGCCCCGTAGTTGCGAAAGTGCTCCAGAGCGATGGATCGGATAATCATTCCACCACCAGCCGCACCCCATGGAGCTCCACCTGGTCGCCGGGACGAAGCTTTTTGCCCCGCATGGTGCAGACCGCCCCGTTAACCTTCACCGCCCCGGCCTGGATGGCCTCCTTGGCCTCCCCACCGGTCTCTGTGAACCCGGCGAATTTCAGCAGGGCGTCCAGCTTGATAAATTCAGTGGTGATGGCTACCCTCTGTTCCTCCATTCCCTCTCCTCCTCTCTCCAAGGGTCACCCCTCCTTGCACTGGGCAAAGAGCTGGTAGAGCTCCGGGATGGCCCGTTTGAGGGCCACGGGCTTTTGCTGCCGTATATCGAAGAAGAAGTGCCCAGTGGAACCCTCAGCCTTCAGCTCCCCTGTCTTGGCGTCGGTGATCCGGTAGCCCACCTCCATCTTGGCTGGGGTCAGCCGGATGAGGGAGGGTTGAATGGCCACGGTATCCCCGAAGCGGACCATCCCCCGGTGGCGGCAGCTCACTTCGGTGACGCCGAAGTCCAGCCCGGCGTCGTGGACCCGCCGGTAGGGCCAGCCTAGCTGGTCCATCATGTCGATGCGGGCCTCCTCCATCCAGTGGATGTAGTTGGCGTGGTAGATAATGCCCATGGCGTCGGTCTCATAGAACTGGGCAAAGCGCAGATAGGGTTTCAATTCCAAAAGGGGTCTCCTCCTTATTCTCCGGCCTTGAGCCGCACCGGCAGGACCATATAGAGGAAGTCCTCCTCTCCCTCTCCGGCGGGCAGGATGACGCAGGGGGCCACGCCGGAGCTGAGTTCCAGCCGTACCCGGCTGGCAGGAGCGGCCTTCAGAGCGTCCATGAGATAGCGGTTATTAAAGCCGATCTCCAGGCCCCCGCCGTCCCCGTCGATGGGGCACTGGTCAGAGGCGTCCCCGATGCCGGTCTTGGTGGTGATGTGGAGCACCTGGTCTCCGAAGACACAGCGTAGGGGGGACTTGAGCTTGTCGCTGATAATGAGGGAAACCCGGTCGATGGAGGTCAATAGGGTCTTGGTGTCCCCCTCTACCTGGATGGCGTTGTTCCGGGGAATGGCCTGGCGGTAGGCCAAAAACTCTCCCTCCAGCCGCCGGGAGATCAGCATCGTGTCTCCGATCTGGAACATGATGTGGCGCTCCCCCTGGGTAATGGCCGCGTCCTCCTGGCTGTCGCCGCAGATCTTCTCCACCTCATTGAGGGCGGCGCCTGGCACCACAAAGGAGAAGGCCCCTCCGTCCTTGGCGGTGACGGCCTCGTGCCGGAGGGCCAGGCGGTAGCCGTCCACGCTGACGACGGTGAGGCCGGTGTCGTCCAGCTCGAAGAGGGAGCCGGTGTGGATGGGCCGCGCCTCGTTGTCGCTGACGGCGAAGATGGTCTGGCGGATCATGGAGCCCAGTTTGTCCCGGGAAATATGGAATCCGTTTTTGTCTTCCACGGTGGGCAGGTCGGGAAAATCCTCTGGGTCAATGGCTAGGATATGGAAATGACTGGTTCCGCAGATGATATCTACCTGAAAGTCCTTTGCGGAGAAGGAGATGACGTCGTCGGGAAGCTTGCGGACGATTTCGCCGAAGAGCCGGGCGGAGAGCACCAGGCTTCCCTCCTCTTCAATCTGGGCGGGGACCATGGTACGGATGCCGGTCTCCAGGTTATAACCGGTGAGCCGTAGTTCATTCCCGGCTTCCAGGAGGATGCCCTCCAGAGCCGGGATGGAGCTTTTAGGGGAGACGGTCCGTGCGGTGACGGCGATGGCCGATTGCAGGATGGCCTTTTCACAGGAAAACTTCATGGCGGGGGTACCTTCCTTTCGTGTTCTGCCGCTCTCTTTGTGAGGAGAGGAGAGGATTTTTGTAGCAATAGTATCCGTAGGGGAAATGGATGTGGAAAACCGGCGAAAAGCGTTGGGGCTGCAAGAAAAATCTGTCCACAGGGGTTGTGGAGAAAATCAGGGTCTTTCCACATGGGGAAAAAACGGGAAAAGTTGTCCACAGGGAGTTTTCCACATTTCCACAAAATCCGGTGGAAAGGGATGAGTTTCATTTTCCGGATAAAATGGATATTCATTCGTATTTTTTGAATAAACAGAGTTCCTCCGGGGGCGTCTGCCCGGCGGGGGCCGTTTGACCGGATTCCATCTGGTTTGGAAGTCCGGCGTTCCGCCGGAAGGGACTTGCGGCTCCGTTGCGGGGCAAGAACCGTTTCATTTTCCGCAGAAAAAGAAATGGTTCTTGCCCCCGGAGGGATTTCGTTACTCATACCTGGCGTTGACGTTGGCCCGGATGTCCTTGATGACTTCAACAATCTCGGGATTGGTTTTTTTCAGCCGCTCAATGTGGTCGATGGAGTGGAGGATGGTGGCGTGGTTCCGGTTTTCAAACTCCTTGCCGATCTCCTTCAGGGAGAGGTTTGTCATCTCCCGGATGAGGTAGATGGCCACCTGCCGGGCCAGGGCGGTGTCCTTGGTCCTGCCCTGGCCCCGGAGAGCGCTGTTTTCAATGTTGTAAAAGCTGCACACCTCTTGTATGATGACGTCGGCGGTGGGCATAATGTCGGAGGTGTCCTTGAACATGTCCCGAACGGCCCGGGTGACGGTGGCGGCGTCGATGCTGCTCCCCTCCAGGTCCCGGAGAGCCATGATCTTGTTGACGGTGCCCTCAATCTGCCGGACGTTGGCGGTAATGTTTTCGGCAATGTACTGGAGCACCGCCTCGGGCAGCTCCACCCCCATGCGGATGGCCTTGTTCTTGATGATGGCCATGCGGGTTTCGTAGTCCGGCGGCTGGATGTCTGCGATGAGGCCCCACTCAAAGCGGGTCTTCAGCCGGTCCTCCAGCTTGAGCATCTCCTTGGGGGGGCGGTCGGCGGTGAAGACGATCTGTTTGCGGGCTTCGTAAAGAGTATTGAAGGTGTGGAACATCTCCTCCATGGTGGAGTCCTTGCCGGCGATGAACTGCACGTCGTCCATCAGGAAGACGTCGGCGGAGCGGAATTTGTCCCGGAACTCCTTGTTGCGCCCCTCCCGGATGGCCTGGATGAGCTCGTTGGTGAAGGCGTCGCCCTTGATGTAGACCACGCGGAAGTCCGGATGATCGGCGTGAATCTTGTGGGCGATGGCGTAGAGGAGATGGGTCTTCCCCAGGCCGGACTCTCCGTAGATGAAGAGGGGGTTGTAGTTCTGCCCCGGGTGGTCGGCCACGGCCCGGGCGGCGGCGTGGGCAAATTTGTTGGAGGAGCCCACCACAAAGCGCTCAAAAGTGTACTCCTCCGTGCCCGGCAGGAAGCCGTCGTCCTTGGGCCTCTGGGCGTTCTGGTACTGGGAGAGCTCCTGGTCCCCCAGCACCACCACCTGAAAGTCGGCGGAAAAGAGCTCGTGGAGGGCCTTTTGGATGGGTGGCAGGTAGCGGGCGAGGATGATATCTCGCTTGAAGTCAGAGGGCGTGTGCAGAATGAATTTGTCCTCCTCCAGGGACACCGCCACCGTGTCGTCAAACCAGGTGTGGATGGTGGTGGGTGTCATGTCCGCTTCCATGAGGGAGAGCACTTTGGACCAGATATCCGCGGCGGAATTCATCGCGGGACCTCCCTTTTTTTGTAGAATCCGTATTCAGCTAATTATATCAAAAGAAACGGTGCGAAGCAAGGTTTTCCACAGGGCTACCTTTAATAAATATAACCCCAACGCCCCTTTCTCAGACGGTTAGAGGGGTTCTTTTGCCCTTCCCTGTGGAAAAATCCCCGTCATATCCTCCAAAAAAGAGAAAAAAGGTGGTTGACATCCTAGAAAACCATAGGCTATAATAGTCAATGCGTCCCGAAAAACAGCGGGACTACAAGTGCAGACGACCCCGGCCGGTCCTTCGCCGGCCGTTGTGGCGGACGGGCCCGTCCCGTCGATACCCTTACAGGAGGTGGAAAGAGATGAAGCGTACCTATCAGCCCAAGAAGCTCCAGCGCTCTAAGGAGCATGGCTTCCGCAAGCGCATGGCCACCCGGAATGGCCGGAAGGTCCTGGCCCGCCGGCGCGCTAAAGGCCGCGCCCGCCTGACCTACTAAGCGGGGAAGCCGAATGCAGGGCGGAGCCGGGATAGAATGTCAAGAAGGGGCGGGGGAGCCATTCCCACCGCCCCTGCGGTGCATACGGAGGTTTTTCTCCCCGGTTCCGCCCGCCAGAGAGAGGTGATTTTTTTGAGCGCCGTGGTCACCCTCAAGCGCAATCATGAATTTCAGCGGCTCTACCGCAAGGGAAAGAGCGCCGCCTCCCCCACCGTGGTCCTCTACTGCCGGAAGAACCGCCGGCCGGAGAGCCGGCTTGGCCTCACTGTAGGAAAGAAGGTCGGGGGCGCGGTGACGCGCAACCGGGTCCGCCGCCGGCTTCGGGAGATTTACCGCCTCCACCAGGGGGAGCTCCGGGCCGGCTATGATATTGTGGTGGTGGCCCGGGTGAAGGCGGCTTTTTCCAGCTATCAGCAGCTGGAGCGCCACTTTCTCTCTGCCGCCGGCCGTCTGGGCCTGCGGGGCCAGGGGGAGGCGGATCAGTGAAGGGACTCCTTCTCTTTCTCATTCGGTTTTACCGCCGGCGGATCTCCCCCCTGCATCCGCCCTGCTGCCGCTTTCTCCCCACCTGCTCGGCCTACGCCCTGGAGGCGGTGGAGAAGTACGGCGCCTGGAAGGGCGGCTGGCTGGCCCTGCGGCGCGTCCTCAAGTGCCAGCCGTTCCACAGGCAGAAGAGCATCGAGTACGACCCGGTGCCCTAGGGCTTGTTTGAAACATGTCAACATGCCCAACCGGCGGGGCTTTTGCCCCCTGGACGGCGCAATATTTCCTTGCAATCCGACAGGATTCCTGCGAAAAAATTGCTTGCCAGAGGCCCAAAATCCCTCCCTGCTGGACATATCACCAATTTTCAAACAAGCCCTAGTACTCGACCAAGCCAGAAAATTGCATTTGCCTTTCGGCGGAATTTCCGCATCGCTTCGTGATCGTCCTTGGTGGGCGCCAGCCCACCGGCGTCCTCTGCCTTGTTCTGCAAAAATTCCGCTGGAAATCCAATCTGCAATTCCTAACTTGGTGAAGTACTAAGGTTTGTTTGAACCGTACGGGGATGCCCCATGGGCGAGTTTTCCGCCTCTTTGGCATCCCCTGCGGCTCCGGCAGGCCCAATGCCGAAGAATCAAATGTGGAGGCACGCAAATGTATTATATTCTTATGCCGTTCACCTGGCTGCTCCAGCTCTTTTACAATCTGTTCGGCAGCTACGGCTTCGCCCTGATCTTTTTCGCTGTCATTGTGAAGCTGATCCTCTTCCCCTTCTCCCTGAAGGGCAAGCGGAGTATGATCCAGATGAACATGCTCCAGGGAAAAATGCAGCAGATCCAGCGCAAGTACTCCAACGACCGGGAGCGGCAGAATCTGGAGATGCAGAAGCTCTACGAGAAGGAGAAGGTCAACCCCATGAGCGGGTGCCTGTGGACCTTGGTTCCTATTCTGATTCTGTTCCCCCTGTATGCCATTATCCGGGAGCCCCTGACCTACATGATGGGCTTGTCCGGGGAGGAGGTCACCACCCTGGTGGAGGTCCTCAACCGCTACTCGGCCACGGTCATCGACGCCTCTGGAAACTACTACTACCAGCTGGCGGCGTCCAATGTCCTTTTCCAGAACTTCGAGGCGGTGGCGGCCGACCCGGCGGTGGCGGCCTTTGCCGACAGCCTCAAGCAGATCAACTTTTCCTTCTTCGGCCTGTCCCTGGAGACCATCCCCAACTGGCAGGTCTGGCGGGGCCCCTATAACTGGAATGCCATCGGCACCTTCCTGCTGCCGGTAATCTCCGCCCTCACCGGCCTGCTGATGTCTATGATCTCCATGAAGACCAATCAGCTCAACCGCAGTCAGGAGCAGACGGAGCAGATGAAGAGCACCAACCGCACCATGCTGATCATGTCCCCGGTGATCTCCCTGTGGGTGGGCTACTCCATGCCGGCGGCTATGAGTATCTACTGGCTGGCCAACAACCTGTTGTCTATGGTCCAGGAGCTTGTGGCCGGCCGGCTGCTGAAGAAGGACTACGAGGCCGCTGCCGCCGCCAAGGCTGAGCAGGAGCGCCTGGAGAAGGAGGAGGAGAAACAGCGCCGCCGGGAGGCCGCTGAGCGCCGGGCCCGGGCCATCGAGGAGGCCAAGGCCAACCGGGGCAAGAAAAAGGTCAAGCCAGCCGAGGAGAAGAAGAAGAGCGATGCCTCGGTGATCTCAGTCAGCGGAATCGGCATCCGGGCCTATGCCCGGGGCCGGGCCTACGATCCCTACCGCTACAGCCCCGACGGACCCACCCCTTACCATGACCCCACCGCCCCCGCCGTGGACGAAAACGCGGTGGAGAAGGCCCTGGAGAAGAAGTCAGACAGGCTCCAGGCTGCGGCGGCGGAGGCCCTGGCCGATGAGCTCATTGTGGAAGAGATGATGGAGGAGCACCGGGAGGCCCCCAAGGCCGAAGAAGCCCCGAAACCGGAGGGGTCCGACTTGTCCCGGGAGACGGAGCCCTCTGCCGGAGAGGCAGCCCCCTGGGAACAGCTGGACCAAGAGGTCCAGGCAATCCAGGAGGAGACCCAGGGGGACAAGCCCAAGGAGTAACATAAGGAGACGAGACTGATGCTGCAACATATCGAGAGCACAGGAAAAAACGAGGAGGAGGCCATCCAAGCCGCCCTGCGGAAGCTGGGTCTGGACCGGGACGAGGTCTCCGTGGAGGTGCTGGAGCGGGCCAAGAGCGGCTTCCTGGGCATCGGCAGCAGCCCGGCCAAGGTGAAGGTCACCTATGAGGCGCCCGATCCCCCCGCCCCGGTTAAGGATCCGGAGTCCGTCCAGGCGGCCCCCCACCAGCCGGAGCCGGCGGCCCCGGAACAGAAGGCTCAGGAGCGGAAGGCCCGGAAGGCGGAGGAGGCCCCCGCCGCCCCGGAGGGCGCGGCCCCCGCCGGGGATCGGACCGGGGCCATCCAGGATTTCCTCACGGGCCTGCTGGAGCATATGGAGGTGGAGGCGGTCCCCCGCATCTCCCTGGGAGAGGACGGCAGCTACAAGGTGGAGCTGGTGGGAGCGCATTTGGGGGCCCTTATCGGCCGCCGGGGGGAGACCCTGGACGCCATCCAGCAGCTCACCAGCTATGCGGTGAACCGGGGCCAGTCCAAGCGTGTGCGGATTCATGTGGACGCCGAGGGCTACCGGGCCAAGCGGGAGGAATCCCTCCAGCGGCTGGCCCGGAAGGTGGCCGGCAAGGTGGTGAAGTACCGCCGGAACGTGACCCTGGAGCCTATGAACGCCTATGAGCGCCATGTCATCCACACCGCTCTTCAGGATTATCCAGACGTGACCACCTACTCCACCGGCACTGAGCCCAACCGCCGCACTGTGGTGGCCTACGCCAAGGGGGAGCATCAGAGCTGAATCTTTCCACAGCCGCCGGGAGACTGCGCCGTCTCCCGGCGGCTTTTTTTCCTCCGCCCCGGCGGAGGCGGGGGAAGTTACGCACATTTCCACCAAGTTTTCCACATTTTGTACACCGGTGTGGAAAACAATTTTCCGCCCGGCCCTGACAGGCGGGAAAAAACATCTTTCCTTCTGCCGGGAAGTAGGGTATAATAGAAGGTACCGAAGCTGTGGGGAGGCGTCGAATGAAGGGCCGGCCTCCTTTCGATGGAACTCCTCCCCTGCTTCTATCGGCCTTTTGCAGGACAAAGGGCGTGAAATCGGAACCTTCGAGGAGGGCTTATCATGAAACTGATCCTTGCCATCATCAATTTTGACGATGCCAACGCCGTGACCCGCGCCCTCGCCAAGAAGGGCTTTTCCTCCACCAAGCTGGCCACCACCGGCGGCTTTCTCATGGCCGGCAATGTGACCATCCTGGTGGGCGTGGATGAGGAGAAGGTCCAGGCGGTCATCGACATCATCAAGGAGCACTCCCACAGCCGCAAGCAGATGATCCCCACCACCACTGAGATGAGCTACGGCTACTATCCCAGTATGCCGGTGGAGGTCACCGTGGGGGGCGCCACCATCTTTGTGGTGGACATCGAGCGGTTCGAGCGCGCCTGATGCGGGGGCTGGAGGCCCTCTGCGGCAATGGTTCGGTGAAGCGGCGGCTCTCTGCTGGCCGGGGACTCTCCCACGCCTATATTCTGGCGGGCCCGGCGGGCTGCGGGAAGCGGACCCTGGCGGCGGTGCTCTCCCAGGCCCTGGTCTGCTCCGGGCCCGGGGAGGTCCCCTGCGGGACCTGCTCCGACTGCCGGAAGGCGGCGGCGGGGATTCACCCGGACATCCTCCGGGCGGGGGCCGACGGGAAGGAGCTGACGGTGGCCCGGGTCCGGGAGCTGCGCGGCGACGCCTATCTCCTCCCCAACGAGGCCGGGCGGAAGGTCTACCTTCTTGAGAACGCCCAGACCATGAATAACAGCGCCCAGAACGCCCTCCTCAAGATTCTGGA
The DNA here is from genome assembly GCF_944387725.1 of uncultured Intestinimonas sp. Classification (GTDB taxonomy): domain Bacteria; phylum Bacillota; class Clostridia; order Oscillospirales; family Oscillospiraceae; genus Intestinimonas. The sequence goes on along the minus strand of NZ_CALXGA010000004.1, from coordinate 17,819 downwards.
GGACGGGCCGGCCTATGCCGCCTTTCTGCTCCTCACAGACAACGCCGGGGCCCTCTTGCCCACGGTGCGCTCCCGGTGCGAGGGGCTGAGCCTCTCCCCGGTGACTCCGACGGAGGCCCGGGACTGGCTCCTTCGCCGGTTCCCGGACCGGCCCCGGGAGGAGGTGCTGGCGGCCGCCGGGCGATGTGAGGGGGTCCTGGGCCGGGCGGTGTCCTGGCTGGAGGGGGACGGACAGGGGGAGGTGCAGGACGCGGGGGCGCGGCTGGCCCAGCTCCTCCTCTCCGGGCCGGAGGGGGTCCTGCTGGAGGCCTGCGTGGGCCTGGAAAAGTGGGAGAGGGAGGCCCTGGGAGAGCTGCTGGACGAGACAACGCGGCAGCTCCTGCGGGCCTTGACCGCCGGGGCGGACCCCCGGCGGGTGACGTTCCTGACCGGCCGCCTGCGGCAGCTGCGGCAGGCCCTCGCCTACAACGTGGGGGCCGGCCACATTGCCGGATGGCTGTGCGCCGGGGCCTGTCCGGCCTCCCCCCTTTCCTTCACCACAGAAACTATGACGAGGTAAATCCATGACAGAGATCATCGGCGTCCGCTTCAAAAGCGGTGGAAAGCAATACTATTTTGACCCCAGGGGGACCCAGGTGGCCCTGGGCCAGGGGGTTATCATCGAGACGGCCCGGGGCCTGGAGTACGGCGAGTGCGTCAGAGCCAACACGCTGGTGCCCGACGAGACGGTGGTATCCCCCCTCCGGCCCCTCATCCGGCTGGCCACCGCAGAGGATCAGAAGACGGTGGCCCGGAACCGGGAGAAGGAGGCCAGGGCCTTCCGCATCTGCCAGGAGAAAATCGCCCAGCACGGTCTGGAGATGAAGCTGGTGGAGGTGGAGTACAACTTTGAGGGGAACAAGATTCTCTTCTTCTTCACCTCAGAGGGCCGGGTGGACTTCCGGGCTCTGGTAAAGGACCTGGCCGGCGTCTTCCACACCCGCATTGAGCTGCGGCAGATTGGAGTCCGAGACGAGGCCAAGATGCTGGGGGGGCTGGGCATCTGCGGCAAGCCCTTCTGCTGCGCCACCTTCCTGGGGGAGTTTCAGCCGGTGTCCATCAAGATGGCCAAGACCCAGAATCTCTCCCTGAACCCCACCAAGATTTCCGGAACCTGCGGCCGGCTGATGTGCTGCCTGAAATACGAGCAGGAGGCCTATGAGGACGCCGTGCACCGGATGCCCAGGCAGGACTCCTTTGTGGAGACCCCGGACGGGGTGGGGGACGTGACACAGGTGGATTTGCTGCGGGAGCAAGTGAAGGTCAAGCTGGACGGCTCCCCGGAGGCCCCCCGCTGTTATCACAACTGTGAGATCTGCGTGGTCCGCAACGGCAAGGGCAGGCGGCCGGAGGGCTATGTGCCCCCGCCGCCGGAGGAACTCTCCAAGCGCCGTCTGACGTCCCCCCAGGAGGAGGGCCGCGGAGAGCCCCGGGAGCAGACGGCGCTGGGCGCCGCCCTGGAGCGGGTCTTCCAGGCCTCGGAGGAGGGACAAGCCAGGGAGAAGCGGGAGGCCCGGGGGGACCGCCGGGGCGGCAGCCGCCGCCGCCGGGGGAACAGCGGAGAGAAGAAGGGGCCGCAGACGCTCCATCCTCCCCAGGAGCGGCCGCCCCAACCGCCCCGGGGGGATCGTCCTCCCCAACAGCCCTGGACGGAGGCTGCGGAGTTCGGGGAGCAGAGAAAGCCCTCGGGCAGCCGCCGGAACCACCGCCGGCGCCGGGGCGGCGGCCAGTCCAAGCCCCCCTCCCCTCAGGACGGCGTATAACAGAGCGTAAAAAACGGCATGGGATTTTCCCATGCCGTTTTTGCTGCGCTGTGACGATTGCGGCGGAGCCAGCCCAAAATGAACCGCCGGACAGCAAATCTGTTACCCCTCGCAGAAGATGACGCCGCTCTCCTGGCTCATGGACTGGACCCGGGCCAGGGCCTCCACCCGGACGCCCATGCTGCGGATGAGGCCGCCGCCCGGCTGAAAGGCCTTCTCCACGCAGACGCCGGCCCCCACCAGGGTGGCTCCGGCCTCCCGCACCAGCTGGATGAGTCCCTGGAGGGCGGAGCCGTTGGCCAGGAAGTCGTCGATGAGGAGGACCCGGTCGCTGGGCAGCAGGAACTCCTTGGAGACGATGATATCGTAGACCTTGCCGTGGGTAAAGGACTCCACCTTGGAGGTGTAGACGTCCCCAGCGATGTTCTTGGTTCTGCTCTTTTTGGCAAAAATCACGGGGCAGGCGAAAAACTGCGCGGTCACACAGGCAATCCCGATTCCAGAGGCCTCGATGGTCAGGATCTTGGTGACGCCGCAGCCGTCAAACAGCCGCTTGAATTCCCGGCCCAGCTCCTGAAAGAGGGCCACATCCATCTGGTGATTGAGGAAGCTGTCTACCTTCAGGACGTCGCTGCCCTGGACCCTTCCGTCTCTCCGAATTCGTTCCTCCAAAAGTTTCATACCGGCCCCTCCCCGATGAAATTTTTTTCTGGTTCTATTTTACAGGAAAGCCCCCTACGGTTCAATCAAGCAAATGTACCAAAAAACCGGGGATGGGTCCGTGCTTTTGACCAATGGATTTCTTCCTGGCAGACAGGTTCGGGAGATCCTTGTACATTCTCCATTGTCAGGTTCCGCCGAAGCTGATAGAATAGAGGAGAACCCACAAAGGAGGTTTTCCCACTATGTATGTCAAACGACTCGCCGCCCTGCTTTTCTGCATGGCGCTGCTCAGCGGTCTCACCGCCTCGGCCCAATCGGTGGAGTTCCCCGACGTCTCCCAGGAGCACTGGGCCTATGCCGACATCCGAAAGGCGGCGGACTATGGCCTCATTGAGGGTCTGGCGGACGGCACCTTCCGCCCGGAGGAGACCCTGGACCGGGCCAGCTTTGTCGTGATCCTCCAGCGGATGTTCTCGTGGGAGCCGGTGGAGCCGGCGAAACCCTCCTTCTCCGACGTCCAGCCCGGGGACTGGTACTATGCGGCGGTGGAAGCCGCCCTGGCCCGGGGGGTCCTGGAGGCCGGAGAGGCCTTTTACCCTTTGTCCTACATCAGCCGGGAGGACATGGCGGTGATGCTGGTCCGGGCCCTGGGCTATGAGACCCTGGCCAACGACATTGCCGGAGAGGGTGCCCCCTTCCCCGATGTGACCAGTCATGTGGGGCACATCGCCCTGGCCGCGTCCATGGGCATGACCACCGGCGTGGAGGTGGACGGGGTCCTCCTCTTTCAGCCGGAGGCCTTCGCCACCCGGGGCCAGGCGGCGGCCATGCTGGTGCGGGTCTATGAGCGGTATGTCTCCAGGGTCGACTTCCTCAACGCCTTCTACGCCTTTGCCTCCTATGGGCAGATCGGCCTTACGGATACCATGGAGGTGGTCTCCCTGGGCTGGTCCCGGCTGGAGTACGACTCGGCCGCGGGTCCCCGCATGAACACCACCCGGACCAACGGCAACGACTGGGCCATTCCGGCGGGGGCAGAGCTGGCCCTCTCCTATTTCCAGGGAAACGGAACTCCCTACAATCTGAACGTCTACGCCGACACCGCCCGGAATGTGGATCTGGCCGACGGCTCCTCCACCAGTGTGCTGGAGGCCGTCCTCCCCGACCCGCAGGCCCGGGCCCAGGCGGTGGAGGCCCTTGCCGCCGCCTCAGCGGACTACGCTGGCATCACCATCGACTTTGAGGGCCTGCGGACCGACCTCCTGCGGGCCGACTTTGTCTCTTTCCTCACAGAGCTCCGGGCCGCCCTGCCGGAGGGCAAGACCCTCTATGTCTGCGTCCCCCCGGACGACTGGTATCAGGGCTACGACTACCGGGCCATCGGGGAGGTCTGCGATAAGGTGATCCTTATGGCCCACGACTACCAGTGGACCAGCGTACCGGAGGAGTATGTGGGGACCCACACCCCCGACTCCCCGGTGACCCCCCTGCCCAGCATCTACCGGGCTCTGTGCTCCATCACCGACCCGGACACCGGGGTCCAGGACAGGAGCAAGATTGTCCTCCAGATCTCCTTCGGCACCGCCGGGTTTGCGGTGGACGAAAACGGCCTCCTGGCCGATACCACCATCTACCACCCAGGTCCGGAGGTGATCCGCCAGCGGCTGGGGCAGAGCGATACGGTGGTGACCTACGACGAGAGCGCCCGGAACCCCATGGCCCTCTACACCACCGAGGGGGGCCTTCGGGTGGCCCTGTGGTATGAGGACGCCCGGAGCGTCACAGACAAGCTGAACCTGGCCCGGATGTTCGGCATCACAGGGGTCTCCCTGTGGCGGCTGGGCACCATCCCCACGGCGGCGGACATCCCCTTCTACGATGTCTGGACGGCCGTCCAGGCCCAGCGGTCATGAGAGGAGTGCGATGCAATGGGGAAAAAACAGGATGTGCGGGAATTCCTGCTCATCACCCTGGGCACCGTCCTGGTGTCCGCAGGGGTCTATTTCTTTAAGTTTCCCAACCACTTCTCTATGGGCGGGGTATCCGGCCTGGCGGTGCTGCTGGGGGAGCTCTTTCCCCACGCCTGGCTGACCCCCTCGGTGTTTAACACCCTGATTAACCTGCTTTTCCTGGTGCTGGGCTTTTTGCTGCTGGACAAGGGCTTCGGATTTCGGACGGTCTACTGCTCTCTGCTCTACTCCGCCCTGGTCCAGGTCTTCGAGTGGCTGTGCCCCCTGTCAGAGCCCCTTACCGGCGAACTGATGCTGGAGCTCTTTTTCGCGGTGCTCCTGCCGGCCCTGGGCTCGGCCATTCTCTTTAATCTGGACGCCTCCACCGGGGGTACTGACATTGCCGCCATGATACTCAAGAAGTATACCGGCCTGGACGTGGGCCGGGCCCTGCTGTGCTCCGATGTCCTCATCGCGGCGGCGGCCCTGCTGGTCTTCGACATCACCGCAGGGCTGTGCTCCCTGCTGGGCTTGGTGCTCAAGTCGGTGCTGGTGGACAGCGCCATCGAGTCCCTCAACCGCCGCAAGGCCTTTATGATCGTCACCTCCCACCCGGAGATCGCCTCGGACTTTATCACCCAGACCCTCATCCGGGGGGCCACGGTCTGGGACGCCCAGGGGGCCTATACTCAAAAGGAGCACCACATTGTGCTGACGGTCCTCAGCCGTGGCCAGGCCGTCCTCCTGCGGCGGTATCTCAAGGAGCACGACCCCCAGGCCTTCATGATCGTCACCAACTCCAGCGAAATCTTTGGAAAGGGTTTCCTCCAGGCCTGACGGCCTGGGAGAGCCGGAGCCCGCCGTCCCGCCCCACTGCGCAGGCTATGGTGCGGGACGGCTTGTATGTTCGGTGTGGGAGGGGATGGCTGTGGCCGCAGTGCTGGAGGTCCACCTGATGCTTCGGAAGTGTCCCGAGCTGTGGACCATACAGAGGCTGATCCGTGGGTACGGGATCACCACGCGGTCCCTTGTCTCCATGGACAGCTGGCAGTTTGACAACCCGCAGCCGGTGGAGATGCCCGGCCCTCTGACGGAGCTTCTGGCGCGGCATCCCATCCTTGTGGCGGAGTGTGCCGCTGTCGCCTTTCGGGCGGCGGGCTGGCATCTGGAGCGGGCGGGGGCGGAAGCCATCTTTACCGCCTGGGTGGATACCTTTGGTCATCCCCAGCTTGACCGTGACCGTATCACAGCAGAGAATCGGTCCTGCTACGCGGCCATTTACCGGAGCATCGCACTGCTGGCGCGCGGTGCGCCGGGCATGTTTCTGGCGGCGGGGATCGGCGTGGAGACGGTCTTTGACTATCAGGGGGACCTGGACCGGGCCATTGAGAGCGCCCAAAATATGACGGCGTGGATTTTGGGCCTTGGCGGCGCTGCTCCGCCCGATGGCTTCGCGGTGCGCCGGAGCGGGGCGGACGGTCTGTGCATCTATGAAAAAACGCTCTGACGCGGGGGCCTCTTCGGAGGCCCCCCCTTTGTCTGGGAGGAAAAAATGGCCTTTCGACGGGGAGCGGCAGATTTCACCGGAGAATGTGGTAAAATATGGATATCAATCTGTGAAAGAAGGCTTTCTTATGCCGATTTTCCGAAAAAGAGAGGGGCTTTTCGAGACCGGCAAGGTGCTCTATCTGCTGGTGGAGGAGCTGCGGCCCAACCCGGGGCAGCCCCGGACCCAGTTTGACCCTCAGGGGCTGGAGGAGCTGGCCCAGAGCATCCAAGAGCACGGCATTCTGCAGCCCCTGTCGGTGCGCCGTCAGGGCGACGGCTGGGAGCTGGTGTCCGGGGAGCGGCGGCTCCGGGCGGCCAAGCTGGCGGGACTTCGGGAGGTGCCCTGTATTGTGGTGGATGTGGACGACCGGGCCTCCTCCCTGCTGGCCCTGGTGGAAAACCTCCAGCGCCGGGATTTGAACTTCCTGGAGGAGGCCCAGGCTTTGGACCGGCTCATCCGCACCTATCACCTCTCCCAGGAGGAGGCCGCCCGGCGCATCGGAAAGTCCCAGTCTGCAGTGGCCAACAAGCTGCGCCTGCTGAAGCTCTCCCCGGAGATTCGGGCGCTGCTACGAAAGTACGGCCTCACGGAGCGGCACGCCAGGGCCCTTCTGCGGCTGGAGGGGGAGAGCGCGCAGCGCTCCGCCCTGGATCACATTGCCGCCGCCCATCTGACGGTGGCCCAGACCGAGGCCTACATCGAGAGCCTGCTGACACCCAAGCCCCCCAAGCGGCGAAAGCCCATCTACCTCATCAAGGATGTACGGTTTTTCCTCAACAGTGTGGACCGGGGCCTCTCGGTGATGCAGGGGGCGGGTATCGACGCCCAGTGCGCCCGGGAGGAGACGGAGGAGAATATCCTGCTGACCATCCGCATTCCAAAGACTCCGGCGGAATCCCGGCGCCGGGCCAAGGGTTAAGCGGTTGTCTGCCTGGCTGATTGGACGGTGGTTGGACCCCGGAGGCACAATGCCCTCTGCAATTTCTCGGGGTCCTGCGGCGGGCCGGCGGTCAAGCTCCCGGCCTCGGGCCGGGCGCCCGAAAGGGCCTCCTCCCTCCCCTGCGCCCGCCCATATCGTGCGGAATGTTTCACGTGGAACATTCCGCGCTTTTTTCTGCGGTTTTTGTAGACCTTGTTTCACGTGAAACACACATTGCCTGTTGAATTCCGCCGCCGGGGGCATTATAATAATGTCATTGGCTGAATTGACCGCAAAGGGGTTGATTCGTGCGGCATGGCCGCACAGTTCTTTGTGTCCGCGTGGGGCGCGCTGAAAAAGACTGCCCCAGGATGTGCAGAGCCAATGGGCGGAGAGCCTTTCCAGACCTGTGGCTTTGTTTTTTACGCATGAGAATGGAGACCTATCCCAACCCGTCGGGGCAAACAGAGAAACAGGAGCGAATGTCTCATGGGAAAGACCATTGCAATCGTCAACCAAAAGGGCGGCGTAGGCAAGACCACCACCTGTGTGAACCTGGCCGCCGCCCTGCAGGCCCAGGGCCAGCGGGTGCTGGTCTGTGACTTTGACCCCCAGGCCAACACCACCTCGGGCTTCGGGGTGGATAAAACTACGGCCTCCCCCTCCATCTACGACGTTCTCATCGACGGGGCGGACTGCCGGAAGGCGGTGGTGTCCACGGCCTGGGCCGACGTGATCCCATCCAACAAGTCTCTGGCCGGGGCCACGGTGGAGATGATCGGCATGGAGCGCCGGGAGTACCTGCTGAAGGACGCCCTGGCGCCCTTTCGGGATGCGTATGACTACCTCTTCATTGACTGTCCTCCCTCCCTGGAGCTGCTGACCCTCAACGCCCTGTGCGCGGCAGACACGGTGCTGGTGCCGGTCCAGTGTGAGTACTACGCCCTGGAGGGCCTCAGCGACCTGCTGACCACCATCCGCATTGTGAAGCGCTCCCTGAACCGGGACATTGACCTGGAGGGTGTGGTCCTCACCATGTATGACGGCCGGACCAATCTGTCCATGCAGGTGGCGGAGGAGGTCAAGCGCCACTTCCCCGGCAGGGTCTACGCCACCGTCATCCCCCGGAACGTCCGCCTCTCCGAGGCCCCCAGCCACGGCAAGCCGGTGACGGCCTACGACAGTCTCTCCCGGGGGGCTGAGGCCTACCAGGCCCTGGCGGAGGAGGTGCTGGAGAAAAATGCGCTGGTGGCGGCAAAACGTTGAATCCCATCCCCAGACGGGGAGCATCACAAAAAAGGAGTGATCCTATGGCACTAGAACGGGGCCTGGGCAGAGGGCTTGGGGCCCTGCTGGGGGACGCCGCCCTCCAGACCCAGGAAGGGGGCTCCGTCCTCCTCCCCATCGCCCAGGTGGAGCCGGGACTGAAACAGCCCCGGAAGCGCTTTGACCAGGAGACGTTGGCCGCTCTGGCCGAGTCCATCCGGCTCCACGGCATCCTACAGCCCTTGACGGTCCGGCGGCTGGCCTCCGGCTACTACCAGATCATCGCCGGGGAGCGCCGCTGGCGGGCGGCCAAGCTGGCCGGCCTCCGTGAGGTGCCGGCCGTCATTGTGGAGGCCGATGACCGCAAGGTCATGGAGCTTGGCCTCATTGAAAACCTCCAGCGGGAGGACTTGAATCCCATGGAAGAGGCTATGGGCTACCAGGCCCTGATCGAGGAGTACGGCCTCACCCAGGAGGAGGCCGCCCGGCGGGTGGGCAAGTCCCGTCCGGCGGTGGCCAACGCCCTGCGGCTGATGGCCCTGCCCGACGCCGTCCGGGCCCTGGTGGAGGAGGGCAGGCTCTCCGCCGGCCACGCCCGGGCGCTGCTGTCGCTGCCCCGCGCCGAGGAGCAGAAGAAGCTGGCTCAGAAGGTGGTGGCCGAGGGGTTGTCCGTGCGGCAGACCGAGGCCTTGGCCAAGCGCCTGGCCCGGGACCGGGAGGAGATGGAGGACAGCGGCGGCGAAAAGCCGTCAGACCCCATGAAGCTGTACCGGGACGCCGCCGCCAAGGAGCTCTCGGCCCGCTGGGGCCGGAAGGTCTCCATCACCATGGGCCCCAAAAAGGGCCGGCTGGAGTTTGAGTTTTACAATGACGAGGACCTGACCGCGCTGCTGGACCGGCTGGAGGAGACCTTGAAGGGAGGGAGCCCCCTGTGAGCCAGGAGCCGGAAAAGACCGTGTGGGACCCGGCCAAGGCCCAGTCGGAAACCGAAAAACGCCGCAAAGGGACCTCTGTGATGCTCTATCTGGTGATCCTCTTCGCCGCCGCCTTTCTGCTGATGGCCTGGAGCTATATCATTCAGCAGCGGGCCAACCATGAGACCATGAGCGACCTGGAAGAGAGTTCCTCAGCCTTGGAGAACGTCATCCAGGAGAACGAGGACCTGAAGGCCCAGGTGGCCCAGCTGGAGAGCCAGCTGGCCGACGCCCAGGACCAGCTGGACGTGCTGCCTGACATCATCAGCCATCAGGAGTATGTCCTGGAGCAGACCTGCCAGGCGCTGGACTACTTTTGGCAGGTAAACGAGGCCTATGTCCGGGGCCGGTATTCCCTCTGCCGGGAGCTGATGGCGGTCATGGAGGACACCTCCAACGGCCAGACGCCTCTGAAGGACTATCTCCCCACACAGAGCACCACTAACAATGACCGCTTCTCCCCTGCGGACCGCTATCAGGAGATTTATGACGATCTCTATTGATTGTTTCACGTGAAACACAGGGCCGATGCCCTTTTTAGGGAAGTTCTGACCCTGGGGTCCGGACACCTGCCGGAAGTGCGCCTGCCCTGGCCAGGCCAGCCCCCGGGGGTGGAGCCCGCCCCACAAAAACAATGAGGTGAAAAAAGATGCTGGACATCAAATTCATCCGGGAGAACCCGGAGGCCGTGAAAGAGAACATTCGAAAGAAATTCCAGGACGAAAAGCTCCCCCTGGTGGACCAGGTGCTCTCGCTGGATGCCGAGAACCGGAAAACCATCCAGGAGGCCCAGGACCTCCGCACCGCCCGAAACACCAAGAGCAAGCAGGTGGGCATCCTCATGGGACAGTCCAAGAAGGACCCCTCCAAGCTCCAGGAGGCCGAACAGCTCAAGGCTGAGGTCAAGGCCGACGCCGACCGGCTGGCCTATCTGGAGGGCCGGGAGGATGCGCTGGCCCGAGAAATCCACAAGATACTGCTGGTGATCCCCCAGATCATTGATCCCTCGGTGCCCATCGGCCCCGACGACTCCGCCAACGTGGAGGTGGAGCGCTTCGGGGAGCCCCTGGTCCCCGACTTCCCCATCCCCTATCACACCGAGATAATGGAGTCCTTTGACGGCATTGACATGGACGCCGCGGGCCGGGTGGCCGGACAGGGCTTCTACTACCTCCTGGGGGACATCGCCCGGCTCCACGAGGCGGTGCTGGCCTACGGCCGGGACTTTATGATCGACAAGGGCTTCACCTACTGCATCCCCCCCTTCATGATCCACGGCAACGTGGTGGAGGGAGTCATGAGCCAGACCGACATGGACAGCATGATGTATAAGATTGAGGGGGAGGACCTCTACCTCATCGGCACCAGCGAGCACTCCATGATCGGCCGCTTTATCGACCAGATTCTCCCGGAGGAGAAGCTCCCCCAGACCCTCACCTCCTACTCCCCCTGTTTTCGCAAGGAGAAGGGCTCCCACGGCATCGAGGAGCGGGGGGTCTACCGCATCCACCAGTTTGAGAAGCAGGAGATGATCGTGGTCTGCAAGCCAGAGGACTCCATGGAGTGGTATGAAAAGATGTGGCGCTACTCGGTGGAGCTCTTCCGCAGCTTCGACATCCCGGTACGGCAGCTGGAGTGCTGTTCCGGCGATCTGGCGGATTTGAAGGTGAAGTCCTGCGACATCGAGGCCTGGAGCCCCCGGCAGAAGAAGTATTTTGAGGTCTGCTCCTGCTCCAACCTGGGGGACGCCCAGGCCAGAAGGCTGAAAATCCGCATCCGGGGGGAGGACGGCAAGAACTACCTGGCCCACACCCTGAACAACACCTGTGTGGCGCCTCCCCGGATGCTCATTGCCCTGCTGGAGAACAACCTTCAGGCCGACGGCAGCGTGAAGATTCCACAGGTGCTCCAGCCCTATATGGGCGGGAAGGAAGTCCTGATTCCCAAACAGAAGTGACCCCTTCCCTGCCCAACGCAGAAAGAGAGGATGCAAATGAAAAGGCGAATTGCCGTGGCGGGGCTGCTCCTGGCCCTGCTCCTCCCGGGCCGGGCCCTGGCCTTTTCCGACGTGCCGGAGGGGGCCTGGTACGCCGACAGCGCGGAGCTGTGTGTCGAAGCCGGCCTGCTCCAGGGCACCGGAGCGGATACCTTTTCTCCCCAGGGGGCGGTGACCCTGGCGGAGGTCATGACCGTGGCCGCCCGGCTCCACTACCGGGCCGGGGGGGGCCAGGGAGACCTGCCGGAGGCCCCGGAGAGCTGGGGCACCGGCGCCATCACCACCCCCGCCGGAGCGGTGCTCCTGTCCTTCAACACCTGTGAGCAAAACCGGGACCTCACTTACCGCTTCGACACCCAGAACCCCCGGCAGCTCCACCTCTATCTCACCGTCACCGAGGCCGAGGGCCAGGCCCTGACCCCGGCGGGGGGCGCGGCCAGCGCCGTGCTGATTCTCAACGGCAAACAGGTGCTCACCGGAAGCCTGGCCCCGGCGGAGGGCTACGCCGCCCGGATGGAGTTCGTGGCCGACCCAGGCTCCGACTACACCGCCTTCAACCGGGAGTTTGCCTCCTTCCTCCCCGCCCCGGCCACTGGCATGTGGTACCGCAACGCCCTGTGGTATGCCCGGGAGCACGAGCTTCTGGACAGCCAGCCGGAGGAGGCCGCCTTTGAGGACCCCGCCACCCGGCTGGACCTGGCGGAGTGGCTGTGCTCCGCTCTGCCGGCGGAGGAGCTGACCCCCATCAACCAGGTGGAGATGATCCCCGACACGGCGGACCAGGCCGCCTTAACCCTCTACCGGGCGGGTATTCTCACCGGTGTGGACGCCTCCGGGGCCTTTGCCGGGAACCGGGGCCTCACCCGGGCCGAGCTGGCGGTGGTTTTGGCCCGGATTGTGGACCCGTCCCGGCGGGTGCTCCTGCCGGCAAGCTGACCTCCCTGATTTTGGATAAGAAAGGCTGTACCATGGGAAAAGACAATGCCAAGGGCTTTTTTGCTGAATTCCGCAAATTCATCACCCGGGGGAACGTCATGGACCTGGCGGTGGGCGTCCTTATCGGCGGCGCCTTCAACGCCATCACCAACTCTCTGGTCAACGATATCATCAACCCCGTCCTGGGCGTCTTCGCCGGGGACAACGAGGACCTCTCCGCCCTGAGCATCCCCCTGCCCGGCGGCGGGGACCTGATGGTGGGGAGCTTTCTCAACGCTGTACTCAACTTCCTCATCATGGCCTTTGTAGTCTTTTGTATGATGAAGGCGGTGAACGGCCTGTGGCGGAAGAAGGAGGCGGCTCCGACGCCCCCTGCCCCCTCCAACGAGGAGAAGCTGCTGACAGAGATCCGGGACCTGCTGCGGGAAGGGCAGCGGGTCCGGGAGACGGAAGGAGGTGCCGGCCATGCCGGAGGAGAAGCGCCCTGAGGAGGAGGAGCGGGCCCCGGTGGTCTACGCCTCGCCGGTGAAGCGGGCCTGGGCCTGGGTGGGCGTGGTCTACATGCTGATGATCCTGGCGGCCTTTACCTACTATCTGGCCACCGCCCGGTTCCTCATCGGCCTAGGCCCCCTCTTCCTCTGCCCCGCCCTGGGCGGACTGGCCGCCACCGCCATCCTCCGGCGCCGCCTGGGCCGGGGGGGGCTCCCCGCCTGCGTGCTGCTCACCGGGGCCTGCCTGGTGCTCATTGGGCTGAACCTGTGGTCGGGCATTCCCTCCCTGCTGCGGAATTTTTGGGGGTGAGGCTGTGAGAGGGCTGCTGGAACAGGGGCTGGCGGAGCTGGGTATCGCGCCCCCTGCGGGAGCGGTGGAGAAGCTGATGCGCTACGGCCAGCTGCTGCTGGAGCAGAACCAGGTGATGAACCTTACCGCCATCACCCGGCCGGAGGAGGTGGCCACCCTGCACTTTCTGGACTCAGCCGCCCTGCTGGGCTGCGCCGGACTGGCGGGGGCCTCTCTGGTGGACGTGGGCACCGGGGCGGGCTTTCCCGGCGTGGTGCTCAAGGTGCTGGCGCCTGACCTGCGGCTGACCCTGGTGGACAGCCTGGGGAAGCGGCTGGACTGGCTGGAGACCGTGTGCCAGGCGCTGGGACTGGAGGGGGTGACCCTCCGCCACGACCGGGCCGAGGAGCTGGCCCAGGAGCCGGACTGGCGGGAGGCCTTTGACTTCGCCGCCGCCCGGGCGGTGGCCGATCTGCGGGTCCTGGCGGAGCTGTGCCTGCCCTTTGTGCGGGTGGGGGGCCGCTTCCTGGCCATGAAGGCCGCAGGCTGTCAGGCGGAGGTGGACGCCGCCGGCCGGGCGGTATCGGTGCTGGGGGGGCGGCTGCTGCCCGCCTGGCACTACGCCATCCCCGGGACTGAGGTGAAGCGGACGGTGGCGGCGGTGGAGAAAATCGCTCCCACCCCCAAGGGCTATCCCCGCCGCTGGGCGAGAATCCGCAAGGCCCCCTTATAATTTGGGCAGCGAAGCGAAAATTTTTGCCCATTTTTCACAAATATGATTTGATATCTGCCCAATGAAATGGTATAATGAGAGACAAGGCTGAGGAGGAAGGCAATGGGAACAGCAATCGTGGTCACATCCGGGAAGGGCGGCACAGGCAAGACCTCCCTCACCGGGGGCGTGGCCTCCTGCCTGGCCGCCCTGAACCATCGGACCCTGTGCATTGACATGGACATCGGCCTGCGGAACCTGGACATCTCCCTGGGCATGACGGACCGGGCCCTGATGGATTTTTCCGATGTGATGGCCGGGCGGTGCTCCCTGGAGCGGGCAGCCGTGGAACATCCGGTGATTCGGGGGCTCTACCTCCTCACGGCCCCGGTTTATCCCCCCAGGGAGGGGCTGGACCCGGAGAAGATGCGGGAGCTGCTCCGGCGGGCCCGGGAGCGGTTCGACTACATCCTGATGGACTCCCCGGCGGGACTTGGGAGCGGCTTCCGGCTTGCCGTCTGCGGGGCGGACCGGGGGCTGGTGGTCTCCACCAGCGACTCCTCTGCCCTGCGGGACGCCCAGAAGACGGTGGTGGAGCTGACCCGGACGCTGGAGACCATTCATCTGGTGATGAACCGGGTTCAGCCGAAGCTGCTGCGGCGGCTTCACACCACCATTGACGACGCGATGGACGCCGCCGGACTCCCCCTGCTGGGGGTGGTTCCCGAGGACCCTGATGTCATGCTGTCCGCCAACCGTGGGGAGCCCCTGATTCTGTTCAGCCGCCGGGGGGCCGCCCTGGCCTACTTAAACATCGCCAAGCGACTCGTCGGGGAGCGGGTCCCCCTGATGAAGCTCCGATAGGTCCGGGAAAGGGCCTTTGTGGAAAAGAGAGGATGAGGGAGAAATGAACATCGCGCTGATGAGCCACGACCGAAAAAAGGAATTGATGGTGCAGTTCTGCATCGCTTACTGCGGCATCCTCTCCAAGCACACCGTCTGCGCCACCAATACCACCGGAAAAATGGTGGCCGAGGCTACCGGCCTGCCGGTGAACCTCTTTTTGTCCCATGAGCACGGGGGCAGCCAACAGATCGGGGCCCGGATCGCCTACAACGAGATCGACATGGTGCTCTTTTTCACCGACCCCCAGAGCCACAACCTGGACAAGGAAATCGACTACATCAGCCGTCTGTGTGACCAGTACAACATCCCCTACGCCACCAACGTGGGCACCGCCGAAATGCTCATTCACGGCCTGGAGCGGGGGGATCTGGACTGGCGGGACATCGTCAGCCCCAAGACCGTCCCCTTCACCGTGTAGTCTCTGCCCAAATATCAGGGCCCGCCCCTCCGCTTTCAGAAGGAGCGGGCCCTTTTTCTAGGGCTTGTTTGAAAAATGGCAACATACCCAATCAGCGGGTCTTTTGCCCCCTGGACGGCGCAATTTTTCCTTGAAATCCGCCAGGATTCCTGCGAAAAAATTGCTTGCCAGCGGCTCAAAATCCCTCGCTGCTGGACACATCGCCAATTTTCAAACAAGCCCTAAGGAGAGGGTTTCTGCGATGGACAAGAAAAAACTGCCTGCCCTGGCCGCCGGGGCCGCCCTGGCTGCGCTGCTGGGGATGAACTGGGACCTCTTCGGTCAGATGAACCGGCTTTACGGGGAAATCCACGCACTCCAGGAGGACTTCAATCATCTCCGGGAGGACTATCGGGAGGCCATGGACCGCCAGGAGGCGGCCCTCCAGGAGGCCCTGGAGCGGGAGGCCAGTCTCTTTTCTCAGACGGAGACGACCCTGCGCTATGAGGACGGGGCCCTGGTGCTGGAGGCGGGGGTGATGCCCAAGGAGTTCCGGGCGGGCGAGACCGCCCTTCTGAGCCTGGACACCGGGGAGAGCGTCCCACTCACCGATGACGGCTCCGGCTGGCTCCGGGGGCGCCTCACCTGTTCCCTCCGGGAGGAGGTAGCCCCGGTGGCGGCCCTGGGCACGGCGGAGAGCATCCGGCGGGAGGCCCTGCCCAGTCTGCGGACGGAGGAGGCCCTCTCCATGGAGTGCAAGGTCCAATGGGAGCCGTTGGGCGCGGGGGGGTTGGACACGGTTCTCCAGATCGAGCTGGACCCAAGAGGTGTTCAGCCCAACCTCCTGGCGGAAGCGGTGTGGGTGGAGGTGCGGTACGCCATTCTGGACCCAGAGGACGCCGGTTCCCTTGCCGGACAGGTTCAGGCTGTCCAAGATGTGGAAGGTCTGTGGAACGCCGACCTGGGGGCTTATCTTGTGGAGGGAGAGGATTACCACTACAACTGCTACCTGACCGTCCATACAGAGGACGGCCTGGAGCTGACCAGTCTTGGTCCCGCGGCGGAAAGGAGCTGGGAGGGAAACCTGGGGCAGATGACCGCAGGCCGCTGCGGCCTGCGCCCAGTCTTTTAACCGTTCCCAGAATGGGGCGGTTTTTTCATTTAAATCGCGGATGTAGAAACCGGCAAGAGGATTTATCCACAAGCTGCGGAAAAGTGTGGAGATTTCCATTGACTTTTTCTCCATTGTGGGATAATATCATCAAAGACACCGCGAGGACGGAGCAGGAGTACCCCGCAGCACCGCCGGACAGAGAGGAGCGCCGCCGGCTGAAAGCGCTCTGCGGACAGGAGCGGGAGAAGACGGCCCCAGCAGCGGGCCCGGAGACGGGCGCGGTTCCCTTCCCGCAACAGAAGGCGCGAGGACGGCCGGTTTTCCACAGGCCGTTGAAAATGGGTGGCACCACGGAGGCAGGCGCTTTCGTCCCATTGCCGGGGCGGAAGCGCCTTTTTGTCCCCCCGCTGATTATATACAAAGGAGCGTTGTAAATGGAGCGCATCAAACCACGCACCCTATCTGGCTTTATGGAACTGCTGCCCCACCGGCAGGTCCAGTTCGACCGTATGGTAGAGACTCTGCGGAGGACCTACGCCCTCTATGGCTTCACCCCCCTGGACACCCCCGCCATCGAGGCCAGCGAGGTCCTGCTGGCCAAAGGGGGAGGCGAGACCGAAAAGCAGATCTACCGCTTTACCAAGGGGGACACCGACCTCTCCCTCCGCTTCGACCTGACGGTCCCCCTGGCCAAGTATGTGGCCCTCCACCACAATGAGCTCTCCTTTCCCTTCCGCCGCTTCCAGATCGGCAAGGTCTACCGGGGGGAGCGGGCCCAGCGGGGGCGGTTCCGGGAGTTCTACCAGGCCGACATCGACGTCATCGGCGACGGGGCCCTGGACATCATCAATGAGGCCGAGGTCCCCGCCATCATCTACAAGACCTTCACCGCCCTGGGGCTGCGGCGGTTCAAAATCCGGGTCAACAACCGGAAAGTCCTCAGTGGCCTCTTTGACCTGCTGGGCCTCCGGGAGCGCTCCGGGGATATCATGCGGACCATCGACAAGCTGGAAAAGATCGGCCCGGAGAAAGTCAGGGCCATCCTCACCGGCGACTTCGGTGTGCCGGAGGAAGGGGCAGACCGGCTGCTGGCCCTCCTCTCCACTCCCGACCCCATGTCCGACCTGGAGGACCTTCGGGGGCAGAACCAGCTGCTGGACCAGGGCGTCGGGGAGCTCTCCACGGTGGTGGGCTACCTCTCCGCTTTCGGGGTGCCGGAGGACCACTTCGCCGTGGACCTCACCATCGCCCGGGGCCTGGACTACTACACTGGCACGGTCTATGAGACGGTCATGCTGGACCACCCGGAGATTGGTTCTATCTGTTCCGGGGGGCGATATGACAACTTGGCGGAATATTACACGGAGAAACAACTCCCTGGAGTTGGAATTTCCATCGGACTTACTCGGCTCTTCTTTGTACTAGAGGACCAGGGGTATCTGAATGAGGACCTTCTCACCGCCCCCGCCGACGCCCTTCTGCTGCCCATGACCGAGGACCTCTCCCCCGCCATCGCCCTGGCCACCACCCTCCGGGAGGCGGGGGTGCGGACCCAGATTTACACCGAGAAGAAGAAGTTCAAGAGCAAGATGAACTATGCGGACAAGCTGGGCATCCCCTATGTGGTCTTCCTGGGGGAGGACGAGATTGCCGCCGGGCTCTGCTCGGTGAAGGATATGGCCTCGGGGGAGCAGGTGAAG
Organism: uncultured Intestinimonas sp.; assembly: GCF_944387725.1. Taxonomy (GTDB): domain Bacteria; phylum Bacillota; class Clostridia; order Oscillospirales; family Oscillospiraceae; genus Intestinimonas. The sequence goes on along the minus strand of NZ_CALXGA010000004.1, from coordinate 156 downwards.
ATCGGGCCCCAAGAGGCCGCCCAGCGCATCCGGGCCGGGGTGTCCGCCCGGAGCGCTGGAAGTCCCATCCGGGACCGGGACTAGTACTCCATCAAGTTAGAAAATAGAAATAGCGAGGAGGTGGAATAGGTGGTAAACTAAGGACGGGTGATGGAA
>NZ_CALXGA010000003.1 GCF_944387725.1 uncultured Intestinimonas sp. | reverse complement strand
TTGATTTTGTATTGCATTTTTTCGCCTCCCTAAAAATCTGAAATTTCTACTTGACTTTTATTAGCAGGTCTTTCACCAAAAAGGAGCCTTCCGGCTCCTTTTGTACCAATGCCAGCGGATGAGCTCAGGTCAGGGCGTTATTGATGCGGGCCTCCACGTCCTCGTAGCTGGCGCCCTGGGACAAGACCAGCTCAGAGATCAGAATCTGCTTGGCGGAGTGGAGCATCTTCCGCTCTCCGGTAGACAGGCCCCGGTCTCCCTCCCGGAGCATGAGCCCTTTCACCACCTTGGCCACCTCCAGGAGATCCCCGCTCTTGATGCGGAGCATATTCTCCCGGTAGCGCTGGTTCCAGTTCTGGGTCATATCCACCTGGATGTCCGACATGGCGGCGATGAGGCGGTCGGCCTCCTCCTTCCCCACAATGGGACGGACGCCGATCTCCTCGCAGTTTTCGGTGGGGACCATGACCAGCATCCCCCCCACCGGGATCTTCAGGATATAGTATTCCCGGACGACGCCGTTGACCTTTTTGGTGACGATGCTCTCTACCACACCGGCACCATGCATCGGATGAACGATTTTATCTCCTACCTGAAACATGATGGCCACCTCCCTGACCGAAAAAATAACTTGACAAATGCTCCCAATGAGTTTATTATAAACCATTTTAGCAGAATTCGCAAGTCGAAAACGGGACATCCCATTGGAAATATTCATAAAAAATGTCCCGTTTCCTCTGAGGAAACGGGACATTTTCATCAAATCAGGCCAAATATCAGTCTTCCACGTCCTCCTGGGGCTCCTCCGTGGGGTCCTCCAGCAGGGCGCGGATGGACAGGGAGACCTTCTGGTTCTCCGTGTCGATGTCAATGATCTTCACATCCACCATGTCGCCCTCTTTGAGCACGTCGCTGGGCTTGTCGATGCGGTGGTCGGCAATCTGGGAGATGTGGATGAGGCCGTCCACGCCTGGGACGATCTCGGCGAAGGCGCCGAAGGTCATCAGCTTGACGATTCTCACGTTGGCGGTGTCGCCCACGCTGTACTTCCCGGTGAAGACAGTCCAGGGGTCCTGGCTCCGGTCCTTCATACCCAGAGAGATCTTCTTCTTCTCCGGGTCGAAGGAGATGACATACACCTCCACGGGGTCGCCCACGCTGACCACCTCGGAGGGGTGCTTGATGCGGCTCCAGGAGAGCTCGGAGATGTGGACCATGCCGTCCACGCCGCCGATGTCCACAAAGGCGCCGTAGGAAGTCAGGGACTTCACCACGCCCTGATAGCGCTTGCCGTTCTCAATCTCGGCCCAGACCTTGGCGGCTTTCTCCGCCCGCTCGGCCTGCTCCACGGCCCGGATAGAGCCCACCACCCGGCGGCGTGCCCGGTTGACCTCGGTGATCTTCAGGCGGACCTTCTTCTTCACCAGCTCGCTCATGGGTGCGTTCCGGGGCAGGCCCGTCTGAGAGGCGGGGATAAAGACGCGGACCCCCTTGACAGAGGCCACCACGCCGCCCTTGTTCTCCTCGGTGATGACGCCCTCCACGATGGTGCCTTCCTCCTTGGCCTGCTCCACCTCGTCCCAGCTCTTCACCGTGTCCAGCCGCTTCTTGGACAGGGTGACCACGCCCTCGGCGTCGTTGACCCGCATAACGTAGGTCTCGATCTCATCGCCCACCTTCACGATGTCCTCCACCTTGGCGGTGGGGTCGTCGCTGAGCTCGGATACAGGGATGTAGCCCGCGTGCTTGGTGCCCAGGTCCACATAGATTTCCGTGGGGGTGATCTCTGTCACTACGCCGGTTACCTTCTCTCCTGTATTTAAAGTCTTGATCGATTTCTCCAGCAGATCCGCGAAGGATTCCTCGATCTCCATGATTTCGTCGCTCATTTTGTCATAGACCTCCTTTATTATCCACCCGGGCGTCGATGCCCCCGCGGTGATTCCGATGGAAGCTGCCCCCCCAAGGGAGGCCGGCTCCAGCGCTTCCGCCCCCTCGACCGCAAGGACCAGAGGGCAGCGTATTCGGCACAGCTCGGCCAGGCGCCGGGTGTTGGAGCTCTTGCGGTCCCCAACGACGATCATGGCGTCGGACTGGGCCGCCAGCTCCTGAGCCTCCGATTGCCGCATATACGTAGCACTACATATTGTATCAAAAATTTCGGCGTTTGTACACTCTTTTTTTGCTTTTTCTATGACGGCCTCCCAAATTTCTCGGGTAGAGGTGGTCTGAGAAACCAGAGTCAGGGGTTTTTCCCGGCGCTCTGGGCCGTCTTCCAGCCATTGGCCAAAGGCTTTGGCGTCCGGCAGCACCACGGGATGGCGGCACCAGCCGGCGATGGCGGCGATCTCCGGGTGGTCCGGTGCGCCGATGATCACCGGCTGCCGCCCCGCGGCCTCGGCCCGCTCCACCAGCCGGTGAATGCGGGTGACGTTGGGGCAGGCGGTATCCACCACCTGACAACCCTTTGCCTCCAGGGCCTCGTACACCGCCCGGGCCTCCCCGTGGGAGCGGAGAATCACCCGAGCCCCCGGGGGTACCTCCTCCACACGGCGGACCAGAACAGCCCCCTTTCGCTCCAGCTCCGCCACCACATTGTCGTTGTGGATAACCGGCCCCAGCAGATAGACCCTCCCCTGCTCCACCGCCTGTCCGGCCAGGTCCACCGCCCGCTTCACGCCGTAGCAGAAGCCGGCGGATTTGGCCAAGGTCACCTTTCTCATCCCGCCTGCTCCCCCAGGGCGCGGATGCGCTCCATCAAATCGGCGGTGATGGCGTCGTACTCCTCCATGGTGCCCTTCCGGGAGGACACCTGGGGGCGGTAGGGCTCCCCAATGACGATAGTGGTCTTGCGGAACCAGTGCTTTTTCTCCGGCACATAGATCGGCAGGATGGGCACCCCGCACCGCACCGCCAGCATGGCGGCGCCGTTCTTGCCCTCGCCCTGGCCCGCCTGGCCCTGGTGGAGCCGGTGTCCCTCGGGAAAGAGCAGGACCTTTTCCCCCTCCTTCAGAAGCTTCATGGCGTGCTTGATAGCTGCCACGTCGGACTTGCCCCGCTCCACCCCAAAGACGCCGATGTGCTTCAAAATCCAGCCTAGAAACGGGATGCGAAGGAGCTCCGCCTTGGCCATGGGCCGGATTTGATTCTTGCGCTGGAGGGCAAAGGCCAGGAAGACAGGGTCGGACAGTGCCGTGTGGTTGCTGCACACCAGTGCCCCCCCCTCCGGGATGTGCTCCCGCCCGATGGTCCGGTTGGGGTGCACCAGGTTAAAGAAGGGAAAGACAATGGCGTATATCACGGCGTAAAAGGTTCTCATGCTTTCAGCTCCCTTTTGACGGCATCCAGCAGAGCGTGAAAGCTCTCCTCCAGGTCCAGATGGGTGGTGTCCACCAAAACGGCGTCCTCCGCCTGGCGGAGAGGGGCGGCGGCGCGGGTGGTGTCCTTTCGATCCCGCTCTATCATATCGGCCAGGACGGCGGCGTAGTCCTGGGGCGTCCCCCGGGCAGACAGCTCGGCGTAGCGGCGCTGGGCCCTGGCCTCAGGACTGGCGGTGAGGAAGACCTTCACATCGGCCTGGGGCAGCACTACCGTCCCGATGTCCCGGCCGTCCATGACCACGTTGCGGCTCCCGGCCAGCCCCCGCTGCATCTCCAGCAGATAGGCCCGTACCGCCGGGATGGCCGACACGGCGGAGGAGGCCCGGGAGACCTCCGGTAAACGGATGGCCTGGGTCACATCCTCCTGGCCCAGAAACATATGCTGCCCCCCGTCGGGCCCGTAATCAATGCGGAGGGAGATCCGGGGCAGGAGCGCCTCCATGGCCGCCGGGTCCGCCGGGTCCACGCCGCTGCGCAGGGCGAAGAGGCCCAGGGTCCGATAGATGGCCCCAGTGTCCACATAGAGAAAACCCAAAGCCCCGGCCAGCCGTCTGGCCAGGGTGCTCTTGCCCGCTCCGGCGGGCCCGTCAATGGCGATGCTCTGAAAACCCATTTTTGTATGCCTCCCACAGTGATTCTGCTCTTTCTCTCCCGCAGGAGACGGCCAGGGCCGGTTTAAAAAGCGGAAATCCAAATAAATTGCCAGGAAAATTGCGTCATTCAGGGGCTGAAGGTGCTTCCGGCTGGATATGCCGGCTGGTTTCAACGGCCAGGGCGGCGGCCTCCCCGGCCGCCCGGCCGGTGGACCAGGCGATCTGGAGGTTGAAGCCCCCGGTGTAGGCGTCCACATCCAGCAGCTCCCCCGCAAAGTAAAGTCCCTGTACCAGCTTGGAGCCCATGGTATGGGGGTCCACCTCCGACACCTTGACTCCGCCGCTGGTGACAATGGCGTCCTGGACGGGCCGGGGGCCGGCGATTGAGAACGCCAGACCCTTGAGAAGTTCCAGCAGCCGCCTGCGCTGGGCCCGGGTGACGGCGTTGGCCGGGGTGTCCGGCGGGATGCCTGAGCGCTCCGCCAGGATGGGGACCAGCAGCCGGGGCTCCAGGGTCTCCAGCACGTTGTGAAAGGCCCGGTTGGGCTGGCCGGTGAGCTCCCGCACCAGCCGGGCGTCCAGGGCGGCCTCGTCCAGGGCCGGCTTGAGGTCGATGACGGCGGTATAGTGGTCCTTCTCGAAGTCCCGCATGTGGGCGCTGGCGCTGAGGACCAGGGGACCGGAGAGGCCAAAGTGGGTGAAGAGGAGCTCCCCCTGCTCCTGGAAGACCGCCTTGCCCTTGCGGTTTTTCACCTTCAGGACCACATTCCGCAGGGAGAGACCCTGCATCCTGGGGCAGTCCTCCCCCTCCGCCTCCAAGGGCACCAGGGAGGGCCTGGGGGGCAGGATGGTGTGGCCCAGTCCGGCGGCCATGGCGTAGCCGTCCCCGGTGGAGCCGGTGAGGGGATAGGAGACCCCGCCGGTGGCCAGGATCACCTGTCCGGCGGCGTAGCGCCCCCGCTCCCCCTGGACGCCGGTGACCCCTCCCGCCTGCGTCAGAATGTGCGCCGCCCGGTCCTGAACCAGGGACACCTGGCTCCGGCGCAGGGCGAAGAAAAGGGCGTCCACCACGTCGGCGGCCCGGTCGGACCGGGGAAAGACCCGGTTCCCCCGCTCCGTCTTCAGGGGGACCCCCAGGTCCGTGAAGAAGGTCTGGACGGCGGCGGGGGGAAATCGGGTGACGGCGCTGGTGAGAAAGCGGCCGTTCCGGGGGACGTTGTCCAGAAATTCCGCCACAGTGCAGTTGTTGGTGAGGTTGCACCGGCCCTTGCCGGTGATATAGAGCTTCCGCCCCACCTTCTGGTTGCGCTCCAGCAGGGTGACCTCCGCCCCCAGCCGGGCAGCAGTCAGCGCCGCGAGCATCCCCGCGGCGCCCCCGCCGATGACCACAATGCTCCTGTTTTGTTCGCTCAAGCCGTTTCTCTTCCTCTGCTTGTTCATTGGTCCGACCCAGGGAGGGCCGGGTGCGCCGGAACGGGACCCGGCTATACCTTATCATCATAGCGGGAAACGCCTGGAAAAGCAAGGACAATTCTGCAAGAAAAAGTTTTCCAGCCGCAAATTTTATATCCGGCGGAGCTGTTCCACCTCTTCCTCTGTAAGGAAGCGCCAGGTCCCCAGCTTGAGGCCGCCCAGTTGAATGTTCCCCTCCCGGACCCGGCGGAGGGCCTTGACGGTGAGGCCGGCCTGGGCGCACATGCGCCGGACCTGCCGGTTTCGGCCCTCGTGGATGATGACAGAGAGGAGGTTGGGACCCAGCCGGTCCACTTGGGCAGGGGCCAGGGCCACCTCGTCCAGCTCCATGGGGCCGGAGAGAAGGGGCAGCGCGGCATCGATGTCTCCGGTGACCAGCACCAGATACTGCTTATCCACCTCATGGCTGGGGTGGAGGAGCTTATGGGTCAGGGCGCCGTCGTTGGTGAAAAGCAGCAGCCCTTCGGAGTCCAGATCCAGCCGGCCCACGGGCCACACCCGGACGCCGCAGCCGGCCACCAGCCCGGCCGCGGTCCTCCTCCCCTGCTCATCGGAGAGGGTGGAGACAAAGCCCCGTGGCTTGTTGAGCATCAGGTAGACCGGCTCCGGGACAGGTCCCAGCTCCACCCCGTCCAGGGCCACAGTGTCCCGGCTCAGGTCGGCCTTGTCCCCCAGTCCGGCCACCCGGCCGTTGACCGTGACCCGGCCGGCCTCAATGTAGTCCTCCGCCCTCCGGCGGGAGCAGACTCCCGCAGCGGAGAGCAGCTTTTGCAGGCGTTCCTCCATCCAGAGGCACCTCGCTTCCTCCTATGTAGGGCGCGGCCTCTGCCGCGCCCCCGAAACAGAACGCTATCCGGGCAGGAGCTCCAGAAGCCGCTCCCACAGCCCGGCCTCCCCCGCCGCGTCCCGGCAGACGGAGGCGCAGAAGGCCAGGCGGGTCTCCCCCACCGGCTCCCCCTCCAGGAAAAAGGTCAGAGCGCCGGCGGGGACGTCTGCCGCCACCGGGGCGGAAACCCGGTCCGGGAGGGTCAGCGCCCATTGGACCTCCTCCCCCTCTGCCAGGGGATACCAGACCTCGTCCACCGTCCGCACCGGGACCAGGGGCACCAGGGCCCCCTCCACCGCCACCGCTCCCAGCACCTGGTTGGGGGCGGCCAGGAGCTGCCGGGGATAGGTCCCAAAGCCGTAGTTGAAGAGACTGGCGTGGTCCCGCCAGTCGTCAGGGTCGTTGAGGGTGACACAGACCAAGAGCTGGCCCTCCCGCCGGGCGGCGGACACCAGGGTCCGCCCCGCCGCCTGGGTGTAGCCTGTCTTCATGCCCACGCAGCCCTCGTACTGGGCCAGGAGCTTGTTGTGGTTGACAAAGGTGCGCGTCCCCAGGGTGATGCTCCGGGTGGCCGTAATCTTGGCCACCAGCTCGTTATCCATGCAGGCTATGGCCAGCTTGGCCATATCGGCGGCGGTGGAGTAGTGGCCCTCCGCGTCCAGGCCGTCGGGGTTGGCGAAATGGCTGTCCGCCATGCCCAGCGCCCGGGCCTTCTCGTTCATCCGCGCCACAAAGGCATCCACATCCCCGGCGCAGATCCGGGCCAGGGCCAGGGCGGCGTCGTTGCCGGACTGGAGCAGCAGGCCGTAGAGCAGGGCCTCCACCGTCACCTCCTCCCCCACCTTCAGATACATGGAGGAGCCCTCAGCGAGGGTATCTTCCCGCTGGACGGTGACGGTCCTCTGGAGGTCGGTCACCGATTCCGCCGCCACCAGGGCGGTGAGGAGCTTGGTGGTGCTGGCAATGAGCCGGGGGGTGTGGGCGTCCTTCTCATAGAGGACCCGGCCGCTCCCGGCGTCCACCAGAATGGCGGAGGCGGCGGAGACGGCGGGTGGGCCTCCCGCCGCCCCGGCCCAGGGGGTCCCCAGCAGGGCGGCGGAGAGCAGCAGAGCGGACAGGCGTTTCATAAAGGCGTCACCTCAAAAGAGAACTGCCTTTAGTATGGGACTTAGAACCCCTGGTTATCCTCTTTTTTATTCTTCTCCAGGTAGTCGGTGACCTTGTCAAACATCTCCGGCACCAGCTCCACCACCCGGTCCACGGGGCTGCCCGCCGGGGGCGCCACGGGAAGCAGCTTAACATTGTCCCCCCGGACGATGAGGAAAGCCACCGGGGCAATGTTGACCCCCGCGCCGCTGCCGCCGCCAAAGGCGTTTTCGGCGTCCGGCTTCTGATTCTTGGAGGCAAAGTCGCTGCCCCCGGAGGCAAAGCCGAAGGACAGCCGGGACACCGGGATAAGGGTGACGCCGTCCTCGGTGTGGATGGGGGTGCCCACGATGGTGTTCACGTCCACCATTTCCCGAATCTTCTGCATGGTGGTGTCCATGAGCTCGCTGATGGGATGATTCTTGTCCATAAAATACCGCCCTTTCTGTTTTATCTATGGATGGGCCCGCTGCCGCCCCTGGTCCCCCTTCCGGTACTGGAGGAGCGCCGGAAGGGCCTTGCGCCCCAGATGGAACGCGAGGGCCGCCCCCTGACCGATGGTCAGGGTGACAGCCGCCCCCAGGGTGACAGCGGGAGTCTTCCGCTCAAAGTCCACGGCAGTCCGAATGTTTCGCCGCCGGATATCAAAATTCTGCTCCAAAAGGGGGAGAATCATACCCAGGGCGGCGTTGGTTCCGCCAAAGGCCAGGGCCGCAGCGGCAGGGTCTCCGGCGGCCAGCACCAGCTCCAGGTCCAGCCGGTCCACCCGCAGCTTCCGCCGGAGCCGTCCGGCGGCCTCCGCCGCCAAGGTCAAGAGCTCCCGCAGCAAAGCCAGGGAGCCTCCACCGGGCTTCCCCGCCCATGCCTGGGGCCTCGGAGGGGCTTTTTCCTTTTTGGGGCGTTTTTTCTTCTTCATTCTGAGGGGGTAGACCGTCAGACGCAGGGGACCCAGCCGTATTCGGACGCGAAGTCCGCCGGCGGCATAGTCCACCTCGCCGCCCACCCGCACCTGGGACACCAGCGCCGGCAATAGGAGGACCAGCCCAAGGACCATCCACAGCCTCATGGGCCCTCCCCCTCCCGGACGGGGTCCCCCTCTCCGGCCTCCTGTCGGGCTTCCAGCTCCCTCAGCCGGGCCTGCATCTCCAAAGTGAGCTGTCCGTCCTCTGGGGAGACGGCCGGCAGCTCCGGCAGATCTTCCAGGCTGGACAGACCGAAGGAGCGCAGGAAGGTGGCGGTGGTTCGGTAGAGGATGGGCCGGCCCGGCACCGCCAGACGGCCGCACTCCTCGATGAGCTCCCGGTCCAGCAGCAATCCCACAGTGTAGGCGCTGTCCACCCCCCGGACCTGGTCCACATAGGCCCGGGTGGTTGGCTGGTAATAGGCGATGACCGCCAGCACCTCCAGAGCGGGGGGCGAGAGCCGGGCCGGCTTGCGGCTTTCAAAGCTCTTGCGGATGAGCCCGGCGTGCTCCGGGGCGGAGCAGAGCTGGTAGCTGGTATCCAGCCGCACCAAACGGAGGCCCCGGCGCTGATAACTATAATCGTCCATGAGCTTTTGGGCCACCGTGTCCGCCGTGGCCCGGTCGATCTCCAGGGCCATGCAGAGCCGTTCCACGCCCACCGGCTCCCCGGCGGCGAAGAGGATGGCCTCCATGGCGGACTCAATTTCCTTCAGAACCATACGGATCCTCCTCCGCTCTTGTCAATAGGCATCGGTGGAAAACTCCAGCTCCGTGTCCCCTTCCCCGGTGCAGGAGACGGTGCAGTCGGCGCCAGCGCCGGCCAGGCGGATGCGCTTGGCCTTACACAGCTCCAGCACCGCAATGAAGGTGGCCACTACCTCGGAGCGGCTGCGGTTCCCCTGGAACAGGGTCCGAAACCGGGTGACGCCGAAGCGCACCAGCCGCTGGATGAGCTCGGCGGCTTTCTCGGAGACGGGGTAGGGCTCCCGGCCCACGATGCCCTCGAAAGCGCTCATAGGCGGGGGGAGCTGGTCCCCCATGCGCTCACGCACCGCCGCCATGGCCCGGCGGAGGTCCTCTTTATCGTGGACATAGCGGTAGACCTTGTTCACCGACAGAGACTCCGGGCCCTTGGTGATGTAGTCCCGGCCCAGGGCGAAGCGGCGGTCCAGCTCCGGCGCCACCGCCTTGATCTTCAGGTAGTTCTCATGGCGCTGATGGGCCTCCAGGGAGGCGATCAGCTGCTCCATCTCGGAGAGGGCCTCCTCGTCGTGGATGGACAGAAGCATCCGGGACTTGATGAAGACCAGCTGGGCGGCCATGGCCACAAAGTCGCTGGCCACCTCCAGGTCCAACTGCTTCCTGCGGTCCATCCAGGCCAGATACTGGTCCAGGATCACCGAGATTTGAATGTCCTGGATCTCCATTTTGTTCTTGCTCAGCAGGGCCAGGATCAGGTCCAGAGGGCCGGTAAAGTCCTCCAGGTCCTCCGAGCGGGCCTTTACCACTTTTTCCAGATGATAGATGGGGGCGTTCACCCGCTCACCTCTTCCCGTGTTTTGTCAATCCTCAGGTCAGAAGGACATAGGGCCAGGCCGCCCCCTGCAAGAGGAGATTCAGCGCCCAGCTCCGGACCGCTGAGAGCGGCGCGTCCAGCAGGCCGGACCACAGCAGGAGCATCAGCAGCAGGGTTCCCCAGCCCTCATAGCGCATCAGGGTGTAATAGACCCGGTCCGGCAGAAAAACACCCAGCACCTTGGAGCCGTCCAGAGGAGGGAAGGGAATCAGGTTGAAGATCCCCAGACCAAGGCTGAGAACGGCCGCCGTCCCGCAGAAGTTCACAGGCCCCAACAGCAGCGGCAGGCCGGAGCGCTGGTAGAGCCCCAGCAGCAGGGCCCGGATCAGCAGGGCCAGATAGGCCAGCGCCAGATTGGAGGCCGGACCCGCCAGGGCGGTGAGGGCCATGCCGGACTTTGGGTGCTTGAAATACCGCATATCCACCGGCACCGGCCTTGCCCAGCCAAAGCCCGCCACCAGCATCATCAGCGTGCCTACCAGGTCCAGGTGCCGCAGGGGGTTGAGGGACAGCCGGTGCTGGCGCTTGGCGGTGGGGTCCCCCAGGGCGTAGGCCGTCAGTCCATGGCAGGTCTCATGTACCGTCAGGCAGAGGAGCACCGCCCCCACCGTCAGCAGCAGGCTCACAAAGCCCGCCCAGTCCATATGTTGCGCGAAGTCGGAAAAAGAACCCACTTGGACGGTCCCCCTTCAAGTGATGGTCTCAGCAGGGCGGCAGCAGCTTTTTCAGGAGGGCGTTCAGCTCCGCCCCGGTGACGCCGATGGTGCGCAGGTAGCCCTCCGCAGAACCGTAGGCCTCCTCCAGGAGGTCCAGACAGCCGTCCAGATAATCGCTCCTGGAGGCCCCGGCAAAGGGGGCCAGGTCCGGCACCACCCTTCGGATGCGCTGGATGATGTCCGCCAGATAGGTTTCAGAGACCTGGTAGTCCGCCAGGATATCCGCCCGGCTCACCCCAGCCAGGCTCAGCAGCAGGGCCGCGAACAGGCCGGTGCGGTCCTTTCCCGCCGTACAGTGGAAAAGCACCCCGCCGGGGGCGGCCGCCGCCGTGCCCATGGCGGCCCGGACCAAGTCCCCCCGGTCCAGCAGGTCAAAATAGCCCCGGGCCACATCCTCCGCCAGGTTCGGCATGTTCTCCCCCTCCAGCAAAGGGCAGTTCACATAGTGGAAGCCTTCCACGGCGGAGAGCTGGTCCGGCTTCCGCTCCACCTCCGCCGGGGTCCGCAGGTCGATGACCGTGGTGATGTCCCGGTCCAGCAGCCACTGGATGTCCCGGCCCTCCAGCCCCAGGGGATTGTCCCCCCGGAGAAAGCGCTCCCAGGCCGTCGCCCGTCCGCCGGAGCCGGGATAGCCGCCCAGGTCCCGCAAATTGTTCATCCGTCCCAGGGGGATATGGCGCAGCATGGGACCGCCTCCTTTTTCTCTGCCGGACTGGGATGACAGCATGATTTCCCGCGACGCGCAAGCATGTACTCAGACAATGGAATTCCGCAGAATCCCGACGCCCTCAATCTCCACCTCCACCGTGTCCCCGGGCTTCATGGGGCCGATGCCGGAGGGCGTGCCGGTGGTCACCACATCCCCCGGCTCCAGGGTCATGGATGCGGTGATAAAGGCCAGCATCTCTGGGATTTTCGTCATGAACCGGGAGGTCCGGGAGGACTGGACCGTCTTCCCGTTCAGCCGGGTCTCCAGCTTCAGGGCTGAAGGGTCCACCTCGTCGGTGACCACAGGGCCCACCGGGGCAAAGCCGTCCATGCACTTGCCCCGGGTCCACTGGCCGTCCGCCTTCTGGATATCCCGGGCCGTCACATCGTTGAGGCAGGTAAAGCCCAGGATGTACCCCCAGGCCTCCTCCGGCCGCACGTCTTTGGCCCGCTTTTTGAGGACGAAGGCCAGCTCCCCCTCGTAGTCCAGCCGCCCTACGAAATCCGGGGCGTGGACCGCCCCCTCCGGGTCGTTGACACAGTTGGGGGTCTTGATGAAGAGAATGGGCTTTTCCGGGACCCCCTCCCCCATCTCCACGGCGTGGTCGTAGTAGTTCTTGCCCACACAGACGATCTTAGTGGGCTCGCAGGGGGCCAGCAGACGGCAGTTTTCCAGCTTCCAGGTCTTTCCGTCGTAATACTCTGTCTCCCCGGCGTAGGGTGGATATTTCAGGGTGTGGATCACATCCCCGTCCAGGACCCCCCAGCGGACCCGGCCCAGCCGTTCCGCTCGTACATATTTCATCGCAGTTCCTCCCCCAAATGAGCCGCCAGCTCCCCCAGAAGCTCCTCCCGTCCTGTCCCCTTCTCAGCTGAAAAGGGAATTACCTTTATAGAATCATCCAGTTCCAGGGTCTCCCGGATGCGCTGGAGGTTCGGCTCAATCTCACTTTTTTTCAGCTTGTCCAGCTTATTGGCCACCACCACATAAGGGCGTCCGGCGGCCTTGAACCACTCCCCCATGGTACAGTCATCCGCCGTGGGTTTGTGGCGGGCGTCCACCAGCATACAGCCCAAGCTCATGAGGGTGGGGTCGTCAAACCAGCTCTGGATGAGCCTGCCCCAGCGTGCCTTCTCCGCCTGGGACACTTTGGCGTAGCCGTAGCCGGGCAGGTCCACCAGATAGAAGGCTCCGTCAATGCGAAAGTAGTTGATGTGGGTGGTCTTTCCCGGGGAATTGCCCACCCGAGCGAAGTTTTTCCGATTCAGCAGGCGGTTGATGACCGAGGACTTCCCCACGTTGGAACGGCCGGAAAAGACCACCTGGGGCAGGCCGTCCCGGGGAAAGTCCTCCTTTTTGGCTGCGGAGCGGAGAAACTCCGCCTTTTGCAGATGGATCATAGGGCCCTCCCTACTGCTTCAGGTTCAGGGAGGGCTCCACCCCCTGGGACTTTTCGGAGAGCGGGACCAGTCCCGGCTGGGGCTGGAGACAGTTGGCCTCCAGTGCGGCGGCCAGCACCTGGTCCACCTGGCTGGCCGGCACAAAGTGGAGGGCGCCCCGGACCGTCTGGTCGATCTCCTCCAGGTCGCTGACGTTGTCCTCCGGCAGAATCACCGTGCGGATGCCGTTGCGCAGGGCGGCCATGGTCTTCTCCCGGAGGCCGCCGATGGGCAGCACCCGCCCCCGTAAAGTAACTTCACCTGTCATGGCCACATCCTGCCGCACCGGGATGCCGGTGAGGGCGGAGACCATGGCGGTGGTGATGGTGACGCCGGCAGAGGGGCCGTCCTTGGGCACCGCCCCCTCCGGGAAGTGGACGTGAATGTCCTGGGTCTTGTAGAAATCGGCCTCGATGCCAAGCTGCTGGGCCCGGCTGCGGATATAGCTCAAGGCGGCGTGGGCGGACTCCTTCATCACGTCCCCCAGATTGCCGGTGAGCTCCACCTTGCCGCTGCCCGGCACCACGTTGACCTCCACCTGGAGGATGTCGCCTCCCACCTGAGTCCAGGCCAGACCGTTGACCACACCCACCTGGCTGCCGGTCTCCCGGCGTTCCGGGTGGTATTTGCGGACGCCCAAAAGCTCCTCCACGGTATCCCCTGTCAAGGAAACCTGCTTGCTCTCCCCGGACACGATCCGCATGGCGGCCTTCCGGCACACAGACGCCAGCTCCCGCTCCAGAACCCGGACGCCGGATTCCCGGGTATAGCCGGTGATGATCTCCCGGATGGCGTCGTCGGTGAGCTTGAGCTGGGGCTTCTTCAGCCCGTGGCGCTTGCGCTCCTTGGGCAGCAGGTAGTTTTTGGCAATTTGAAGTTTCTCCTCATCGGTATAGCTGGACAGCTCGATGACCTCCATCCGGTCCAGCAGAGGCCGGGGGATGGTGCTGGTGGTGTTGGCGGTGGTGATGAACAGGACCTCGGAGAGGTCGTAGGGCAGCTCCAGGAAGTTGTCCCGGAAGGTGGCGTTCTGCTCCCCGTCCAGCACCTCCAGCAGGGCGGAGGCCGGGTCTCCGTGGATGTCTGAGGCCAGCTTGTCCACCTCATCCAGCAGCAGCAGGGGGTTGGAGCTCCCCGCCCGGCGGATGCCGTCGATGATACGGCCCGGCATGGCCCCCACATAGGTCTTCCGGTGGCCCCGGATCTCGGCCTCGTCGTGGACGCCGCCCAGGGAAATGCGGGAGAGTTTCCGCCCGGTGGCTCTGGCCACCGACATGGCGATGGAGGTCTTGCCCACCCCAGGCGGGCCCACCAGGCAGAGTACCTGCCCCTTGAGCTCCGGGGCGAGCTGCTTGACGGCCAGGAACTCCAGGATGCGCTCCTTCACCTTCTCCAGGCCGAAGTGGTCGGCGTCCAGCACCTTCCTGGCGGCGGAGACATCGACGCGCTCCTTCGTCTTTTTACCCCAGGGCAGGTCCAGGCAGACGTCCAGGTAGTTGCGGAGCACCGTGGACTCGGCGGAGCCGAAGGGCTGCTTGGACAGGCGGTCCAGCTCCTTACGCAGCTTTTCCTCCACCTCTTTGGGCAGCCTGGCTTTGGCGATCTTCTGCCGGTACTCCTCCAGCTCGCTGTCGCCCCCTTCCCCCTCGCCCAGCTCTCGCTGGATCACCTTGAGCTGTTCCCGGAGGAAGTAGTCCCGCTGGTTGCTGGTAAGCTGCTCCCGGACCTTGGACTGCATCTCGTGCTCCAGCTCCAGGATGGCCACCTCCCGGCTGAGGACATGGGTGAGCTTCTCCAGGCGGCGGACCGGCCGGAGCTCTTCCAGGATGCCCTGCTTGTCGGAGGCCCGCATGGCGATGTTCTGGGCGATATAGTCGGCGATATAACCGGGGTCCTCGCTGGCCAGCACGCTGATGAGCACGTCACCCGTCATCCGGGGAGAGAGCTCGGCGTAGGTCTCAAAGAGCTCATAGGCGCTGCGGATCAGGGCCTCGGTCCGGGGGGTGTTCCGTCTGTGCTCTGGGACCTCCAGCACCTCCACCTCCCCCTGGAGGAAGGGACTGGTCTGGCCCAGCGTGAGGAGCCGGCCCCGGGAGCTTCCCTCCACCATGACCCGGACGTTGTCTCCGGGCAGGCGGAGAATCTGTTTGACGTTGGAGACCGTGCCGATCTCGTAGAGGTCCTCCTGGCTGGGCTCCTCCACCGACAGGTCCCGCTGGGCCACCAGGAAGACGGGGACCCCCTCAGTCATGGCGAAGTCCAGGGCCTTGATGGAGGCCCCCCGGCCCACATCGAAGTGGAGCAGCATGTTGGGGAAGATGGTCAGGCCCCGAAGGGCCAGCACCGGCATGGTAACCGTGGCATTGGGTTCTGGCGTCATGGTAATCACATCCTTGTGGAAAAAGGCAGGGCGGGAGACGCGCCCCCGCCCTGCCGCAAAACGTTAAGAAACATTGCTCTGGGTCCGCAGACCGCCGTGCTCCGCCCGAAGGGCCGCGCCGCCCAGACGGGGACGGGCAGGCCGGTTGGGGTCCCGCAGAATCTCCGGCTGGGCGCCCTGGGTGACGCACTCCGGGGTGATGACCACCTTGGCGATGGTTCCGTCGGAGGGCACATCGTACATGACCTTGGTCACGACCTCCTCCAGCACTGCCCGGAGGCCCCGGGCGCCGATGCCACGGTCGATAGCCTTCTCCGCCACCGCCGTCAGGGCCTCTGGCTGGAACTCCAGCTCCACATTGTCGTACTCCAGCAGCTTCTGGTACTGCTTCACCAGGGCGTTCTTGGGCTCGGTGAGAATGCGCACAAGCTGCTCCTTGTCCAGGGACTGGAGGGCGGTGATGACGGGCAGACGGCCCACAAGCTCCGGGATAATGCCGAATTTCAGCAGGTCGTGGGGCTGAATCTCCTTGAAAAGGGCCGACACATCCCGCTTCTTCCGGCTCTCGATCTCGGCGCCGAAGCCAATGGACTTCTTATCCAGGCGCCGCTCGATGATCTTCTCGATGCCATCGAAGGCGCCGCCGCAGATGAAGAGGATATTCTTGGTGTCGATCTGGATGAACTCCTGGTGGGGGTGCTTCCGGCCGCCCTGGGGGGGGACGTTGGCTACAGTGCCCTCCAGGATTTTCAATAAGGCCTGCTGGACTCCCTCTCCGGACACGTCCCGGGTAATCGAGGTGTTCTCACTCTTCCGGGCGATCTTGTCGATCTCATCCACATAGATGATGCCCCGCTGGGCCAGTTCGATGTCGTAGTCGGCGGCCTGGACCAGGCGCAGGAGGATGTTCTCCACATCGTCGCCCACATAGCCGGCCTCGGTGAGGGTGGTGGCGTCGGCGATGGCGAAGGGCACCTTCAAAATGCGGGCCAGGGTCTGTGCAAAGAGGGTCTTGCCGCAGCCGGTGGGGCCCATGAGCAGGATGTTGCTCTTCTGGAGCTCCACATCCCCCCCGCCGCCGAAGTAGATGCGCTTATAGTGGTTGTAGACCGCCACAGAGAGGGCCACCTTGGCGTCGTCCTGGCCGATGATATACTGGTCCAGAACATCCCGGATCTCCCGGGGGGTGGGGATGACATCGGGGACGTCGTAGTGCTCCTCCTCCATGTCGGTCCCGGCATCCTCCAGGATGCTCATGCACAGCTGGACACACTCGTTGCAGATATAGGCGCCCGGGCCCGCGATGATGCGGGAGACCTGCTCCTGGTGCTTGCCGCAGAAGGAGCAGCGCACGGAGTGCTTGTCGTCGTTTTTAGGCATGGGTTTCACCTCAAAATGGGGCGGCGGAGCCGCCCAAGGCTTGCTGGCATGACAGACATGCCACGGGTTGGACCTGGGCGGCAGAGCCGCCCGGCCCCGGTCACTTCCGAACGATGACCTTGTCGATGAGGCCGTACGCCACCGCCTCCTCGGCGGACATGAAGTTATCCCGCTCACAGTCGGCGGTGACCACCTCGAGGGGCTTTCCGGTGTTTTCGGAGAGAATCTTGTTCATCCGCTTTTTGATGATCTCCAGCCGCTTGAGATGGATGGCCATGTCGGTGATCTGTCCCTGGGTGCCGGCGGAGGGCTGGTGGATCATGATCTCCGCGTTGGGCAGGGCGAAGCGCTTCCCCTTGGCCCCGGAGGAGAGCAGGAAAGCCCCCATGCTGGCCGCCATGCCGATGCAGATGGTGGACACATCGCACTTGACATACTGCATGGTGTCATAGATGGCCATGCCGTCGGTGACGGACCCCCCCGGACTGTTGATGTAGAACTGGATGTCCTTGTCCGGGTCCTGGGCCTCCAGGTACAGGAGCTGGGCCACCACCAGGCTGGCGGTGGTGGCATTGACCTCCTCCCCCAGGAAGACAATGCGGTCATTGAGCAGGCGGGAGAAAATATCATAGGACCGCTCACCGCGGTTGGTCTGCTCCACAACATAGGGTACGAGGCTGGAATGGATCATGATGGTAACGACTCCTTTTTCGCTTACAGGCAGTGGTATTCAACAGTATGCCCGCCGGGAGGAGGCTTATTCCTCCTCCTGGCCGGCCTTCGCAGCGTCAGGGGCGGGCGTACCCTTCCGGCTGCGGGTGGTCTTCTTTTTGAGGGCCTCCTCCCCGGCGGCCTCCTGGGGCTTTTCGGCCTTGGCCTCGGCCTTCACCAGCTCCAGGGCCTTCCGGCGCAGGAGAGTGGTCTTCACATCGTCGGCGGGGGCGGCGGACTTCACCTGATCCACCTCCATGCCGTACTGCCCGGCCATGGACTGGTACTCGGCCTCCAGCTCCTCGTCGGTAACAGTCAGGTTCTCGGCAGCGGCCACGGCATCCAGCGCCATCTCGTACTTAATCTGGCGCTCGGCCGACTCCCGGCCCTCCTCCCGCATGGACTCCAGGGTCTGACCGGTCATCTGGAGGAAATTCTGGAAGGGGATGCCCTGACGCTCGAAACGCGCGGCGTAGTCCCGGATCGTCTGGTCGGCCCGGAAGTCCACCATGGCCTTGGGCAGCTCCACCTCCAGGTTGGCGATGAGGGCATCCATGACAGCGTCCTCAAAGGCGTGCTCCGCTTCGTGCTCCCGGCGCTCCTTCAGCTTCTCCCCCAGGTCCTTCTTGAACTCCTCCAGGGTTTCAAAATCAGAGACATCCTTGGCAAATTCGTCGTCCAGAACGGGGGGCTGGGGCTCCTTGACCTCGTGGACCTTGATCTTGAAAACCACAGGCTTTCCGGCCAGCTCGGGGGTATAGTCCTCGGGGAAGGTCACATCCAGGTCCTTCTCGTCGCCGGGCTTCAGGCCGACCACACCCTCCTCAAAGCCGGGGATGAAGGAGTGGGAGCCCAGCTCCAGGGCGTAGTTCTCCCCCTTGCCGCCGTCGAAGGGCGCCCCGTTGTCAAAGCCCTCAAAGTCGATGAGGACGGTGTCCCCCTCCCGGGCCTCCCGGTCCACATTCACCAGGCGGGTGGCCCGCTGGACATAGGGCTTGAGCTCGCCGTCCACGTCCTCGCCGGTGATTTCCACCTCTTCCTTAACAACGG
The DNA here is from genome assembly GCF_944387725.1 of uncultured Intestinimonas sp. GTDB lineage: Bacteria > Bacillota > Clostridia > Oscillospirales > Oscillospiraceae > Intestinimonas. The sequence goes on along the minus strand of NZ_CALXGA010000003.1, from coordinate 63,722 downwards.
GAAGCCCTTTGTAATCGCCGATTTTATACTCAGGCCGCACCGTGATCAGGGCCTTGAAGGTGAGGCCGTCCTTGCCGGCCTCCAGGACCTCGATCTGGGGATAGGCCACGGGGTCCAGGCCCTCCTGCTCCACGGCCTGGTCATAGGCGGCAGGATAGAGCTCGTCGATGGCGTCTTCATAGAACACGCCGGAGCCGTACATCCCCTCGATGATCTTTCGGGGGGCATGTCCCTTTCGGAAGCCGGGAACAGAGATATTTTTCCGATTTTTCCGATAGACCTTGTCTACCGCAGCCTCAAACTCGTCGGCTCCCACCTCAATGACCAGCTCAACGGCGCTGTTCTCTTGTTTCTCTTTACTCTTGACGTTCATCTACTTACTTCCTCCTGAATGTGTGTGATGCGGCATTGCCAGAATCTCGTTTATCTTATCAGATAGAGCGAAAGAATTCCACTCTTTTTTTGCAAAAAGGAAAAAAATTAGGGCGGCACCAGCTTGGGGGTGAACCGAAGGTAATCTGCGGACACCAGGTAGTATTCCACGCCGCCCCGCCGGCCCTCCACCGCCAGGCGGTGGCTCCCGCCGTGAAGGTGTCCGTAGTAGCACCGTTCCACGCCGTAGCGCTCCAAGAGGTCCAGGATCTCCTGGCAGGTGTAGCCCTGGTAGCAGGGCGGGTAGTGCAGAAAGCAGAGCTTAGGGTGCTCCCCCGCCGCCTTCAGCGAGGCCTCCAGCCGGAGGAGCTCCCGGCGGAAGACCTTCTCGTTGTGTCCCTGCTGGTCCTCCTCATAAAACCAGCCTCGGGTGCCGCACAGGGCGGTTTCACCATAAAAGTGGCAGTTATTGTGGAGGATCTCCAGGGTGCGGAAGCCGCGCTCGTCAAAAAAGCGCTTCATCTTGGCCGCCGTGGTCCACCAGTAGTCGTGGTTCCCCTTGAGCAGCAGCTTCCGCCTGCCGGGCAGGGCGTCCAGAAAGGCGAAGTCCGGCTCGGCCTGCTCCAGGCTCATGCCCCAGGAGATGTCCCCGCAGAGCACCACCGTGTCCTCCTCCCCCACCGCCTGGAAGCCGGCGGAGAGCTTGTCCACATAGCCGTTCCAGGCGCCGCCGAACACGTCCATGGGCTTATCCGTCCCCAGGGAGAGATGGGGGTCTCCGATTGCAAACAGGGCCAAATCATCACCTCGCAGCCCCGGCTCCCGCTATGTAAGACAGCCGGGTCCTTTAGTTCAGAATCTCCAGCACCCGGTCGGCCATATGGGCCTTGTCGGTCGCCTGGTTGAAGCGGACCGGCTTCCCCTTCAGGGCCTCCAGGGGGGCGGGCGCGGGCACGTCGGTGGCCTGTGCGAGCTGGTCGATGATCCCCAGGCCCGGGGCCAGGTTGGTGACGCCCAGGGCCCCCAGCACGTTATCGCAGAACTTGAAGGGGCTGGCGGTGGAGACCACCAGAGAGGGGGTCTGGTCGCCGGTCTCGGCCCGGTACTGCTCCAGCACATAGAAGGCCACCGCCGTGTGGGTGTCAATCAGGTAGCCGCGGGTCTTCCACATTTTGTAAATCATGAGCTGGGTCTCCTGGTCGCCGCAGAAGCCGGCGGCAAAGGTGCGCTCCAGGCGCTTTTTCACTTTTTCGCTGACCTCGTAGCGCCCCTCCGCCGCCAGGGCGTCCATGTAGCCCTTCACAGCCTCGTCGTCCCGCTCTGTGAACTCAAAGAGCATTCGCTCCAGGTTGGAGGAGATGAGGATATCCATGGAGGGGGACATGGTGTTGTAAAAGGGGCGGTTCCGGTCGTATACCCCTGTCTTGATGAAGTCGGTGAGAACGTTATTCTGGTTGGAGGCGCAGATCAGCCGGTTCACCGGCACCCCCATCTGCTTGGCGTAGTAGGCCGAGAGGATGTTGCCGAAGTTGCCCGTGGGCACGCAGATGTTGATGGGCTCCCCCTTCTGGACCCGGCCCTCCCGGAGCAGGTCGCAGTAGGCCGATACGTAATAGACGATCTGGGGGAGGATGCGGCCCCAGTTGATGGAATTGGCCGAGGAGAAGAAGTAGCCCCGGCCCGCCAGGGTCTCTTGGAGGTCCGGGTCGGAGAAGAGCCTCTTGACGCCGGTCTGGGCGTCGTCAAAGTTTCCCTCCACGGCGCAGACTCCCACGTTGTCCCCCTCCTGGGTCTGCATCTGGAGCTTTTGGATGTCCGAGACGCCGTCCTTGGGGTAGAAGACCAGAATGCGGGTCTTATCCACGTCCTTGAAGCCCTCCAGCGCAGCCTTGCCGGTATCGCCGGAGGTGGCCACCAGGATGCAGGCCGACTTCCCCTCCTCATTCTTCACCAGGGAGGCGGAGAGGAGATGGGGCAGCATCTGGAGGGCCATGTCCTTAAACGCACAGGTCGGCCCGTGCCACAGCTCCAGGCAGTAGGTGCGCTCGTCCACCTGCCGGACCGGGGCCACCTCCTTGACGTCAAACTTGTCCCTGCCGTAGGCCTTAGAGGCGAAGGCGGAGAGCTCGGAGGCTGTGAAGTCATCCAGGTAGGAGCCCATCACGAAGACCGCCCGCTGCTGGTAGGACATCTCAGCCATGGTATTCAAACCGTTGGGAGACAGCTTGGGCAGCACCTCCGGCGTCAGCAGTCCGCCGTCTGCGGCCAGCCCCTGGGCGATGGCCTGCGCGGCGCTGCACTTCTGGTTCTTGTTCCTTGTGCTTACATACTGCATACTTCGTTCACAACCCTCATTCATTGGTCTGTACAGAGGCTCCAGCGGCCCTCTCTCACTTCCGCGCTCCGGGAAAGCTGCCCGCGCTGGCTCCGTGCTCTCCAGGGGCCTCCTGCCGTTCCGGGGACCGCCCGCCCGCAGACCGGAGCCAGGCTCCCCCATTCTTATCTATTATGGCAGTAAATTGCCCGCCGGTCAAGTTTCTTCGGCGGAAAAAAATCGACGCTTTTCGAGGGTGCGGCGGCGGGCCTCTCGCTCCCGCTCCGGCTCAAAAGGCGTTCTCAAAATAGCAGATCTCCGGCCTCCCGGTGTCCATCCCCTGAGGGGCATAGACCTCCGCCACGTCGAACCGGGGCTGGAGCTGTGTGGGGTGATTTGCCAGATAGAGCTGGGCGGAAATCCGTAGCCGCGCCTGCTTGCGCCGGTCCACTGCGGCCCGGGCCGGGGCGAAGACGGCGCTCTTCCGCAGCTTCACCTCTGTAAAGATTAAATACTTGTCATTTTCTGCGATCAGGTCAATCTCGCCATAGCGGCACCGCCAGCCGGAGGCGGTGATCCGCCAGCCCCGGGCCCGGAGCCAGTCAGCCACCAGGGCCTCTCCCCAGCGGCCCAGCAGCCGCCGGTCTCCCCCGCTTGTCATGCCTGTCCCTCCCGCTGATAGAACTTCTTGAGAAAGCTCTTGCGGTGGATGGGTGAGGGACCATACCTCCGGAGCAGCTCATAGTGGCGCTTGGTGGGGTAGCCCTTGTGGCGCTCGAACTCATACTGGGGATACTTCCGGGCCATCTCCTCCATGTAGCGGTCCCGGCTCACCTTGGCCAGGATGGAAGCCGCCGCGATGTTAGCGCTGATGCTGTCCCCCTTCACCACCGCAAGGTGTGGACAGGAGATTCCCTTGTCACGGTTTCCGTCGATGAGGGCCAGCTGCGGGGCCGGGTCCAAAGCCTGAATGGCCCGGTCCATGGCCAAGAGCCGGGCGTTGAGAATGTTCCTCTCGTCGATGACGGCGACATCCACCGAGACCACCGCCCAGGCCACAGCCTGCTCCCGAATGACGTCGTACAGCCGGTCTCTGTTTTTCGGGCTCACCCGTTTGGAGTCGTTGAGCCCCTCTGGGGTAAAGCCGAAGGGCAGGATCACCGCAGCGGCGTAGACGTCTCCCGCCAGGGGGCCGGCCCCGGCCTCGTCCGATCCGCAGAGGAACGCCAGCCCCTGCTGGCGGTATTGGCGCTCCAGGCTCCAGAGGTCACGCTGCTCCATCCGGTTCCATCCCTTCCAGTGTCTCGAGGGTAAAGCGTCCAAGCTTGCCGCCTCGAAGCTCGTCCAGCAGGACCCTGGCCATGCGGTTCAGGTCCACTTCACCGCCGGAGATCAGAAAGCCCCGCTTCCGCCCGGCGGCCTCCAGGAGCATCCAGCCAGGAGCCTCGGGGGACGGATCAATTTTGTACCGCTCCGAGAGAGCCTGGGGATAGCGCCGGGCTAGAAGCTCCATCAGGGAGCTGCCTAACTCCTCTACATCCATAATATCGTCCTTAATGGCTCCCGTATAGGCCAGCTTTCGGCCCACCTCCTGGTCCTCAAACTTGGGCCAGAGGATGCCGGGGGTGTCCAGCAAATCCATGCCGGCGTCCACGGCCACCCACTGCTTTCCCCGGGTGACGCCGGGACGGTCCTGGGCCTTGGCGGACTTCCGCCGGGCCACCTTATTGATAAAGGTGGACTTTCCCACATTGGGAACCCCCACCACCATCACCCGCACCGGGCGGCCCACCTGGCCCTTCTCCCGCCAGCGGGCAATCTGCTCCCGCAGGGCCTCCCGGACGGCGGCGGAGAACTGGGAGACGCCGCCGCCGCTCTTACTGTCGGTCTCCAGGACGGCGTACCCCTTGCCCCGGAACCAGTCCGCCCAGATCCGGGTCAGGGCTGGGTCGGCCTGGTCGGCCCGGTTGAGTACGATGAGCCGGGGCTTGCTCCCCACCAGCCCGTCGATGTCCGGGTTCCGGCTGGAGAGGGGGATGCGGGCGTCGATTACCTCGGCCACCAGGTCCACCAGCTTCAGGTCGGACTCGATCATCCGCCGGGTCTTGGTCATATGACCGGGATACCATTGGATGTTCAGGCTGACCACCCACCTTCTAAACGCTGTGCATAGAGCGGTTGAACGCGCCGCCGCTCCAACGGAGGATATTATACACAATATCTTGTGGCTTGAAAAGCCCTTCGCTCTACTTTCTGGTAGAAAAGCAAAAAAGGAGCGGACTGCCGCTCCTTTTCTGTATCGGGCTTTACAGCTTCTCCTTGATCTTGGCGCTCTTGCCCACCCGGCCGCGCAGGTAGTAGAGCTTTGCCCGGCGCACCTTACCGGAGCGGACGGTCTCAATCTTCTCAATGGCGGGAGAGTGCACGGGGAACACCTTCTCCACGCCCACGCCGTAGGAGACGCGGCGGACGGTGAAGGTCTCGGCGATGCCGCCGTGCTTCTTGGCAATCACGGTGCCCTCGAAGACCTGAATCCGCTCCCGGTTGCCTTCCTTCACCCGGATGTGCACCCGGACGGTGTCGCCCACCTCCATCTTGGGGGGCTCGGCCTTCAGATGCTTCTCGTTGAAGCTCTGCATCAAATCCATGTTTTTTCCTCCTGTTGATAGGCGTTCGTGCCGGCTCTTCCGCCCGCTTCCCGTCGGGAAGCCCGGGCACCGCAGAGGACCACCCTTTTTCAGACTAGGTTATCATACCACAAAATACCCGGCAATGCAAGCATTTTTCACCCTGTTTTCCGCCGGCTCCCCTCCGGCTGGAACAGGCCCGCCAGCAGCCAGGCCCCCACGGCCAGCAGGATGGGGCTTCCCCCCTGCCGCAGCAGGACGGTCCCCGCCGCCAGCACCAGGCTGGCCAGGGTCAGGGAGCAGCACCAGACCACCCTTTCGGCGGCGGCGGGAGGCAGAAAGCCGGACAGGATCAGCATCAGGGCCCGTCCCCCATCCAGGGGGTAGACCGGCAGCAGGTTGAACCAGCCTAGGGTGAGGCTCAGGCCGGCCAGGAGGTAGAGGCCCTCCCAGCGCTCCCCCAGCCGGGCGGCCGCCGGGGCCAGCAGCAGATTCATTGCCGGTCCCGCCAGGACGGCCCCTAGCTCCCCGGCGTAGGTCAGGTCCCGGCGGCGGTCCAGGATCATCTCAGCCCCAACGGCTGTCAGCCTCAACCGCCGGAGCCGCCCGCCCTGGAGCCGGACTGCGGCGTAGTGGCCCAGCTCGTGGAGCAGTGCGGCCAGAGCGGCCCAGGGGACCACCCCCGCTCCATCCAAATAGAAGAGCCCGGCGGCCAGCAGAAGAAAGCCGCTGCTACACTCCACCCTCCGCCACCGCAGCACGGGGCTACTCCGACGCCAGGGTGGCAATGTAGTAGAGGGGGTTCACCAGAATGCCGTCCACCCGAATCTCAAAGTGGAGGTGGGCGCCGGTGACCTCGCCGGTGTCCCCCACCAGGGCAATGGCTTCCCCCGCCGCCACCTGCTGTCCCGGCTGGGCCAGGAGCGCACTGCAATGGGCATAAAAGGAGGTGACGCCGCCGCCGTGGTCCACCTGGATATAGAGGCCGTAGGCGGGGCTCTCGCCGATATAGTCCACCACCCCGCCGGCAAAGGAGCCGATCGGGTCCCCGTAGGGGGCGGCCAGGTCCACACCGTTGTGGAATTTCTCCTCCCCTGCAATGGGATGCTCCCGCCAGCCGAAGGGCGAGGAGACCACCGCCATCACCGGGGCGGTGGTCTCCTCCAGGTCTATGGGCAGGTCCTCCAGGGTGGCGTTGTCCGGCGCCGGAAGGCCGGACTCCACAGGCTCCTCCGCCGTGGTCTCCTCCTGAGCCGGTGTCTGGGGCTCCTCCGCCGCCCCTGATTCCGGGACGGGCTCCTGCTGTTCCGCCCGGGCGGACCGCCGCTCCACCGTCTGGAGCAGACTGGGCCCGGAGGCCAGGAAGGCCCGTTCCGACTGATAGAGGGGGGTGCCTTCCTCCGGGAGGACATAGGCCGTCCCCTCCTCCGCCGGGGCGAAGACGTCGGCCCAGAGGTTCGACAGGGCCTCCCCTGCCGGCACCCCTGCCTCTACCGCCTGGCCCAGGTGGGAAAAGGCGGTCTCAAAATCCGTGTCGGAGCGGATGACCGCCAGCAGCTCCCCCCGCACCGCCTCCATCTGATCCGGGAAGACCCCCCGGCCCACGAAGACCGTCAGAAACAGCGCCATACAGACCCCGAGCTGGAGGAGCCGCCGCCGCTCCCGGGGGGCCAGGGTCACCCCCCTTCCCCGGCTCCGGCCGGCGTGGGCGCTCCTGGCCCGCCGCCGGATGTGTCCTCTTGCCGATACGCGCTCCATGCCGCCGCCTCCCGTCCGCTGTCTTCATGGCAGTATATTCGGACGGGCCGTGGGATATGCAGGGCCCTATTTTTTCTTCCGGGGTTTGGCCTGGTCCATGGCATGTTGGAGGGACCTTGCCCGGTCCCGGCGGTTGTTCCGGGCCAGGATTCCGGAAATTTCCCCCTCCACCTGCTCCACCTCAGCCCGGAAAGCTGTGGCTGAGAGCCGCAGGGCCCCATGACCCAGGATAATAAGCTGTTCAGCGCCGTCGGAGGTGGCCACCTTCACCCGGTGCTTTTTCCCGATTTCAAAGGTAGCCTTCTCGATATAGGCGTCGGCTGTCTCGGCCTCTCTGGTGTAGACCACATAGATGTTGTGGTAACGGGCGACCTCCTCCCGCCCCCTGGGGACCTTGTAGGCGTCGAAGACCAGGATGACCACGCACTTTTTAAAGCCCTGGTAGTTACACAAAATGTCCATCAAAAGCTGCCGGGCGGCGTCCAGGTTGTCCCGGGCCACGGCCTGGAGCTCCTCCCAGGCGAAGATGATATTGTAGCCGTCTACCAGCAGATACTCCGGCCCCTCCTGCCGGGGCGGGATGGTCCGCCGCGCCTCCGGCTCCGAAGAGCGGGAACGCTCCGGCTTGGGGGCGGGCCGGAAGAGGTCCCGGCGCTTGACCGGGCCATAGGTCCGCTCGTAAATGGCCTGGAGCTCCTGGTCCAGGGCCTGGGCCCCGGAGTAGGTGGCGGGGGCTGGGGCGCTGGGGGAAGGACGCGCCTCCTCTTCCGGCTGATTCAGCCGGAGGCCGCTGTCCACATGCATGTGGGCCTTGACCTGGTCCCACTTCACCGTGTAGCCCGCGCCGTGGGCGCAGAAGACCGAGTCAGCCGGCTGCTCCAGGTCCCGCTCCGGGTCGTAGCCTATGGCGGCCACCACCGCCTCCTGGTCGTGGCAGGGGGCGTAGCCTCCCAGGGTGCAGAAAAGCCGCCCCCGGCCCCGGGTGTAGGCCGCCACCTCCCGGCCGTAGTCCCGGAGGCAGGCCACCGGCCCACGGCCGGTGAGCACCGCCTCCTCCCCCGCCAGCTCCGGCGCTTCTATCTCCCCGTCCATACGCTGGAGGTCGGAGAGGGCCCGGCCCACACTCTCGGCGGGGATCTCCAGCCGGAAGTCGTACCAGGGCTCCAGGAGGATGCTCTCGGCCTCCATAAGGCCCTGGCGCACCGCCCGGTAGGTAGCCTGGCGGAAGTCGCCCCCCTCAGTGTGCTTTAAGTGGGCCCGGCCAGCCACCAGGGTGATTCTCATGTCCGTGATGGGAGATCCGGTAAGCACCCCCAGGTGCTCCCGCTCCTCCAGGTGCGTGAGCACCAGCCGCTGCCAGTGGCCGTCCAGCATATCCTCGGGACAGGCCGCAGCAAATTGGAGGCCGCTCCCCCGCTCACCGGGCTCCAGCAGCAGATGGACCTCGGCGTAGTGGCGCAGGGGCTCGTAGTGCCCCACCCCCTCCACCGGGGCGGCGATGGTCTCCCGGTAGAGGATACCCCCGGCGTCAAAGGACACCTCCAGGCCGAAGCGCTCCACCAGCAGGCTCTTGAGAATGTCCAGCTGGACCTCTCCCATAAGCTGGACGTGGATTTCCCGGAGCCGCTCCCGCCAGACCACATGGAGCTGGGGGTCCTCCTCCTCCAGCAGGCGGAGCTTGGCCAGGGCGGCGTGGGGATCGGCTCCCTCCGGCAGCAGCACCCGGTAGGTGAGCACCGGCTCCAGGCTGGGCTGCGCCCCCAGCGGCTCAAACCCCAGACCCTGGCCGGGGAACGTCCGGCTCAGGCCGGTGACGGCGCACACCGTGCCCGCCGGGGCCTCCTCCACCGTCTGGTACTTGCGGCCGGAGTAGACGCGGATCTGGTCCGCCTTCTCCTCCCAGATCTGCTCCGGCTCCAGGCCCTCCCGGCGGTTGGTCAGGAGCTGCTTGACCCGCAGGCTGCCGCCGGTGATCTTCAGATAGGTCAGCCGGGTCCCCTGGCCGTCCCGGGCGATCTTATACACCCTAGCCCCGAAAGCTTCCGGCCACTGGGGGCGGGGGGCGTAGCGCTCCAGGCCGTCCAAAAGGGCGTCCACGCCCTCCAGCTTCAGGGCAGAACCAAACCAACAGGGGAAGAGCTTCCGCTGGGCCACCATTCCGGCCAGCTCCTCCTCCGGTACGCTGCCCTCCGCCAGGTAGTGCTCCAGGGCGGCTTCATCGCACATGGCGGCGTTCTCATAAAAGGCATCCAGGTCCTGGTCCGGAGAGAAGTCCACACAGCCGTCGTCCAGGCCCCTTCGAAGCTGATCCAGGAGGGCGGCCCGGTCCGCGCCGGGCAGGTCCATCTTGTTGACAAAGAGAAAAGTAGGCACATGGTAGCGCTCCAGCAGACGCCAGAGGGTCCGGGTATGGGCCTGGACCCCGTCGGTACCGCTGATGACCAGCACCGCGCAGTCCAGGACCTGAAGGGTCCGCTCCATCTCGCTGGAGAAGTCGGCGTGGCCCGGGGTGTCCAGCAGCATGACCTCTCGGTCCCCCAGGGCAAAGACGGCCTGCTTGGAGAAAATGGTGATGCCCCGCTCCCGCTCCAGGGGCTCTGTGTCCAGGAACGCATCCCGGTGGTCCACCCGCCCCAGCCGCCGCAGGCGGCCGCTTCGGTAGAGGATGGCCTCAGAGAGGGTGGTCTTTCCCGCGTCCACATGGGCCAACAGACCAGCACAAATCGGTTCCCTGGGCCTCTTTTCCATGGCCTGTCCGCCCATAAAAAATGCCTCCTCTTGTAAAGACATACTGTTGTTTAGTATATCACAAGAGGAGGACCTCGTCGAGACGCTGATTTGAAATAGAATGGCAGCCGAATCAATGGTAAATCTTAGCCGCTCAGGATATCACGCTGATCCGAATGGACACCTGATATAAATTCAGCCGTCCGGTCCCTTGACCTCCTCCCAGTAGCGCCGGGCGGCCTGTTCGGTCTTGTTGTCACCGTACTGATAGTAGCGCCGACCCATAAGCTCGGTGGGAAGGTACTGCTGCCGGACCCAGTGGCGGGGGAAGTCGTGAGGATAGAGATAGCCCTGTTCCCGCTCCATGCCCGCCGAATCGGCGTGGACGTTCTGGAGCTCCCGGGGGATGGAGCCGGTGCGGCCGGCCCGGACGTCGGCCAGCGCGGCGTCGATGGCCAGGCAGGCCGAGTTGGACTTGGGCCAGGTGGCCAGCAGGATGGCCGCCTCGGAGAGCGGGAGCTTGGCCTCCGGCAGGCCAAGCTGGAGGGCGCTGTCCACACATGCCTTGACAATGGGCACCGCCATGGGATAGGCCAGGCCGATGTCCTCGCTGGCGGAGCAAAGAAGCCGGCGAATGGCCGTGATGAGGTCTCCGGCCTCCAGCAGCCGGGCCAGGTAGTGGACTGCCGCGTCCGGGTCGGATCCCCGGAGAGACTTCATCAGGGCGGAGGCGATATCGTAGTGGTCGTCCCCCTCCCGGTCGTAGCGCATCGCCGATTTCTGGGCCGCAGCCTGGGCGTCGGAGCGGGTGAGGAAGAGAGTCCCTTCCTCCCGTCTGGCGGAGTTCATCAGCAGCTCCACCGCGTTCAGGGCCTTGCGGACATCCCCCCCGCAGGCCGAGGCAATGGACTCCCGCACCCCGTCCTCGCAGGAGAACACCGCCCCCAGCCGCTCGGCCATCCGCGCCAGGCCCCGGTCAATGACCGGCAGCACATCGGCGGCCTCCACCGGCTTGAACTCAAAGACGGTGGAGCGGCTGAGGACGGCGTTGTAGACGTAGAAATAGGGGTTCTCCGTGGTGGAGGCGATGAGGGTCACGTCCCCCTTCTCGATGACCTCCAGGAGAGACTGCTGCTGCTTTTTGTTGAAGTATTGGATCTCATCCAGGTAGAGCAGGATGCCGTTGGGGGCCATGAGGGTGCCAACCTCGGCGAGGACGTCCTTCACATCGGAGAGCGCGCCGGTGGTGGCGTTGATACGCCGGAGGGCCCGGTTGGTCCGGGCGGCGATGAGGTTGGCCACTGTGGTCTTTCCCGTTCCGGAGGGTCCGTAAAAGACCAGGTTGGGGATGCTCCCGCTCTCGATGATCCGGCGGAGCAGCCCGTCTGGGCCTAGAATGTGCCGCTGGCCCACCACCTGGTCCAGACTGGTGGGCCGGATCTCATCTGCCAGGGGACGGTATGCCATAACAATCACCCTGCCGGCCGCGCTGTACCGCCAGTCCCCTGGGAATGGGGGCCTACCGGCGGACGGCCGCCTTTCTTGAATCAGTGTAGAGCGGAGGCGGAAGTACGCCGCCGCTCCCGGTATCTGTACGCATCAGATACAGTCTCGTGCTCCATCCGGTCAGAATCCTGCATTCACTCTCCAGGCTGTTTACTCCGCCGTCCGCAGCAGCTCAATGGCCGCCTGGAGCTGGGGGTCCTCCGCCGGGTCCAGGGTCCCGGCGGACAGGGCCGCCGCCTGGGCCTCGGTGAGGGCGATCTCCCGGTCCAGGGTCAGGCCGGCGCCAATGAGGGAGACCCCCTCCCCGGTAAAATACCGGGCGGTGGAGAGGTTGACGGCTCCGCCGCTGGACAGGGCGAAGGTCTGCTGGGAAAAACCCTTCCCAAAGGTGGGCTCCCCCACGATGCCCCCCCAATCCATCTCCTGGAGCTGGGCGGCAAAAAACTCCGCCGCCGAATAGGTGTTTCCGTTCACCAGCACCGCCATGGGCAGCTCCACACACTGGGCATCGGAGTCCACAATGGTCTCCCAGCCAAAGTTGGTGCGCTGCCGGAAGATGGTCCCCTCCGGCAGCAGGTGGTCCAGCAGCTCGGTGAGCTCACTGACATAGCCGCCGCCGTTGTTTCGCACGTCGAAGACCAGCCGCTCCGCCCCCTGCTCCAGCAGATTGTCCACAGCGGCAATGGCGTCCTGGGCACAGCGGCTGTTGAAGTTGCGGATGGTCACCAGGCCTGTGCCGCCGGAGAGAAGCTCCCCCTCCACCGGAGACTCCTCCACCCGTCCCCGGGTGACGGCCGCCTCCCGCTCCACCCCGTCCAGACCCCGGACAGTGAGGACCACCTGGGTGCCCTCCTCCCCCTGGATGAGGGCGGTGGCCTCGCTAACGTTCTCCACCGTCAGGGGACGGCCGTCTACCGCTGTGATGTCCTCTCCGGCCTGGAGGCCCGCCGCCTCTGCCGGCCCCCCGGCGGCCACGGCCTCGATGTGGAGGACGCCCTCCTCCGGGTAGGTAACGGTGACGCCAATGCCCACATAGGAGTTGCTGCGGCGCACCTGCGTTTGTTGGTAGCTCTCCGCGTCCATGTAATAGGACCAGCGGTCCCCCAGCCCGGCGATGAGGCTGTTCAGCGCCTGGTCTGCGGCCTCCCCAATGTTGTCATGCTCCCCCACAAAAAGGGTGTTGATGAGTACCATCGTCTCCACCATGCTCATTCCCGCCCTGCCCAGAAGCAGCCAGGCCGCCCCCAGAAGGACGCCGGCGGTGAGCGCCACCGCCAACACCGCCGTCAACAGGAGGGTCAAGAGAGAAAAGCGCTTGGTTTTCACAGGCATCGTCCTTTCCCGGAAAAAATCGGAACTGGGCGGAGACAGAGTGCGTCTCCGTCTCCGCCCAGGGGCTTGGGACGCCGCCCCTTTCGGGGTCAGCGGTAAGTAAAGCTCAGGTTGGGATAATAGTCCAGGGCATCCACCCGGCTCCCGTTGATTCGGAATTCCAGATGGAGATGATTGCCTGTAGAGCTGCCGGTAGTGCCCACATAGCCCAGGACATCCCCCTGATCCACCACATCTCCCTCAGATACCGCCCGGGAGCGCATGTGGGCATAGAGTGTGGAAACGCCGTTGTCGTGCTGGACCACCACATAGTTGCCATAGGAGCTGTTATAGGTGGAGATGCTCACCACACCGCCCCGGGCCGACAGGATGGGGGTACCGCCGGAGGCGGCGATATCGGTGCCGGTGTGGTTGTTGGGCCGGCCGGTAATGGGGTGGATGCGGTTGCCGAACAGAGAGGTGATGGTGTAGTATCCTGGCACCGGCCACTGCCAGCCGCTGCCCGGGTCGAAGCTGATCTGCCCGGCGGAAATCAGGGCCTGGAGCTCCCGCTGCTTCCGGGCCACCTCGGCGTCGATCTCCGCCGCGGCGGCCTCCAGGCCGTCCTTAGCGGCCTCAACCTGGGACTCGTTGGCAATGATCTCCGCCAGAAGCCGGTCCACCTCGGCCTCCTTGGCCTCCAGGTCCGCCCGGCGGGCCTCCAGGTCCTCCTTTTCGGCCTCCTGCTCCGCCCGGGTGTCCTCCAGGGCGGACTGCTGCTCCTGGAGCGCCTTGCGGGTGGCGGCCAGTTCGTCCATGATCTCATTGTCATACCCCATGATCTCGCTGACCATGGTGGCCCGGTCCAGCAGGTCGGAGAAGCTGGAGGCGCCGAAGAGAATGTCCCAGTAGGACACCGTCCCCGCCTTCTCCATCACCTTCACCCGCTGGCAGAAGAGGGCGTACTGCTCCTCCTCCCTGGCCTGGGTCTCGGCTACCTCGGCCTCCTTTTCCGCAATCAGGCTGTCATACTGGGCAATGGTAGTCTCCACCGCGCGGATGGCCTCATTCTGGGCATTGATCTGCTGCTCCAGCAGGCTCTTCTGCTCCATGACCTGGGACTTGTCGTCCTGGATGGCGTTCAACTGGTCCTCCAGGGCGTCAATCCGGCTGTTGAGCTCGTTGGCCTCGGCCTTGCCGGCGTTGATCTGGGCCTGGAGCTCATCCTGGGTGGCGGCCAGTGCTGTCTGGACCACCATAGTGAGCATGGGGAGAATCATCAGCAGGGCCAACAGCAGGGCCAGCAGGGCCGCCGCCCGCTTGCGGGGATTCCGCTTGGGCCGGGCGGACTTTTGGGTTTGCTTTGGATGGGACACACAATTCCTCCTTTTCCGGGACCTGTTGGGTCAGACCTGAAGAAACTTTCGGATGGCCAGCAGACTGCCTCCGGCGCCGATGAGGAGCCCGGCGGCCACAAAGATGACCGCCACCTGGGGGGCCAGTGTCTGGAAGGGCACAATGGCGATGAGCTGGAGCCCGCCATACTCTGTGATCGCGGTGACCATCAGGCTGTAGATGCCCCACTGGAGGAAGAAGGCCACCACGGCCCCCAGAAAGCCCAGGATCATGCCCTCAAAGATAAAGGGCCAGCGGACAAACCAGTTGGTGGCGCCGCACATCTTCATGATGGCGATCTCCTCCCGGCGGTGGAAGGTGGCCAGCTTGATGGTGTTGGCAATGATGAAGAGAGAGATGATGAGCAGCAGCAAAATGAGAATCCAGGCCACAGCCCCCGCCACATTTCGGACGGTGACAAAGCCGCGGGCCACGTCCAGGGCCGCCTGGGTGTCCGAGATGCCGTCCACCGCCTCCACCGCCTCCACGGTTTGGGCCAGCTGCTCAATGTCCACCACGCGAATTCGGAAGCGATGCTGGAGCAGGTCCTCCGGCAGGTCCTCGAAGAGGACGGCGTTCTCGCTGTCCACATACCGCTCCCGGTAGTCCTCCAGGGCCTGCTGTCCATTGACGAAGGTGGCAGAGGCCACGTTGGGAATCTGGAGGATCTGACTCTCCAGGGCCCGGGCGCCGGCCTCGTCCATGCCCTCCTCCACATAGGCGGTGAACTCATTTTGGGCCTCCAGGTCCCCCAGGGTGTTGTCCAGGCTGACCGCCACCAGGGAGAAGGAGCCCATGATAATCAGGCACGCCACAATCATACACACGGCGGCAAAAGACATAAGCCCGTGGGTGAAGATGCTGTGGAAGCCCTCTTTCAGGTGATAACCCATATTATACTGACTCATTGTTATAATACCCACCTGTCCCGTCGCTGATGATCCTGCCGCTCTCAATGGCTACCACCCGCTTGGCAAAGCGGTTGACCAGCTCCTTTTCGTGTGTCACCACCAGCACGGTGGTGCCCAGCTCGTTGATCTTCTCCAACAGCATCATGATCTCCAGGGAGCGCTGGGGGTCCAGATTGCCGGTGGGCTCGTCGGCCACAATGACCTGGGGGTTGTTCACCAGGGCCCGGGCGATGGCCACCCGCTGCTGCTCTCCGCCGGAGAGCTCAGAGGGGAGCCGGTCCCCCTTGTGGTCCAGGCCCACCAGCTGGAGGACATAGGCCACCCGCTTGCGGATTTCCCGGGGAGAGGCCCCCACCAGGCGCATAACGAAGGTCAGATTCTCCACCACTGTCTTCTTCTCAATGAGGCGGAAGTCCTGAAAGATCACCCCAAGGGTGCGGCGGAGGTAGGGAATCTGCCGGGGACGGATGTTGTTGAGGTTGTAGCCGTTGACCATCAGCCGGCCCTCGCTGCACAGCACCTCTCCGGTAATGAGCTTCAAAATGGTGGACTTTCCAGAGCCGGAGGGGCCCACCAGGAAGACAAACTCCCCATCCTCAATGCGCAGGGAAATTCCCTTGAGGGCCCGGGTGCCGTTGTCGTATGTCTTTTTTACTTCAATCAGTCGTATCATAAGCAGGTCCCTCATGAAACCATGATAAGGCGGCATAAGGCGGCGGCGGGGAGGCAGCCCCCCGCCGCGCTTTCCAAAAGCCGGACACCTCTCAGGACTCAATGCCCCGGGAGACTAAGTATTTCTTGACCATCAGGGCCACCTTGAAGGTGATGGCGTCGTCGAACTCCCGCAGGTCCAGGCCTGTGAGCTTCTTGATCTTCTCCAGGCGGTAGACCAGGGTATTTCGATGGACGAAAAGTTTTCGGGCGGTTTCAGAGACGTTCAGATTGTTCTCAAAGAACTTGTTGATGGTGAACAGGGTCTCCTGGTCCAGGGAGTCGATGGGGTTTTTCTTGAAGACCTCCTGAAGAAACATCTCGCACAGGGTCGTGGGCAGCTGGTAAATGAGCCGTCCAATGCCCAGGTTTTCGTAGTTGATGATGGACTTTTCGGTATCAAAGACCTTGCCCACGTCGATGGCCACCTGGGCCTCCTTGTAGGCCCGGGCCAGCTCCCGGATGTGCCCTACGATGGTGCCCACGCCCACCACTACCTTTAGGCCCAGCTCGTTCTTCAGCGCGTTTTCCACCTGCTCGGCGATCTTGTAGAGCTCCTTGCTCTCCGTCCCCTCCGGGAGCTGCTTGATGAGCGCGATGTCCGTCTCGTTGATGGAAAGGACAAAGTCGGACTGCTTATCCGGGAACAGGGACTGGACCACGTCGATGGCGGCCATGTCAGTGCTGCCCAGCTGGCGGATGAGGAAGACGGCCCGGGGCGCCTCGGAGACGAAGTGGAGCTCCTTGGCCCGGACATAGATGTCCCCCAGCAGGATGTTGTCGGAGATGATGCTCTTGACAAAGGTTGCCTTGTCGTGTTTCTCCTCGTAGTAGGCCTTGGCCCCGTTCAGGGCCACCACAGCCATGGCGCAGACCATGCGGGCAGTCTCGTCCTCCCCGCAGGCAAAGGCCGCGTAGTCAAACTGGGCACTCCAGCCAGCCAGCTGCTTAAAGGTGTTGCCCTCAAAGGACACCAGCTCCGTCTCAGCGTCATGCACCACCTTTGCCGCTTCCGTCCACTTCTCGCCAATACAGGTCAGCTCGTTGCAGGCTACTACCGTTCCCTCGGAATCGATGACGCCGATGGCGCGGTCCGTGCTGTCCTTCATCTGCAAGACCACGCTCTGGAAAATCCGGCTGGACATTGCTTTGCCCCCTTCTCTCCTCGCCCTATGGCGCAAAATTGCTCCGCACCGCGGAGCCCTGAAATATCTCTGGATTCGACTTTCCTATTATACTGGTTTTTTTCTCTCTTTTCAATAGGGAAAATGGTTTTTTTTGTGAAAAACGCCGAAGGAGAATCTCGAAAATTTCGGAAACTCGCCCTTTTTCTTCCAAAATAAATAGAGATTCTATCCAAAAAAGATCCCTACTGCCGTTTTTGTTAAATACGACCAAAATTTCCAACGGCTATAGGCAGATGATCAGATGGATTGACCAGCTGCCCCCCACCCTCCAATGGAACACGCGCTCCCTGCGCCTGCGCGGCGCCCTACTCCAGCGCCTCCAGGGCGGAGCGCTCCTCCACGGTCAGAGGCCGCCACTCCCCCGGCTCCAGGGCCGGGTCCAGCGTCAGGGGGCCCATGGACAGCCGTTTGAGGAAGCGCACCGGCTTGCCCCGAGCGGCGAGCATCCGCTTGACCTGGTGGTATTTTCCCTCCCGGAGGGTCACCAGGCCAGCAGAGGGGTCCTCCAGCACCTCCAGCTCCGCCGGGAGGCATTGGAGTCCGTCCTCCAGGGTCATCCCCGCCCGAAAGGCGGCGGCGTCGCTCTGGTCCAGCCGCCCCTCCACCTGGGCGAGGTAGACCTTGTCCACATGCCGGCCCGGTGCGAGGAGCCGGTGGCCCAGGGGGCCGTTGTTGGTCAGAAGCAGGAGCCCCTCGGTGTCCTTGTCCAGCCGCCCCACCGGGAAGAGTCCCACCCGGCACAGATGGGGGGGCAGCAGGCTCATCACGGTGGGCTGCCGGGGGTCCTCCGTCACCGACAGCAATCCGCCGGGCTTGTGCAGCATTAGATAGTAGTAGGGCTCTGGGGAGACAGGCTCCCCGTCCACCCGGACCTCTATGGCCGTTCGGTCGAACTTGTCATCGGGCCGGCGGACCACCTGGCCGTTGACCGCTACGCGGCCCAGCTTGGCCAGCTCCCGGACCTCCTTCCGGGACCACCGCCCGGTGCCCGCCAGAATCTTATCCAGCCGCTCCATTGCCATGTGCCGGCCCTCCTTGTCCCTTTTCTGTTCTATCATATTCTTTCTGCCCGGTGCATACAAGTGATTGTGAAAGAGTTCCAGCAAGGGAAGGAGCGTTGCGCTGTGTTTATCTGGACTGCCAGGCTGCGACGTGGGAAGCTGGCCTTGGGGGCTGCGGCCGTGCTGCTGCTCTGCGGAGCGGCGGCGGTGGTGGGCGGCTTTCTGAGCGGCGATGTGGACGCCGCTTCCACCGGCCCGGCCAGCCCCAAGGGCGTCAAAACCAATGAAGACCGGGTGGCCTATCTGGAGAGCTATGGCTGGCAGGTCTCCCCGGAACCTGTGTCCGTGGAAGAGCTCCTCATCCCCGAGGAGTTCGACGAGACCTATGACCAGTATCTGGCCCTCCAGTCCGGCCAGGGCTTTGACCTCACCAAGTACCGGGGAAAGCGGGTCAAGCGCTACACCTATGAGATCACCAACTACCCCACTGGTGAGACCGGCATCCAGGCGGGACTCCTCATCTATAAAAACAATGTCATCGGCGGGGAGGTTCTCTCCAGCGACCTGGGAGGATTCATCCAGGGGCTGGCCATGCCCAGCTAACAGATTGCGGGAGAGAAAGGATGTCCTTCTGGGCGTGCTTTTCCGCCAGCTACCTGTTGATCAGGTCCAGGAAAAGCCAAGAGCCCCCAATGAAAACCGCTGTTCTCTTAATGAGGCCCTGGAGAGGACAGCGGTTTTCTTACAAGGTCCCGCTGACGGCGTCCTTGGGCGGGATCACATGGACGTTCAGATGGTTGTAGGTGAGCTCAACCCCCTCCCGATCAAAGCTGGAGCGGACCTGTTCCAGCAAATCGTAGTAGAGGTCCCAGTAGTCCCCCACAGCGCACCACACCCGCAGGGTGTAGCTCACACTGCTCTCCCCCAGGGCGGTGGTGCGGACAAAAGGCTCCGGCGTAAAGAGGGCCTTTGGGTGGGCGCCAATCACTTCCCGCATGATGGACTTTACCCGCTCCGGGTCATCGTCATAGGACACGGTGAAGGTCAGGTCCACCCGGCGCTTGTCCTGACCGTTGTAGTTGGTAATTTTCTCGGTGGAAATCTCACCGTTGGGGACGAATATGAGCTTGTTATCCACGGTTTTCAGTTTGGTGTAGACCAGTCCAATCTCCGTCACGGTTCCGGAAACCCCTCCGGCCTCTACATAGTCCCCCACGGCAAAGGGCCGGGTGACCATAACGGTGATGCCGCCCGCCAGGTTGGACAGGCTCCCCTGGAGGGAGAGGGACAGGGCCACGCCCACGATGCCCAGGATGGCCACCAGGGAGTTGACCGGCAGACCCAGGTAGGCCGCCACCACCATCAACGTCACCAGCCACAGCAGCACCTTCAAGCAGGAGCGGGTGAACTTGTGGACGGTGGGCTCCACCTTGAACCGGGTCATAGCCCGATCGATGAGGGTGATCACCACCTTCATTATGACCAGGCAGGCCAAAAACAGGAGCACGCTGTAGAGTATGGTGGGAAGGCTGAGGTGCTGGGCCATCTGCTCCATCATCTGGACAGCCTCCTCCGGCGTGGCGGACTCTATCGGCAGGGCTGTGGCGGCCATTGGGGTCTCCTCCCTTCCAAACAGTTCTGGCCTCAAGTATACCACATCTGGCGCCGGAAGGGAAGCCCGCCCTTTCTTATGGAAAAATCTGAAACATCCAATCAAGATGAATGCAAAAGCCGGCTCGAAGCTGAAATTGTGTGCAAAAACTTTAGAGTAGCTCCCTCAAATCGCATCAACATGGCAGTTCAAAAGTGATATAAATATAGAGAAGTGGAAAGCGCATACGCCAAATCTTTCATCTAAACATCTTGTTTTTCTGGATGAGAGCGGCATAAACATCGGCATGGTGAGACACTATGATGATAGCTTTGCAGAAGGCTTTTCTCTGTGTCGCTGCCTCAGACTGTAAGAACCGGTCCGCCTGTGCTGGATATTGCTGATAATTTATGGGATTACTCTATGGCAATGAAGGTTCCATCCTCACATAATCTCAGCTTTTTCCCGTCGAAAAAATAATGAAATTCGTGCCTTTTCTCATCATAGATCGCTTTTTGGTGATATTGAAATATCAGACGTGCCAGCTTCCTCTCTTTGCTGGGTGTGTGAAAGGATAAAGAACACTTTTCAGGAAAAGGAGGCGTCTCTTGATTTTGTAATGTAATCTGCCGGTCTTCTCGAATGTCATCTATACTGCCCTTGATACGAGTATCTATGCTAAGGCAAACCATATGGCAAAGCAGCGCAACAAGGAAAGCTGCGACGAGTTTATTATTTTTGATGTCCTCCGGATCAAAAAAACAGAAAGATTTCTCTGTAATCCATATGTATATTGCAAATGGGACCAAAACGACATACGCAATCATTCCCCACAGGCCCATTTTCTTCCTATCATTTTTAAGATCTGCTTTTTGAAACGGCAAATGTGAACTGATGAAAACTATGGCGAGAAAACGATTTTTTATCGGGATGCCAAAATGATTGCTGAGAATGGTTGGCATAGGCGCCGAAGCCATCCTACAGTATAGCAGCAAAATGACAAAACTCAGCATGGATAAGCAAAGCTGTAACATATTCCACTCCCAGATGCGAATACCCGCAATTTTTACCTCATATAAATGAAAAAGCCCAGCTGAAACTGGACTTCTCCGATAGGCTGAGCGCCGCTCCCCGGAGGGAGCGGCGCTTTCAGAAAGCACTCAGACAGCGCGGGTGACCTTACCCGAACGGAGGCAGCGGGTGCAGACGTACACATGCTTGGGAGTGCCGTTCACGATTGCCTTGACGCGCTTCACATTGGGCTTCCAGGGGCGGTTGGTGCGGCGGTGAGAGTGGGACACCTGAATACCGAACGTAACGCCCTTGTCGCAAAACTCGCATTTGGCCATAGTTCCTTCAACCTCCTCGCTGGTTAAAGTGTCAGCTCATCACAAAGCATCGACCAATATAATACCAGAGTGCGGGGAAAAATGCAAGTGTTATTTTGAGGAATTTCCGCTTTTCGGCGAGAACCGCCGGACCGTCTCCCTTTCCCCGGACAAAATTGCGGGCGCCCCCTTTCCTTTTTCCCTGAAATCGGGTATAGTAAAGGAAGCCCATTTCGAAGGAGTGATTTGAACCATGCGGGAACCTGATTTTTACCGCGAAGAACGCTTCCGGGAGCAGTATGGCCAGACGGAGTCCCTGGGCAGCTACACCGCCAGGACCTTCCTCTGGATGTTCCTGGGCCTGCTGGTCACCTTCCTGGTGGCCCTGGCCGGGTATCTGACGGGCATTACCATCTATGCCTATGTCTTTGTCCCCGGCTTTTCCATCATCACACTGGTGGCGGAGCTGGCAGTCGTGCTGATCCTCTCCTCCCGAATCCACCGGCTGTCGGTCCCGGCGGCCCGGATGCTCTTCTTCGCCTACGCTGCCCTGACCGGCGTGGTCTTCTCCCTCTATTTTTACCTGTTCCATCTGGGGAGCCTCATTCTGGTCTTTGCCGCCACCGCCGTCTACTTTGCCGGACTGGCCCTCTACGGCTACTTCACCAAAACCGACCTCTTCCGGCTGCGCCCCATTCTGGTGGGAGGGCTGATCCTCCTGCTGATCTTCGGGGTGTTCTCGCTGTTTTTCCCCTTCTCCCAGAGCATCGACCGCATCTACTGCCTGATTGGCATTGCCATCTTCCTGGGCCTCACCGCCTATGACACCCAGAACATCAAGTCCTATTACCTGCTCTACCAGGGAGACCCTGCCATGGCCCAGAAAGCCGCCATCTTCTCCGCCCTTCAGCTCTATCTGGACTTCATCAACCTCTTCCTCTATCTGCTCCGCTTCCTGGGCCGGCGGAGAGACTAGGGCTTGTTTAAAAAATGTCAACATGCCCAACCGGCGGGTCTTTTGCCCCCTGGACGGCGCAATTTTTCCTTGCAATCCGCCAGGATTCCTGCGAAAAAATTGCTTGCCAGAGGCCCAAAATCCCTCGCTGCCGGACATATCGCCAATTTTCAAACAAGCCCTAGCGCCCCCTTATGGGATCGCCGGTTTATCGTCCCCCTTCTGACCGGCAGAACAACCGGAAGTCCGGCGGTGTGTGTACGCACATGCCGCCGGACTTCTGGTTTCTCTTTTTCTGATTTATCCCGCTCCAGCCCTCTGACCGGCGGCGCCGGCCAGCCCCGCCGTGTCTCACATCAGCGGGGCAAAAATCCGCAGCACCGCCCGGAGGGCCCGCCGCCACCAGGGCAGGGCTTCACACTCGGCCAGGGTCACCTGATGGCACTGCTTCAGGGTGGAGAGAAAATCCGCCTTGATCTCCAGGATTGCCGGGTCATCGCACAGCCAGACGCCGTCCTCAAAGTGGAGGAACAGGCTGCGGTAGTCCAGATTGATGGTGCCCACGGTCCCATACCGGTCGTCCACCGCGAAATTCTTGGCGTGGACAAAGCCCGGCGTGTACTCGTAAATCTTCACACCCGCCGCCAGCAGCGGCCGGTAGTGGGCCCGGGTCAGCTCAAAGACCACCTTTTTATCCGGGATGTGGGGGGTCATAATCCGCACATCCACCCCGGATTTGGCCGCGATGCACAGAGCGGTGTTCATGCTGTCATCCACAATGAGGTAGGGGGTGGTGATATAGACATAGCGGCGGGCCTTGCTGATGAGGTTCAGATAGACCGTCTGGCCCACCGCCTCCTCATCCAGGGGGTTATCGGTGTAGGGCTGGACAAAGCCGCCCTCCGCCTCCCGAAAGACGCCCTGGGGGCGAAAGACGTCAAAATCCGTGGCCTCCTCCCGGGTGTAGTCCCAGAGGGTGAGGAACATGACGGCCATGCTCCAGGCCGCCTCCCCCCGGACCTGAATGGCGCTGTCCTTCCAGTGGCCGAAGCGGACCTTCCGGTTGATATACTCGTCGGCCAGGTTGATGCCCCCGGTGAAGGCCACCTTGCCGTCGATGATGAGGAATTTTCGGTGGTCCCGGTTGTTGAGCCGCAGGGAGAGGATGGGCACGAAGGAGTTGAAGACGCAGCAGCGGATGCCGGTGTGCTTCTCCAGCTCCCGGGCGTAGTCCCGGGGCAGGGTGAACATGGAGCCAATGTCGTCGTAGATGACCCGGACGTCCAGTCCGTCCTGCGCCTTCTCCTTCAGAATGTCCAGAATGGTGTCCCACATCACCCCCTCTTCGATGATGAAATACTCCACGAAGATATAGCGCTCCGCCTTCTTCAGCTCCTCCACCATCCGGGCAAAGCAGAGCTCCCCCACCGGGTAGTACTCCGTGGACGTGCCGCCATAGACCGGGCAGTGGGCCATACGCTCCAGATACCGGGCCTGGTGGACGGCGTCCTCCCCCACGCAGGCAAGGCTTTCCGCCTTACAGTCTGGGCCAAGCACCTCCTCCATCCTCCGGTTCATTCCCTCCATCTTACGGCGGGTCCGGCGGCTGAGCTTGTTTCCGCCAAAGAGCAGATAGAAGAGCCCGCCGAAGATGGGAAAGACCAGGATGGGGACAATCCAGGCGATCTTATAAGCCGGCTCGCCGCTGCGCCCGGTGATCCAAAACACGGCGAAGAGGCTCAGGGCAAAACAGATGCCGTAGAAGGGCAGAAACAGGTTGTTGAAATTCAGGAGGATGACCACCAGAATGGCGATCTGGATGAGCAAAAACAGGGCCACCAGCACCACCCGATGAAACAGCAGGGAAACCAGTTTTTTCATATCTTCCTCGTTGTGCCAAGCGATATCACTTTACCACCACATTCTCCGCCCCCAGGAGCTCCGCAAGCTCCTGCTGGAGGGCGGGATGGATGAGGCAGGAGGTCCTCAGCCGCTTCTTGGTATCGGCAAAGTAGAGGTCTGCCTGCTGCTCCCCGGGGAACATGAGAAAGACCCGGCGAATCTTTTCAAACACAGGGCTCTGGGATGTGGAGAGCTTAATATAAAGCCGATCTCCTTTCACCCCTTTTTCCTCCCCGGCGGTGGCGGGGTCCCCCAGGGGGCGGATGGCGTCGGCCAGAAGCTGGGGGGATTTTTCGTCCCGCACCGACAGCCGGCCCTCGGCGCAGACGGCGGCCCCCTCTCTGAGGTAGCTGCCGCAGCGCTCCAGGGTCCTGGCGAAGACCAGCAGCTCCAGGGCCCCGGTGTCATCCTCCAGGGTGACATAGGCCATCAGGGCGTTGTTCTTGGTGGTCTTCGTCTTATAGGCGGCCACGATGCCCGCCAGGGTCAGCCGCTGTTCGTCCCGGTAGGTCTCGGGTCCGCTCTCCTTGGCGAAATCGGCCAGAATGGACCCCATGGGGACGGCCCTGGCCCGCCGGGCTGCCTCCCGGTACTCGTCCATGGGGTGGCCGCTGAGGTAGAGCCCTGTGGTCTCCTTCTCCATGGCCATGAGCTTGTGGCGGTCAAACTCTGGAATATCCGGCAGGGCCACCTCCACCTGGCCGAAGGACTCCTCCCCTTCCCCGCCGCCGAAGAGGTCGAACTGGCCCTCCAGGTTCTTCCGGCGCTGCTGGGCCGCCGCGTCCAGCACCTGGCCGTACACCTCCAGGAGCTGAGAGCGCCTGCCGCCCAGGCTGTCGAAGGCCCCGCACTTGATGAGGCTCTCCACCACCCGCCGGTTGAGGTCGGCCCCGGACATCCGCTGGCAGAAATCCTGGAAGGAGAGAAAGGGCCCGTGGGCCTCCCGCTCGGCCAGGAGACTCTGAATGACCCCCCGGCCCACCCCCTTCACCGCCACCAGGCCGAAGCGGATGTCCTCGCCGGAGACGGTGAAGTCGGCCCCGGACGCGTTGACGTCGGGGGGCAGGAGCCGGATGCCGTTGTCCCGGCACTCCCCGATATACTCGGCCACCTTGGCCTGGGAGTCCAGCACCGAGGTCAGCAGGGCGGCCATGTACGCCCGGAGGTGGTGGTATTTGAACCAGGCTGTCTGATAGCAGACGATGGCGTAGCTGACGGCGTGGGCCTTGTTGAAGGCGTAGTTGGCAAAGTCGTAAATCTCGTCGTAGATGTCCTGGCCGGTCTGCTCCGGGATGCCGTTGGCCACACAGCCGGGGATGTTCCGCTCCGGGTCGCCGCAGATAAAGGCCTGCCGCTCCTTTTCGATCTGAGCCTTTTTCTTCTTGGAGATAGCCCGGCGCACCATGTCGGCCTGTCCCAGGGAATAGCCCCCCAGCTTGCGGAAGATTTCGATAACCTGCTCCTGGTAGACAATGCAGCCGTAGGTCACCGAGAGAATGGGCTCCAGGGCGGGGTGCTTGTAGCGGATGAGGCCGGGGTCGTGCTTGCAGGCGATGAACCGGGGGATGGAGTCCATGGGGCCGGGGCGGTAGAGGGCGATGATGGCGGTGATGTCCTCGATGTTGTGGGGTTTGAGCCCCACGCATACCCCGGTCATGCCCGGGGACTCCATCTGGAACACGCCGGAGGTCCTGCCCTCCGAGAGCATCTGAAAGACCTCCGGGTCATCGTCCGGGATATCGCTGAGCCGAATGTCCGGCTCCTGCCGCCGCACCAGCTTCACCGCATCGTCCAGCACCGTCAGGTTCCGCAGGCCCAGGAAGTCCATCTTCAGCAGGCCCAGCTCCTCTAGGGTGGTCATGGTGTACTGGGTGACCACCGACTCGTCGTTTTTCGCCAGGGGAACGTAGTCGTCCACCGGCAGCCGGGTGATGACCACCCCGGCGGCGTGGGTGGAGGCGTGGCGGGGCATTCCCTCAATGCTCCGGGCGGTGTCGATGAGCTTTCGGATCTCCTCCTCCCACTCGTAGCGCTCCCGCAGGGGCTTGGAGAGCTTCAGGGCCTCTTCCAGGGTGATGTGCTGGCCGTTGGCGCCCATGGGCACCAGCTTGGCGATCTGGTCCACCTCGGCGTAGGGGACGTTCAGGGCCCGGCCCACATCCCGAATGGCCCCCCGGGCCGCCATGGTGCCGAAGGTGACAATCTGGGCCACATGGTCCGCGCCGTATTTCCGGCAGACGTAGTCGATGACCTCCTGCCGGCGGCGGATGCAGAAGTCGATGTCGATGTCCGGCATGGTGACCCGCTCAGGGTTGAGGAACCGCTCGAAGTAGAGGCCGTACTTGGTGGGGTCCACGTCGGTGATGTCCAGGCAGTAGGAGACCATGCTTCCGGCGGCGGAGCCCCGGCCGGGACCCACGGGGATGCCGCAGCCCTTGGCGTAGCCGATGAAGTCGGAGACAATGAGGAAATAGTCCACAAAGCCCATCCGGCGGATCATGTCCATCTCATAGGCAAGCTGCTGCCGGTACGCCGGCGGCTCGTCCGGGTAGCGGCGGCGGAAGCCCTCCAGACAGAGCTTTTCAAAGTAGGCGTCCCCGTCGGTCCAGCCCTCCGGAAGCTTGAACTCCGGCAGGTGGTAGGTGCCGAACTGGAACTCCACCTCGCACAGGTCGGCGATCTTCTGGGTGTTCTCCAGGGCGCCGGGGTACCGGGCGAAGAGAGCCGCCATCTCCTCCTCGGATTTGACGTAGAACTCCTCGGTCTCGAACTTCATCCGCCCCGGGTCATCCACCGTCTTCCCCATCTGGATGCACATGAGGACATCCTGGGTGCGGGCGTCCTCCCGGGTGAGGTAGTGGGCGTCGTTGGTACACACCAGGGGGATGCCGGTGTCCTCGTGGAGGCGCAGGAGACCCTGGAGAATCTGGGGATCCTCCGGCAGGCTGTGGTCCTGGAGCTCCAGGTAGTATCCGTCCTCCCCGAAGAGCTCCCGCATGGCCAGGGCCTCCTGCTTGGCCTCCTCGTACTGGCCGTTTCGGAGCAGCCGGGGAATCGCCCCCGCCAGGCAGGCTGACAGGGCGATGAGGCCGCCGCTGTGCGCCCGCAGCAGTTCCTGATCGACCCGGGGCTTGATGTAGAAGCCCTCGGTGAAGCTCTTGGATACCATATGGCAGAGGTTGCGGTAGCCCTCCTCGTTCCGGCAGAGGAGAATGAGGTGCCGGGCGGAGGCGTCGAACTCGTGCTCCTTCTGGAACCGGGTCCGGGGGGCCACATAGACCTCACAGCCGAGAATGGGCTTGATGCCCTCCGCCTTACAGGCCTTGTAGAAATCCACCGCCCCGTACATGACCCCGTGGTCGGTGATGGCCACGGCGGTCTGCCCCAGCTCCTTGACCTGCTTGACCAGTCCGGGAATCCGGCAGCAGCCGTCCAGAAGGGAGTATTCGGTATGGACGTGGAGATGGACAAAGGACATGTTGGGACCTCTCTTTCTCAATACACAGAAAACTGCCGGGCGCTTTGCGGCGTCAGCCCTCCCCCGCCAGATCCAGGAGCTTTCTCAGCCGGTGGTTCAGGGCCGACTTGGTGATGGGAGGCTGGAAGAGGACGGAGAGCTGGGACAGAGTGAGCTCGGGATGGGCCAGCCGGAGCTCCGCCGTCTCCCGGAGCTTGTCCGGCAGGGAGTCCAGCCCCCGGGTCCGGGCATACCGCTGAATGGCCTCCACCTGCTCCAGGGCGGCGTCTACCGCCTTGTCCAGGTTGGCCGAGTCGCAGTTCACCCGGCGGTTGACGCTCCCCCGCAGGTGCTTTTCCAGCTTGGCGTTCATCAGCTCCATGGAGGCCAGAGGGGCGCCAAGGGCGGTGAGAAAGTCGGCGATGGTCTCGCTGGACTTCATATAGGTCACATAGTTAGATTTCCGGGTGGTCTGCTTGGGCTCAAAGCCCACCTCCCGCAGCAGGGCGGGGAGCTCCCGGCTGACGCTGTAGTGG
Source organism: uncultured Intestinimonas sp. (assembly GCF_944387725.1). Lineage (GTDB taxonomy): Bacteria > Bacillota > Clostridia > Oscillospirales > Oscillospiraceae > Intestinimonas. Next base: position 36,133 of record NZ_CALXGA010000003.1, on the reverse strand, counting down.
GAGGTGCACAGCTCCAGATGATAGCTCTTGGCCGGGTCGCTCACCGATCCGCCGGCCAGAAAGGCCCCCCGGAGGAAGGCGGTCCGGCAGGCGTCCTCCTCCAGCAGGGCCAGGTTGATGTGGTGGGCCAGGGTGGCCCCCGGATCGTAGCCCAGGGTCTCCCCGATGGCGGCGCGCTTGCCCTCCTCGGTGATGAGGAAGGTCTCCTTCCCCTGGGCGGCCCCCTCCGGCTTTCGGTCAAAGGTCACCCGAAAGGCCCGCTTGAAGAGCTCCGGCAGCCGTTGGGCAAAGGCCGGACAGCCGGTGACGATCTTGACCTCATTGTCAGTGAAGGAGTGGCAGAACAGGAGCACTCCGTAGGCCTCCGCCCGGGCGCAGGACTTGGGGGAGAGCGCCCAGCGGCACAGCTCGGTCTTTACCTCGTTGGAAAAGGACATGGGGCCCCTCCTCTACTGTCTCTGACAGGGATGCGCTACTCCTCCAGCAGGAAGGCGGTCTCCTCCGCCCCCAGCTCGTGGGCAACGCGGATGGAGCGCTCCGACAGGAGGTCCATGACGGCGGCGGCCAGGCGCTCGGTGGAGTGACGGGCCAGGTCGGAGGTCTCCGAGGCCAGAGGGCGCTCCGCCAGCTCCACCCCCAGGGCCTCAACCCGGGCCCGGTCCACCAGAATGGGGGCGGCGCCCTCCTCCCTGTAGCGCTCCACCAGTCCGGGGCGCACTGGGGCAGAGTTGGCCAGGCACAGGTCCACCAGCCCCGGCCCGCCTCCGTGGGAGAGCAGGGCCGCCACATGGTCGGCGGCGGTGTAGCCCTCGGTCTCCCCGTCCTGGGTCATGATGTTGCAGACATAGATTTTCAGGGCGTCGGAGGTCCGGATGGCCTCCCCCACCCCATCCACCAGCAGATTGGGGATGACGCTGGTGTAGAGGCTCCCCGGTCCCAGGAGGATCAGGTCGGCCTCCCGGATGGCCCGGAGGGTCTCCGGGAGGGCCGGGGGCCGCTCCGGCAGCAGGCGCACCTGGGTGATGCGGCAGTCCTGAGCCTTTTTGAAGGCGCAGATCTTGGACTCCCCCACCACGCTGGCGCCGTTTTCAAAGGTGGCCTCCATCTGGACGTTCTCATTGGTCACCGGCAGGACCCGGCCGGTGATGGCCAGAACCTGGCTCATCCGGGTCACCGCCTGGTCAAAAGATCTGGAGATGCCGTTGAGGGCGGCCAGAAGCAGGTTGCCGAAGGACTGCCCGGTGAGGCTCCCGGACCCGCCGGGAAATCGGTAGGTCAGCAGCTGGGCCATGACCGGCTCCACGTTGGCCAGGGCCTCCATGCAGTTCCGGATGTCCCCCGGCGGAGGCATTCCCAGGTCCTGCCGGAGCATCCCGGAGCCGCCGCCGTCGTCGGCCACAGTGACAATGGCGGTGAGGTTGCGGGTATACTCCTTGAGCCCCCGGAGCATGGTGGAAAGCCCCGTGCCGCCGCCAATGGCGGCAATCCGGGGGCCGTGCTCCCAGCGCGGGTCTGTGCGGCTATATGGTTGTGCCATCATCCATCCCTCGTCATGTCCCGGTGGTTCTCCGAGGCGCTGTAGCCCTTCTGCCGGACAAAGTCCGCCAGGGCCCGGGTAATGGCCACAGAGCGGTGGTGACCGCCGGTACAGCCTACGGCGATGACCAGAGCCGTCTTGCCCTCCTCCACATAGAGGGGCAGGAGGAAGCCCAGCAGGCTCTCCAGATGCCGCATCAGGTCCCTGGTCTGCTGGTAACCGAAGACAAAGTCCCGCACCCCGGCGTCCAGGCCGGTCTGGTGCCGGAGCTCGGCAATATAGTAGGGGTTGGGCAGGCACCGCACGTCAAAGACCAGGTCGGCCTCCAGGGGGATGCCGTACTTGAAGCCGAAGGAGATCACCGATACGCTCATATCCGGGGCGTGCTCCCCCTCCCCAAAGAGGCGGAGCATCTCCCCCCGGAGCTTGGCGGTGGACAGGGCCGTGGTGTCCACGATGTACTCCGCCCGCTGGCGCACCGGCTCCAGGGCGGAGCGCTCCAGCTGCACCGCCTCGGCCAGGGACCGCCCCGCCTTGGCCAGGGGGTGGGACCGGCGGGTCTCCTTATACCGCATGATGATGGTCTCCAGGCTGGCCTCCACAAAAAGAATCTGGTAATCGCACCCCATCTCGTGGAGCTGGTCCAGGGAGGCGAAGAGGCCGTCGAAGGTCTGGCCGCCCCGGATGTCGGTGACCAGCGCCACCCGGTCATAGCGCCCCTGGCCCGCCATGCACAGCTCGGCAAATTTGGGGATCAGGGCCGCGGGCATGTTGTCCACCACATAGTAGCCCATGTCCTCCAGGAAGGAGGCCGTTTTGCTCTTTCCCGCCCCGGACAGGCCGGAGATCAGAATAAATTTCATGCTGCTCACCTCGGTGTCTCTCCCCGCCCGGTGGCCGGGGCCGCAGACCGACTTCAGACGGGGCCCAGGGTACGGACCTCCAGCTCCATCGCCACGCCGGTCTCCCGGAGGACGGTCTCCCGGACCAATTCGGCCAGCTGGAGCACGTCGGCGCAGGTGGCTTTGTCCATGTTGACGATGAAGCCCGCGTGTTTTTTGGAGACCTGGGCCCCGCCCACGGTGGTCCCCTTCAGCCCGCACTCGTCAATGAGGGCGGCGGCGTAATAGCCCTTGGGCCGCTTGAAAATGCTGCCCGCGCTGGGGAGATCCAGGGGCTGCTTATGCCGGCGGCGGCTGCCCAGGTCATCCATCAGGGCCCGGATGTCCCCCTCATTTCCGGGGCGGAGCTCCAGGGTGGCCCCTAAAATCAGCCGCCCGCCGCCGGCGAAAGCGCTGTGGCGGTAGGAAAAGTCCAGCGCCTGGGACGGAAGTACCTGCGTCTCCCCCTCCGCCGTCAGACAGCGCACCTCCCGGACCAGGGCGCTCATGTCGCTGTCGTAGGCCCCGGCGTTCATGGTCACCGCGCCCCCCACCGAGCCGGGAATACCGTGGGCAAACTCCAGGCCGGCGAGGCCCTTGTCCATGGCAAAGCTGGACAGCCGGGAGAGGAGCACCCCGCTGCCGGCGGTGAGGGTGGTCCCGTGGACCTCCAGGGTCCCCAGACCGTCCACCAGCTTGAGAATAAAGCCCTCGTACCCCCGGTCGGAGACCAGCAGATTGCTGCCGTTGCCCAGGTAAAAGGGCTGCACCTCATGGCGCAGGGCCACCTGTACCGCCTTGACCGCCTCCTCTTCGGTTCTGGGCAGGGCCATGACCCGGACGGGTCCACCGATGCGGAAGGTTGTGTGCCGGCTCATGGGTTCGTCCACCCGTACCTCCATGGACGGGCAGGTCCGGGTCAGGTCCCGGAACAGGGTCGCGTATCGGTCCATAGTGTGCCTCCAAAAGACATCATAGTCACGCCGGACCCGACGGTGGAAGTCCCACCGCCGGGCGGCGCCGCTGTATCAACCTTCATTATAGCAGAAAAGTCGGGAGATTAGAAGACCGGCACGGAAAAAAGACCCTACGCCAGACCGAAGCGCCGGAACTCCTCCTCGCTCCCCCGAAAGACGTTGAGGTCAATGTGCCGCTCGTCGCCGAAGTAGCCCTCCAGCTCGGCGCTGTGGGAATACTGCCAGAAGGACCAGTCCTTTCCAAAGGGGGCCACCATGGGGCTGGAGACCCAGAGGGGATGGTCTTCATAGCCCTCCCGGAGATAGAGGTCGTAGGAGCGGTAGGTCACATAGAGGATTGGCTTCACCCCGTAGTGCTCCTCCAGCCGGGCCAGGAGGGGGGCCAGAATGCTGTGGACATGCGCCTGATCCGGCGGGTTTTCCAGGTTGTCCCCATAAAACTCAATATCCACCACTGGAGGCAGGGCGCCGGGCGTCACCGGCACCATGTCGATGAAGTTGTCGGCCTGAGTCTCCCCGGGACTGTCGTAGCTGAAAAAGTGGTAGGCCCCCACCCGGACCCCCGCTGCCTGGGCGTCGGCCCAGTTTGCGGCAAAGCGGACATCCTGAAGTGAGCTGCCCTCCGTGGCCTTGATAAAGGCGAAGTCCACCCCCTGGGCGGCCAGGGCGGGCCAGTCCACCTCCCCCTGGTAGACCGACACGTCCACCCCGAAGACCTCCCACTGCCGGGGGGCGGCCTCCTGGGGCAGGAGGAAATACCCCTGCCAGCGCAGAAAGTAGAACAGGGCCGCCGCCAGGAAGGCCAGGACCAGGGCCAGCAGCAGGAGCCGCCCCAGGACCCGCAATACTTTCCTCACAAAAATCACCATGTATCATCATAAGGCACTTTGGCCAAGAAGGCAACTATAAATTGTAAACATTTGCCCCATCCGGGCTTCTCCCGTGGTCGCAGACCATGCTTGGCAGCCTTTCCCCCTTCATGCGCTCTCCCGGTGTGTCTCCGGACGTTTTGCCCCGTTCTAAAAACTGATGCAGGCCGGACCGCCTGGGCGGTCCGGCCTGCATCAGTTTTGCTACTCCAGATTGGTGTAGCCCATGAGGAACTCGTCTACTTCCCGGGCGGCGGCCCGGCCCTCCTGGATGGCCCACACCACCAGGGACTGGCCCCGGTGCATATCGCCGGCGGTAAAAACCTTGGGTACGCTGGAGGCGTACCACCCCGGCTGGGTCTGAACACAGGTCCGGGGGGTGCGCTCCACCCCAAAGGCGGCGGGGACGTACTCCTGGGGCCCCAGGAAGCCCGCGGCGATGAGCAGAAGCTCACAGGGGAGCACCTCCTCAGTGCCCTCCACCGGCTTCAAATTGACGTCCAGCTTCACAGTCTTCACCCCGGTCAGGTCCCCGGCCTCGTTTCGGAGGACCTCGGTCACCGTGGTCTGATAGAGGCGGGGGTCCTGGCCGAAGACGGCGATGGCCTCCTCTTGGCCGTAGTCGGTCTTACAGACCCTGGGCCACTCGGGCCAGGGGTTGTTCTCCCCCCGGCCGTCCGGGGCCTTGGGCATCATCTCCAGCTGCACCACGCTCTTGCAGCCGTGGCGGATGGCGGTGCCCACACAGTCGTTGCCGGTGTCGCCGCCTCCCACGATGACCACATGCTTCCCCTTGGCCGAGACATATTGGCCGTCCTTCAGGCCGGAGTCCAAAAGGCTCTTGGTGGTGGCCCTGAGGAAATCCACTGCAAAGTAGATATCCTTGCCATCTCTGCCGGGGACGGACAAATCCCGGGGCTGGGCCGCCCCGCAGCAGAGGACCACGGCGTCATAGCCCTCCAGCAGCTCCTTGGCGGAGAGGTCCCGGCCCACGTCCACCCCCAGACGGAATGCCACCCCCTCGGCGGCCATAAGTTCCGTCCGACGCTGGACGATGGACTTCTCCAGCTTCATATTGGGGATGCCGTACATCAGCAGGCCGCCGGGCCGGTCGGCCCGCTCGAAGACGGTGACGCTGTGGCCCCGGCTGTTGAGCTGGGCGGCACAGGCCAGGCCGGAGGGGCCGGAGCCCACCACCGCCACCCGCTTCCCGGTGCGGACCTCCGGGGGATGGGGCTGGAGCAGCCCCTTTTCCCAGGCGTCCTCGATGATGCCCAGCTCGTTTTCCTTGATGGTTACCGGGTCCCCGTGGAGGCCGCAGGTACAGGCGGCCTCGCACAGAGCGGGACACACCCGGCCGGTGAACTCCGGGAAGCTGTTGGTCTTCAGCAGCCGCTGGAGGGCCTGGGCGAAGCTGCCGGTGTAAATGAGATCGTTCCACTCCGGGATCAGGTTGTGGAGGGGACAGCCGGAGACCATGCCATTGAGCACCGCCCCGGACTGGCAGAAGGGCACGCCGCACTCCATGCACCGGGCGCCCTGGCGGCGGCGCTCCTCCCGGCCCAGCCTGGGGTGGAACTCGTCAAAGTGCTGGATGCGCTCCCGGGGCCCCTGGGAGGGGTTCCCCTGGCGCTGGTATTCCAAAAATCCGGTGGGCTTTCCCATTACTGCTCCCCTCCTCTGGTGTTGAGATAGAATGCCTCCACCTCGGCCTGCTCCCGCTCCATGCCCCGGCCCTCCAGCTGGGCGATGGTGCGGAGCATCCGGTCAAAGTCCAGCGGCAGGATTTTCTTGAAGAGGGGCAGATAGCGGTCAAAGTCCTCCAGGATGGCCGCCCCCTTGGCCGAGCCGGTGGCGGCCACATGCTCCCGGATCATGGCCTCCAGCTCCTGAGCATCCTGGCGCTCTGTTACCGGGTCCAGGGAGACCAGCGCTTTGTTTAGGCGCAGGTAGAGGTCCTGGCCCTCGTCCAGGACGTAGGCCACCCCGCCGGACATGCCGGCGGCGAAATTCTTCCCGGTGGGGCCCAGGATGACCACCCGGCCGCCGGTCATATACTCACAGCCGTGGTCCCCCACGCCCTCGGCCACCGCCACCGCGCCGGAGTTCCGTACACAGAAGCGCTCCCCGGCCACGCCGCAGACGAAGGCCCGGCCGGAGGTGGCCCCGTAGAGGGCCACATTGCCGATGATGATGTTCTTGTCCGCCGGGAAGGTGCTCCCCTTGGGGGGATAGACGATGAGCCTGCCCCCGGAGAGCCCCTTGCCGAAGTAGTCGTTGGAGTCCCCCTCCAGCTCCAGGGTCAGGCCCTTGGGCAGGAAGGCCCCGAAGGACTGTCCCCCGCCGCCGGTGCACTTTACCGTCAGGGTGTCGTCGGGGAGGTCTCCGCCGTGGAGCCGGGTGATGTCGGAGCCCAGGATGGTCCCCAGGGTCCGGTCGGTGGAGGAGACGTCCAGGGAGACGCTGGCCTTCTCCCCCTTCTCCAGGGCCTTGGAGAGCTTGCGCTCCAGGACCTTCAGGTCTACAGTCTCCTCCAGCTTGAAGTCGTAGATGTCGGCGGGGTCATAGTGCTGCTTGGCCCCGGTGCTCAGCCAGGGGTTCTCCAGCAGGGCGGAGAGGTCCAGGGTCCCGGCGTAGCCGCCGGTGGGATGCTCCCGGACCCCCAGCAGGTCGGTGCGGCCCACCAGCTCGTCGATGCTGCGGACTCCCAGACGGGCCATGTGCTCCCGGAGCTCCTGGGCGATGAAGCGCATGAAGTTCACCACATACTCCGGCTTGCCCTGGAAGCGCCGGCGCAGCTCGGGGTTCTGGGTGGCCACTCCCACGGGGCAGGTGTCCAGGTTGCACACCCGCATCATGACGCAGCCCATGGTCACCAGGGGGGCGGTGGCAAAGCCAAACTCCTCGGCCCCCAGCATACAGGCGATGGCCACGTCCCGGCCGGACATGAGCTTACCATCGGTCTCCACCACCACCCGGGAGCGCAGGCCGTTGGAGAGCAGGGTCTGGTGGGTCTCGGCCAGCCCCAGCTCCCAGGGCAGGCCGGCGTTGTGGATGGAGGTCCGGGGGGCGGCGCCGGTTCCGCCGTCGTGGCCGGAGATCAGCACCACCTGGGCCCCGGCCTTGGCCACGCCGGCGGCGATGGTGCCCACCCCCGCCTCGCTGACCAGCTTCACCGAGATACGGGCCTGGCGGTTGGCGTTTTTCAGGTCATAGATGAGCTGGGCCAGGTCCTCAATGGAGTAGATGTCGTGGTGGGGCGGCGGAGAAATGAGGGAGACGCCGGGGGTGGAGTGGCGGCACTTGGCGATCCAGGGGTAGACCTTCTTGCCCGGCAGATGGCCGCCCTCCCCGGGCTTGGCCCCCTGAGCCAGCTTGATCTGGAGCTCCTGGGCCGAGACCAGGTACTCGCTGGTGACCCCGAAGCGGCCGGAGGCCACCTGTTTGATGGCCGAGTTCTTGTCGGTGCCCAGGCGCTCAGGCCGCTCCCCCCCCTCGCCGGAGTTGGACTTGCCCCCCAGCAGGTTCATGGCCTGGGCCATGCACTCGTGAGCCTCCTGGGAGATGGAGCCGTAGCTCATGGCCCCGGTCTTGAAGCGCTTGACGATGGACTCCACCGGCTCCACCTCCTCCAAGGGGATGGGGGTGTCGGCGTACTTCATCTCCAGCAGGCCCCGGAGGGTGTGGGGCCGCGTCTCGTCATCCACCAGGGCGGTATACTGCTGGAAAAGGCCGTAATCCCCCCGGCGGGTGGACTCCTGGAGCAGGTGGATGGTCTGGGGATTGTAGAGGTGGTCCTCCCGGCCGGCCCGGGCCTTGTGGGCCCCCAGGGAGTCCAGCTCCAGGCTGACCCCCAGGCCCAGAGGATCGAAGGCCCGGGTGTGGTTGCGGTCTACCAGATCCCCGATCTCCCTGAGGCCGATGCCCCCCACCCGGGAGACCGTGTTGGTGAAATACTTGTCAATGACCTCTTTGGAGATGCCCACCGCCTCAAAAATCTGGGCGGACTGGTAGGACTGGAGGGTAGAGATGCCCATTTTGGAGGCGATCTTCACAATGCCGTGGAGAATGGCGGCGTTATAGTCGTCCACGGCGGCGTGGAAGTCCTTGTCCAGCTGGCCGTCCTCGATGAGGGAAACGATGGTCTCCTGGGCCAGGTAGGGGTTGATGGCCCGGGCGCCGTAGCCCAGGAGGGTGGCGAAGTGGTGGACGTCCCGGGGCTCAGCCGACTCCAGGACGATGGAAACCGCCGTGCGCTTTTTGGTGCGGACCAGGTAGTGCTCGATGGCGGAGACCGCCAGCAGGGATGGGATAGCCACATGGTTTTCATCCACCCCCCGGTCGGAGAGGATGACCACGTTGGCCCCGTTGCGGTAGGCCCGGTCCACCGCCACAAAGAGCCGCTCCAGGGCACGGTCCAGGGGGGTGTTTTTATAATAGAGAATGGATACCGTCTCCACGTGGAAGCCCGGCTTCTTCATGTGGCGGATCTTCATCAGATCCGTGGAGGTGAGGATGGGGTTGTGGACCTGGAGGACCCGGCAGTTCTCCGCCTTCTCCTCCAGGAGGTTGCCGTCGTCTCCGAGATAGACGGTGGTGTCGGTGACTACCTCCTCCCGGATGGCGTCTATGGGCGGGTTGGTAACCTGAGCGAAGAGCTGCTTGAAGTAGTTGAAGAGGGGTTGTCCCTGGTCGTCCAGCACCGCCAGGGGGATGTCGATGCCCATGGCGGCGGTGGGCTCCGCCCCAGTGCGAGCCATGGGGAGGATGGTGCTGCGGACGTCCTCGTAGGTGTAGCCGAATGCCTTTTGCAGCCGGGCCAGCTCCTCCCGGCTCCGGGTCTCCACCCGGTGGTTGGGAATGGGCAGACCGGAGAGGTTGACCAGGTTCCGGTCCAGCCACTCGCCGTAGGGCTGCCGGGCGGCGTAGGCACCCTTGAGCTCGCTGTCCCCGATGACCCGGCCCTGGCGGGTGTCCACCAGCAGCATCCGGCCGGGCTGGAGCCGGGACTTCTCCACCACCTGCTCCGGCGGGATGTCCAGCACCCCTACCTCAGAGGAGAGGATGAGGCGGCCGTCCGACGTCACATAGTACCGGGAGGGGCGCAGGCCGTTGCGGTCCAGCACCGCCCCCACCACGTCGCCGTCCGAGAAGAGGATAGAGGCCGGGCCGTCCCAGGGCTCCATGAGGATGGCGTAGTACTGGTAGAGGTCGTGCCGGGCCCGGGAGAGGGCCTTGTCCCCCTGCCAGGGCTCGGGAATGGTAATCATCACCGCCAGGGGCAGCTCCATGCCGGACATCATCAAAAACTCCAGGGTGTTGTCCAGCATGGCCGAGTCGGAGCCCTCCCCGTTGATCACCGGGTAGACCTTGTCCAGCTCGGCGTCCAGGCCCGGGGCGGACATGGTCTCCTCCCGGGCCAGCATCCGGTCGGCGTTGCCCCGGATGGTGTTGATCTCCCCGTTGTGGGCCAGCAGGCGGTTGGGGTGGGCCCGCTCCCAGGAGGGGTTGGTATTGGTGGAGAACCGGGAGTGGACAATGGCGATGGCCGACTGGTAGTCCCGGTCCTGGAGGTCCCGGTAGAACCGCCGGAGCTGGCCCACCAGGAACATGCCCTTGTAGACGATGGTACGGCTGGACAGGGAGCAGACATAGGTGGTGTCCGCCGACTGCTCAAAGACCCGCCGGGCCACATAGAGCTTCCGGTCGAAGTCCAGGCCCCGGGCCACCCCCTCCGGGCGCTTCACAAAGGCCTGCTGGATGCAGGGCATTTTGGCCAGGGCCTTGGCCCCCAGGATGTCCGGGTCCACCGGCACCGTCCGCCAGCCCAAAAACTCCATGCCCTCCTTCTCCACGATGATCTCGAACATCTTCCGGGCCTGGTTGCGCTTGAGCACGTCCTGGGGGAAGAAGAACATACCCACGCCGTAGTCCCGCTCTTCCCCGACGGTAAAGCCGCACTCCTTGACCGCCTTTTGAAAGAATTTGTGGGAGATCTGGAGCAGGATGCCCACGCCGTCGCCGGTTTCGCCCTCGGCGTCCTTGCCGGCCCGGTGCTCCAGCTTCTCCACGATTTTCAGGGCGTCGTCCACGGTCTGGTGGCTCTTGCGCCCCTTGATGTCCACCACGGCGCCAATGCCGCAGGCGTCGTGCTCAAAGGACGGGTGGTAGAGCCCCCGCTGGGGATAGCCCTCCATTCTGCTCTTTTCCATTTGCATGACCCCTTTCCGGGTTGATTGAAGAAAAAGCGGCGCGCACCGCCGGCGCCGTCCGGCCGTTTTACAGGATGCTCCGCACCCGCTCCACCGCCTGCCGGGTGGCCTCCGCCCCGCCGAAGCCGGTGAGCCGGATGTAGCCCTCCCCGCTGGGGCCAAAGCCGGCGCCGGGGGTGGTGACCACATTGGCCTGCCGGAGCAGCCGGTCGAAGAAGCCCCAGGAGCCGGTCCCCTCCGGGGTCCGCACCCAGACGTAGGGGGCGTTGACCCCGCCGTAGACGGTGAGCCCGGCGGCGGTCAGGCCCTCCCGGATGGTCCTGGCATTCCCCAGGTAATAGGCGATGTGCTCCATTATCTGCCGGCGGCCCTCCTGGCTGTAGGTGGCCTCCGCCCCCCGCTGGACAATGTAGGATACGCCGTTAAATTTGGTGGACTGCCGCCGGTACCACAGCTCGTTGAGGGAGATCCCCTCCCGCCGGAGCTCCTTGGGGATGACGGTGTAGGCGCAGCGGGTGCCGGTGAAGCCGGCGGTCTTGGAGAAGGAGCGGAACTCGATGGCGCAGGTCTTGGCCCCCGGAATCTCGAAGATGGAGTGGGGGATGTCCGCCTCGGTGATGAATGCCTCATAGGCGCTGTCGAAGAGAATGAGACTGTCGTTGGCGTTGGCATAGTCCACCCAGTCCTGGAGCTGCCGCCGGGTGGCCGCTGTGCCGGTGGGGTTGTTGGGGAAGCAGAGGTAAACCATATCCACTTTACGCTCTGGAATGGAGGGCGCAAAGCCGTTCTCCGCCGTACAGGGCATATAGACCAGCCGCTCCCAGCGCTCCGTCTGCTTGTCGCAGCTTCCCAGGCGGCCAGCGATGGCGTTGGAATCCACGTAGACAGGGTAGACCGGGTCGCACACTGCCACCAGGTTGTCGGCGCCCAGGATGTCCCCGATGCCGCTGCAATCGCTCTTGGCCCCGTCGGAGACAAAAATTTCCTCCGGGGAGAGCTCCACACCCCGGGTCCGGTAGTCGTGCTCCAGAATGGCCTGGAGCAGGAAATCATAGCCCCGATAGGGCGGATAGCCCTGGAAGGTCTCCTTCTTCCCCATCTCGTCCACCGCCTGGTGCATGGCTTGGGTAACCGCAGGGACCAGGGGCAGGGTCACATCCCCGATGCCCAGGCGGATGAGTTCCCGCTCCGGGTGCTCCTGGCTGTAGGCCGCCACCCGGCGGTCAATCTCCGCAAAGAGGTAGCTGCCCGGCAGCTTCAAAAAGTTGTCATTGATACGCACACGAAAACCTCCTTGTTTTGTGCTTCTGTCAATCCGGCCACTGGCCCTCGAAGACGGTCACCGCCGGCCCCGTCAGGTAGATATGGCCGTCCGCCCGGTCCCAGCGGATGGTGAGGACGCCCCCCGGCAGCACCACGGCGGCCGCCGGACCGGCATAGCCGTTGAGGACCGCCGCCGCCAAGGCGGCGCAGGCCCCGGTGCCGCAGGCCAGGGTCTCCCCGCTCCCCCGCTCCCACACCCGCATACGGAGGGTGTTCTGGTTCTCCACCTGGACAAACTCCGTATTGATTCGCTGGGGAAAGCTGGGGTGGCCCTCAAAGGCGGGCCCCAGCTCAGCCAGCGGCAGACGGGACACGTCGGGGACAAAGACCACGGCATGAGGGTTGCCCATGGAGAGACAGGTGACCTTCCACGCCCGGCCTCCTACCACCATGGGCCGGGCGATGAAGTCCCGGCCGGCGTCCTCCACCGGGATGTGCGCCGGGTCCAGGATGGGCGCGCCCATATCCACGGTGACTGCGGCCACTTTTCCCGCCTCGGTCTGGAGCTCCAGGCCCCTGGGGCCCGCCGGGGTCTCGATGGTCAAGTGGGTCTGGTCTGTAAGGCCCTTATCGTAAAGGAATTTCCCTACACAACGGATGCCGTTGCCGCACATCTCCCCCTGGGAGCCGTCAGCGTTGAACATGACCATGCGGAAGTCCGCCCGGTCCGACGGACAGATGCAGATGAGCCCGTCAGATCCCACCCCGAAATGCCGGTCGGAGAGCCGCCGGGCCAGTCCCGGCAGGTCCTCCGGCGTTCTTTGGGTGCAGTCGAGATACACATAGTCGTTGCCCAGCCCCTGCATTTTTGTAAAGCGCAAAGCAGTTCGCCCTCCCCGCCGCCTGTCTCACGGGCCCCCGCCCGCCCCAGGGGACGCGGACGGCGGCAGCCGTGTTGGGTTGGGCTGCCGCCGGGGCGGGGTGAGACATCATCGTCTGACGAACTATATGCTTCTCACTGACCGCCCAATACCAGCTTTGCGGTTTGAACCATCCTGGCTCCAGAATCCATACTCTTTTTCTGCAAAAAACGGTGGGCCTGCTCCTCCGTCATGCCATGCCGGTCCATGAGGAGCTCCTTGGCCGTCTGGATGATGCTCCGCTCCTCCTCGGTCCGCTGGGGCCGGACGAATTTCTCCAGCCGGTGCCCGATCTGAATGAGCATCCGCACTGAGGCGATGAGATCCCCCCGGCTCACCGGCGAGGCCAGACGGAAGATGTCCTCGTTCTGGCACAGGTCCAGAAGCCCCTGGACCGCCACCATCAGCATGGCGCAGGAGGTGGGCAGGTCCTCGAAGAGGTCCTGGGCCGTCTGGTCCGGGAGCTTGAAGCCGCAGATCACGGTAGTAATCCGTTGGTGGCTCACGGTCCGCTTGACCTCGGCGGCGGAGCGGCAGATGACGCAGTCGGCGGTGCCGCTGCTCTCCAGGATCTCCCGGATGCGCTCGCAGCTCTTTTCGCTCTCAAAGGCCACAATGACACTCTCCAGCTTCAACTTCCCTCCACTCCTCTCTGCCGGGCCGGCGCGGGCCCGGCGCTATTCCACAGGGGCGGGGGCTTAATAGTTGATGATGTACTTCTCCCGCTCCCAGGAGCTCACGCGGGTGCGGTACTCATCCCACTCCTTCTTCTTGCCCTCGATAAAGTTGGTGGCCACGTGATCGCCCAGGGTGTCCAGGATGAGCTGGTCGGCCTCCAGGGCCTTAATGGCCTCCTCCAGGGAGCCGGGCAGGCTGTCGATGCCGTGGGCCTGCCGGGTGGCCTGGTCCATGGCGAAGATGTTCTCGGTGATCTCCGCCGGGGGGACCATGCCCTTCTCAATGCCGTCCAGGCCGGCGGCCAGGCAGACCGCCAGAGCCAGATAGGGGTTGCAGGAGGGGTCGGGGCTGCGGAGCTCCACCCGGGTGGACTGGCCCCGGGCGGCGGGGATGCGGATGAGGGCGGATCGGTTGGAGGCGGACCAGGCAAGGTAACAGGGGGCCTCATAGCCGGGTACCAGCCTCTTGTAGGAGTTGACCAGGGGATTGGTGACGGCGGCGAAGCCCTTCACATGGGCCAGCAGGCCGGCAATAAAGCTATAGGCATCCTTGGACAGGCCCTTCTCCCCATTGGGATCGTAGAAGACGTTCTTGCCGTCCCGGAAGAGGGACATGTTGGTGTGCATCCCGGAGCCGTTGATGCCGAAGATGGGCTTGGGCATGAAAGTGGCGTGGAGGCCGTTCTTCTGGGCCAGGGTCTTCACCGCCAGCTTGAAGGTCATGATGTTGTCGGCGGTGTGGAGGGCCTCCTCATACTTAAAGTCAATCTCGTGCTGGCCCTCGGCCACCTCATGGTGGCTGGCCTCAATCTCAAAGCCCATCTGCTCCAGGGCCAGGCAGATCTCCCGGCGGGTGCCCTCGCCGTGGTCCAGGGGGCCCAGATCGAAATAGCCGGCCTCGTCGTTGGTCTTGGTGGTGGGCTTGCCCTCGTCATCGGTCTGGAAGAGGAAGAACTCAGCCTCGAGGCCCACGTTGAAGGCGTCGAAGCCCATATCCCTGGCCTTCTGAATCACCCGCTTGAGCACATACCGGGGGTCGCCCATAAAGGGGCTGCCGTCGGGGTTGTGGACGTCGCAGATCAGCCGGGCCACCTTGCCGTGGCTGGGCCGCCAGGGAAAGACCCGGAAGGATTTCAGGTCGGGATAGAGGTACTGGTCGGACTCGTCGATGCGGACGAAGCCCTCGATAGAGGAGCCGTCGAACATGATCTTGTTGTCAACCGCCTTTTCGATCTGGGAGGCGGTGATGGCCACGTTTTTGAGCTGGCCGAAGATGTCGGTGAACTGGAGGCGGACAAACTCGATGTCCTCTTCCTTGACTCTGCGGATGATGTCTTCCTTGGTGTGTGCCATTGCGGATTTCCCCTTTCGATTTCTCAAAATCGCTGTGGCTGCCATGCGGTGATAATAAAGAAGGCGCTCCGCCCGCCCGGGTGGAACGCCTTCGTTCGCAACTGTTGTCTTGAAGTATAATCACTTTCCGGCCCTCTGTCAAGAGAAAATCGCACCATTTTCCGCTTTTTGTGGCAAACGGCAGGAATCTCCCCGAGGGAGGTCCCTCTTTTATCTATTTCCTGCAGGGTCCTGTCTCCCGCTCCATGGATTTGCCGTAAATTTCTGAGTAAATTGGAATATTCTCACGCGGAGCGTCAAGAATAAGAGCACAGCCTGACCCATGTTGATGTCGATAAGGAGGTCTTACTTTTGAAACACTCCCGCCCTCTGCGCCGGGCCGCCTTGCTGGCCCTGATGGCCGCCCTCGCCGTGACCATGGCCCTGCCCGCCTCGGCCCAGCTCACCGCCGGGGATCCGGAGGCCCCCGCCGTGGCCACCTTCGCCAAAAACGGCACGGTGGCCGACGTGTTCTCCTTCTCCCCCGCTGACTTTCTGGTGGAGTCCGGGGAGACAGCCCTGGACTCCATCGTGCTCACCTCTCTGCCGGACTCCAACGCCGGCGTGCTCACCCTGAACGGCGTGGATGTGGCCGTGGGAGACGCGGTGGCCCTGGGGGATGTGTCCGGCCTGCGGTTCTATCCCAACGCCGCCCCCACCGTGGCCAGCACACGCTTCACCTTCACCCCCGTCTTCGCCGACGGCAGCGCCGGGGAGGATGTGGCGGTGGGGCTCTACCTGCTCACCGCGTCCAACAGCACCCCCATCGCGGAGAACCTGGAGATTTCCACCTATAAAAACGTGGCCGTCACCGGGCAGTTCGCCGCCGTGGACCCGGAGGGGGACCTCCTCACCTTCCGGCTGGTGGATAAGCCCGCCCGGGGGGCTGTCACCCTCTCTGAGGACGGCTCGGCCCAGTTCGTCTACACCCCCTATGAGAACAAGACCGGCAAGGACTCCTTCACCTATGTGGCGGTGGACGCCGTGGGCAACACCTCCGAGCCCGCCACTGTGAAGGTGAAGATCGAGAAGGCCGCCACCAGCGTCACCTACGCCGACATGGAGGGCGTGAGCGCCTACCGCTCCGCCCTGCGCCTGGCGGAGGAGGGCATCCTCATCGGCGAACAGGTGGGGGGTGTCTACTACTTCCAGCCCAATGCGCTGGTGAGCCGGGACCAGTTTGTGGCCCTGGCCATGCACACCGTGGGCCTGGAGGCCCTGGAGGGGGTCACCGTCACCGGCTTCGCCGACGACGCGGCCATTCCCACCTGGGCCAAGGGCTACGTCTCCTCCGCCCTGAAGTCCGGCCTGGTCCAGGGCACTGTCAGCGAGGCCGGCGTGGTCTTTGAGGGAGAACGGCCCATCACCAAGGCCGAGGCCAGCGTGCTCCTGGACCGGATGCTCCAGGTCACCGACGCCTCGGTGACCACCCTCTTCCCAGACCTGGACGCCACTCCCGCCTGGGCCTATCAGGCGGCGGTGAATCTGGAGACCGTGGGGGTCCTCCAGACCGCCGCCGACGGAAGCCTGGGCCTCAGCGACACCCTCACCCGGGCCGAGGCCGCCGACATGCTCTGCGGCGCCCTGGAAGTCCTGGAGGCCAGGGAGCCCAGCGGCTGGCTCCTCTGGTAAAAGCCTGCGGCGCAAGGCCGCCGGACAAGTCTCCCGCATCTGACGCGGGGACTGTCCGGCGGCCTTGCACCGCTATCCCCGCAGACCCATGACATCCAGGCTGTGGAGCATGTGAACGGCCATGGCGTGCTCCGCCCCCTCCCCGTCCCGCCGCCGAAGGAAGTCCAGGAGGAGGGCGTGGTCCCGGAGGGTGTCCTCCGCCAGCTCGGCGCCGTGGCCGCCGCTGGTAATGGCCGCCTCCACCGCCTGGCGGATGATGGGCATCAGCCGGGTGAAAAATTCGTTGTGGGCCCCCCGGACAATGGCGGTGTGAAACGCCCAGTCGGCCTGGGTGCGGTCCTCCCCGGCCCGGATGCGCCGCTCCACCTCCTCCCCCCTGGCCAGGATGTCCCGGAGCTCCTCCTCGGTGGCCCGTCGGCAGGCCAGCCGGGCCGCCGGGGGCTCGAAGATGCTCCGCAGCTCAAAGAGGTCCCGGAGCCGCACCCGAATCCGGTCCAGTGCCCCAAAGCCGAAGGGGTCCAGGGCCTCCGGCCCCCGGGCCACAAAGGTACCCTTCCCCCGACGGACCTCCAGCGCCCCCTGGGCCGCCAGAGTGCGGATTGCCTCCCGGAGGGTGGCCCGGCTGACCCCCAGCTCCCGGGAGAGCGCCAGCTCGTTGGGCAGCTTCTCCCCCGGGGCGAAGCGCCCCTCTGCCGCAATGATGCTGTAGAGCCGCTCCGCCGTCTGCTGGGCCAGGCTCTTTTTTTCCATTCGATTCGCCCCCCGCCGCTTGACATTGCTGTCTCTATCCTATAATATATCGTCATACATTGCAAGAGTTATCAGACAACATACAGAAAAAAGGAGGACCCCGCTGTGCGAAGCGACAATGTGACAAAGGGCGTGGAGCGCGCCCCCAACCGCTCCCTCTTCTATGCCCTGGGCTACACCAGGGAGGAGCTGGATCGGCCCCTCATCGGAGTGGTCTGCTCCCAGAACGAGATCGTCCCCGGCCATATGAACCTGGACAAAATCGCCGAGGCGGTGAAAGCCGGCGTCCGCATGGCGGGAGGCACCCCCATCGAGTTCCCGGCCATCGCCGTGTGCGACGGCATCGCCATGGGCCACACCGGCATGAAATACTCCCTGGTGACCCGGGAGCTCATCGCCGACTCCACCGAGGCCATGGTCATGGCCCACCAGTTCGACGGCCTGGTGATGATCCCCAACTGCGACAAAAACGTGCCGGGACTGCTGATGGCCGCCGCCCGGCTGAACATCCCCACCATCTTCTGCTCCGGCGGGCCCATGATGGCCGGCCGGCTCCGGGACGGCCGCCGCTCCTGCCTGAGCCACATGTTTGAGGCCGTGGGGGCCTACAAGGCCGGCAAGCTGGACGAGGCCGGGGTGGAGGACTACGAGCACAACGCCTGCCCCACCTGCGGCTCCTGTTCCGGCATGTATACCGCCAACTCCATGAACTGCCTCACCGAGGGCATCGGCATGGCCCTTCGGGGCAACGGCACCATCCCCGCCGTGATGTCGGCCCGGCTCCGGCTGGCCAAGCACACCGGGATGCAGATTATGGAGCTGGTGAAGCGGGACATCAAGCCCCGGGACATCATGACCCAGGCCGCCTTCCACAACGCCGAGGCCCTGGACATGGCCCTGGGCTGCTCCACCAACTCCATGCTCCACCTGCCCGCCATCGCCCACGAGTGCGGCATCGAGCTCTCCTTCGACACGGCCAACGAGATCAGCCGCAAAACCCCCAACCTGTGCCACCTAGCCCCCGCCGGGGACACCTACATCGAGGACCTGGACCGGGCCGGCGGCGTCTACGCCGTCATGAAGGAGCTCACCAGGAAGGGCCTGCTGGACACCTCCAGCCTCACCGTCACCGGGAAGACGTTGGCCGAGAACCTGGAGGGCGTGGAGAACCTGGACCCCGACATCATCCGGCCCATTGAGAACCCTTACTCTCCCTACGGCGGCATCGCCGTCCTCAAGGGCTCCCTGGCCCCTGAGGGCTGCGTGGTGAAGCAGTCCGCCGTGGCTGAGGAGATGATGGTCCACACCGGCCCCGCCCGGGTCTTCAACTCCGAGGAGGAGGCCATTCAGGCCATCTACCAGGGGAAGATTGCCGCCGGGGACGTGGTGGTCATCCGCTACGAGGGCCCCAAGGGCGGGCCCGGTATGCGGGAGATGCTCAACCCCACCTCGGCCATCGCCGGCATGGGCCTGGACAAGGAGGTGGCCCTCATCACCGACGGCCGCTTCTCCGGCGCCACCCGGGGGGCCTCCATCGGCCATGTCTCCCCGGAGGCCGCTCTGGGCGGGCCCATCGCCTTTGTGAAGGAGGGGGACACCATCTCCATCGACATCCCCAACTGTAAGATTGAGCTCCTGGTGGACGAGGACACCCTGGCCGCCCGGAAGGCCGGGTGGGTCTGCCCCGAGCCCAAGGTCCAGACGGGCTACCTCCGCCGGTACGCCAAGCAGGTCACCAGCGCGGCCCGGGGCGCGGTGCTGGAATAAGACGGCAGCCATTTTCAAACTGGGCGCAGCAATGCTGCGCCCAGTTTCAGCCTGTACGCGAAAGGGGGGCTCTCCGCCCCCCTTTCACACCATCTGCCGGCGCATCCGGCGCACCATCTATGTGCGGCGCTGTCCCAAGAAAAAGCCGCGCCGTTCAGCGGACAAAAGATTCGCCGGCTGGGTATGCTGACATGGTTCCAACAGGCTCTACAAACCGCTCAAAAAGTCCCTCAGAAATACAATATATAGGACAATGGCTATGGCATATAGGATGATGGCTACAAGGGCGCCCTTTCCCGAGGCTCCGGCCGTTCTCGGCTTTTTCTTGTGCCGCACAAGGAACAGGATCAGGCCCAGCGGCGGGAGCAGGAAGCCCAAAAGCCCCCACAAGAACCCCCCTCTGTCGTTCTCTGCGCCGTAATCCAATTCATACGCGCCGCCCTGTCCTGACTGCGGCTGACCTTTCGGCCCCCCCACCAATCTTGCCGTCAAAAAGTGATCCGGGAATTCGAGCCTGGCCTTGCACACAGGGCATATGTACTCTTCCATCGGACTTCCCTTTAACAGTTTTCCACAATTCGGGCACAGTGCATCCATTTTATCCGCTCCTTTTTAAAAAATGACCATATGCGGCCTTCAAACCATCGTATTTTCGGGCGTCTCCAGTCATGGCTGAGCCTGAGCGCTCTCCATGCCTGGCGTGTGCTTCCATTATAACACCTTTTTCAGAGAAACACTAGGGTTTGTTTGAAAATCATCCACATGCCCAACCGGCGGGCCTTTTATTTGCTGGGCGTCGCAATGCTCCCTTGAAATCCGTCAGGATTCCTGCGGTCTCATTGCTTGCCAGCGGACAAAATCCCTCCCCGCTGGGCACATTGCTGTTTTTAAACAAGCCCTTAGCCTAATTGTTCTTACTTAAAATGGAAACGGTCTCTTCATGGCCGGAAACAGCGCATGGCAGACGGAAAAGCGCCCGGAAAGACCATGCCTCCATGTGATGCACATTTTGTGAGACAGGCATGTGGGGGTTGCCGCTTTTGGGTTTGTGTGGTACACTGTCCCAAATTGGGCGTGCTGATGATTTTCAAACAAGCCCTGACCGGATGGAGCGCCAGAGTCCGCCGGCGTGCGCGAACAGGAGGGAGATATGATGCCGGATAAAGGCCGCTTTGCCCCCAGCCCCAGCGGGCGGATGCACCTGGGGAACGCCTTTTCCTTCCTGCTCTCCTGGCTGGATGCCCGTTCTGCCGGGGCCGGTTTGGTTTTGCGGATGGAGGACCTGGACCCGGACCGGACCGGACCGCCCTGGACCGGCCTTCTGGTGGAGGACCTGCGGTGGCTGGGTCTGGACTGGGATGAGGGCTATGGCGTGGGTGGGCCCCTCGGCCCCTACTGCCAGAGGGAGCGGACCGCCCTCTATGAGGCGGCCTTCCGGCGGCTCCAGGCCCAGGAGGATATCTATCCCTGCTGGTGCAGCCGCCACCAGCGGCTGGCCGCCTCGGCCCCTCATCCGGGAGAGGTCCGGGACCTGGGCCGCTGTCCCTGCCGGAAGCTCTCCCACGCGGAGCGGGAGCGGCGGACGCTGGTGAAGGCGCCGGCCTGGAAGGCGGCGGTATCCCATCAGTTGATCGCCTTCCAGGACCTCCTCCAGGGGCCCCAGTCCTTTGATCTGTCCCGAGACTGCGGGGACTTTGTGGTCCGCCGGGCCGATGGCGTCTACGGCTATCAGCTGGCGGTGACTGTGGACGACGCCCTCATGGGGGTCACCCGGGTGGTCCGGGGTCGGGACCTGCTGGATTCCGCCGCCCGGCAGCTCTGGCTGATGGAGCGGCTGGGGTACGCTGCCCCGGTCTACGCCCATGTCCCTCTGCTGCTGGCCGGGGACGGCCGCCGCCTGGCCAAACGGGAGCGGGACCTGGACTTTGGGGAACTCCGGGCGCGGCGGACCCCGGAGGAGGTGCTGGGCCTCCTGGCCGCCCTGGCGGGGCTGCTGGAGAGGCCGGAGCCTGTGAAGGCGGCGGAGCTCTCCTTCTCCTGGGACCGGGTGGTTCGGGAGGACTGTATCGTGGATGCGGACCAACCATCTGAAAGCCGTCCCCTTAGAATTGGGGAGGGTCAAACAGACCCTCAGCACCCTTCAAAGCATATTCAAACCTCCACACCCAGTTGCTCCAGCGCGGAGGGAACCATATGAGCCGGTTTGATTGCCTGGAAAGAGAAAACGGCATGATCCCAAACGGATCATGCCGTACCGATGCCTTATGCCTCCTGCTGAGCGGAGGGTTTTTCCAGGCGCATATGGTCGATGTTCTCCACAATGTCCTCAATGATGCCGGAGGAGGCGAAGGCGGCGGCCTGCCGGATGGCGTTTTTGATGGCGTAGTCGTTGGAGGAGCCATGGGCCTTGATGACAGGCTTGGAGATGCCCAGCAGGGCGGTCCCCCCCACCTCGCCGGGGTCCATGCGCTTCTTGAAGCCCATCAGCCCGTCCTTGACGCACAGGGCCCCCAGCTTGGTCACCAGGCTCTTTTTGAACATGGCCTTGAGCTCCTGGGCCAAAAAACCCCCCACACCCTCCATGGTCTTGAGGAAGATGTTGCCGGCGTAGCCGTCGGCCACGATGACATCCACCTCCCCATAGACGGCCTCCCGGGCCTCCACGTTGCCGGTGAAGTGGATGCGCCCCTCCTCTCCGGCCTTTTGCAGCAGGTCGTAGGCCTCCCGCTGGAGGTCGGTGCCCTTGGAGGGCTCGGCGCCGATGTTCAGCAGCCCCACCCGGGGCTCCGGGCGGCCTAAGATGCGTTCGGCGTAGTAGGATCCCATGTAGGCGAACTGGAGCAGGTATTCCGGGGTGCACTCGGCGGTGGCGCCAGCATCGATGAGGATGGACCCCCCCTTGCCCGTGGGGACCACCGGGGCCAGGGCCGCCCGGCGAATGCCCTTGACCCGCTTAATCATCAGCGTGGCGGCGGAGAGCAGGGCCCCGGTGCTGCCGGCGGAGACGAAGGCCTCCCCCCTCCCCTCCCTGAGGAGGTTGAGGCCCACGGTGAGGGACGAGTCCTTCTTCTCCTTGAAGGCGGTGGCGGGGTTGTCGCACATCTCCACCACCTGATCGGCGTGGGCGATCTCCAGCCCAGCGGGGAGGGTCTCCATGCCATCCTCCTTCAGACAGCAGAGAATCTCCTCTCCCCGTCCCACCAGGATCACCTCCACCCCCTGCTCCCGGACGGCGGCCAGGGCCCCCCGGACGTTGCTCTGGGGGGCGTTGTCGCCGCCCATGGCGTCTACGATGATCTTCATGTCAGTTCCTCTTTTCTCTCAGTTTTCCTCGTCCTTGAGGCCCAATAGATAGTCGGCGGAGACGCCGAAATAAACACACAGATGATACAGCCTGGGCATTGTTGTAGCGGAGTTGCCCCTCTCCATATCACCAATCTGTGTACTGGAAACCCCCAGCACCTTTGCCAAAGCGGTGGCACTGATGCCCTTTTCCTTTCTCAGCTTCTCCAGTCTGGAACCAAAAATTTTATAATCAAACATGGCTTCCCCCTTGATATTTCAGATTTAATCTGATATTATATTTTCAGATAAACTCTGAAGGCGAGGTCTTTCCCTGATGGACTATCTAAAATTGCTATTCTTTCAGGCTTTGGAGTCCGGAGAGATTAACTTTTCCAAAATGGAGGGCTATGAAGGCGCGTTTCGCGCCCTACAGTCCCGGCTGGACCAGGAGGAAGCTCTGGGGGAACTGGTTTTCCGCCGGGCCATTCTGGAAAATAAATGCTGTTCTCGAAGCGGGTTTCTGGCTGCCGTCCGGCTGTTCCTTCAAGAGGTTTAGGGCTTGTTTGAAAATTGGCGATGTGTCCGGCAGCGAGGGATTTTGGGCCGCTGGCAAGCAATTTTTTCGCAGGAATCCTGGCGGATTTCAAGGAAAAATTGCGCCGTCCAGGGGGCAAAAGACCCGCTGATTGGGCATGTTGACATTTTTCAAACAAGCCCTAGGGCCTGACGCACCTCAGATTTCCAGCTCCGCCAGGGCCTCCAGGGCCCGGCGGGAGAGTTCGGCGTTCTTGTTCCGCTTGCCCTTGACCTTATAGCCCAGGGGCGGGAGGATGCCGAAATTGATGTTCATGGGCTGGAACTGCTCCACACTCTCATTGGAGACATAGAGGGCCAGGGCCCCCAGGGCGGTCTCCTGAGGAAAGTCCACAGGGGGCTGTCTCAGCAGGCGGCGGGCCAGCTCCACCGCCGCCGCGAAGCCGCTGGCGGTGGACTCCACATAGCCCTCCACGCCGGTGATCTGCCCGGCGAAGCTCACCCGGGGAAGGGCCTTCAGCCGGTAATAGCGGTCCAGCAGCCGGGGGGAATCCAGGTAGGTGTTCCGGTGCATGACCCCGTAGCGGACAAACTCCGCGTGGGCCAGGGCGGGAATCAGGGAGAACACCCGCCTCTGCTCCGGCCACTTCAAATGGGTCTGGAAGCCCACCAGATTGTAGATGGAGCCCTGGGCGTTGTCCTTGCGAAGCTGGACCACGGCGTAGGGCTCCTCCCCTGTCCGGGGGTCCCGGAGGCCCTTGGGCTTCAGGGGCCCGTACCGCAGGGTGTCCACCCCCCGCCGGGCCATGACCTCCACGGGCATACAGCCCTCGAAGACCTTCTGGTCCTCAAAGCCGCGGACCTCCGCCTCCTGGGCGGTGGTCAGGGCCTTCCAAAAGGCGGCGTACTCCTCCTGGTCCAGGGCGCAGTTGATGTAGTCCGCCGTCCCCTTGTCATACCGGGAGGCGAACCAGGCCCGGTCCATGTCCAGGCTCTCGAAGGTCACCAGGGGGGCCGCCGCGTCAAAGAAGCTGAGATAGTCGGCGTGGACCAGCTCCCGGATGGCTCCGGCCAGGGCGTCGGCGGTCAGGGGGCCGGAGGCCACGATGACCTCCCCCTCCCCCGGAATCCGGGTGACCTCCCCCTCTGTCACGGTGATGAGGGGATGGGCCCTGACCCGCTCCGTGACGGCCCGGCTGAACCCCTGCCGGTCCACGGCCAGGGCGCCACCGGCCTCCACCCGGTGGGCGTCGGCGCAGGAGAGGATCAGGGAGCCGCAGCGGCGCAGCTCCTCCTTCAAGAGCCCCACGGCGTTCTCCAGCTGGTCGGACCGCAGAGAGTTGGAGCAAACCAGCTCCCCGAAATCGGGGCTGTGGTGGGCCGGGGTCATTTTGTGGGGCTTCATCTCCCGGAGCTCCACCGGGATGCCCCGCCGGGCCAGCTGCCAGGCCGCCTCGCAGCCTGCCAGGCCCGCCCCGATGACGATGACCGGTTCCATGGGCGTCTCCCTCAGGGCCTCAGCGGATGAAGTGGGTCCACTGGCGGGCCTCCTGCTCCGGCAGGCCGAACTGCTCCCTGCCCAGGGCAATGCTCTTCACCAGGAAGGACATATTCCGGGCCAGGGTCCGCATGGTCTGGAGGCCCTCGGCGTCCTGGAGGGCCTCCCCGGCCTCCCGTCCGTGGATGCTGTTCCAGTACTGGCCGGAGGCCACCGGCATCCCGCTGATGGTGAAAAACTTGTTGAGCTCGTCGAAGGCGGCCGAGAGCCCGCCCCGCCGGGCGGCCACCACGCAGGCCCCCACCTTCATGGTTTTGTCAAAGTGGGTGCTGTAAAAGAGCCGGGTGAGGAGGGCCACCAGGGTGGCGTTGGCCGAGGCGTAATAGACTGGGCTGCCCACCACCAGCCCGTCGCAGGCGGCGAACTTGGGGGCAATCTCGTTGACCACATCGTCAAAGACGCACCGGTCCAGCTCGGCGCACCGGCCGCAGGCGATGCAGCCCCGGATGTCCCGCTGGCCCACCTGCATGGTCTCCGTGGAGATCCCCTGGGCGGCAAACACCATCTCCATCTCCCGCAGAGCCGCCGCCGTGTTGCCGTTGGCCCGGGGGCTTCCGTTGAGCATCAAAATTTTCATGTCGTTTTCCTCTCCTCATGCCTCGTCCGCGCCCTTGGCGGCCGGCTTCCTGGCCGCTGTGGCCTTCTTGGCTGCGGCGGTCTTCTTCGTCCCCGGGGACTTCTTGGCCGCGGCGGTCTTGGCGGCGGTCTTTTTCTCCGCCCGCTTCTTGGCCTCCTCCGCTGGAGCCGCCTCCTCCCCCTCGGTTTTAGCCTTTTTCCGATAGCCGCCCCGCTTCTCCTCCGGGGTGAAGTTGGGGCAGTCTGGATTGATGCAGAAGGGCTTCTTAAAGCCCCGGCCCGACTTCTTAAAGAGAGTCCAGCCGCAGGAGGGACAGGTCTCCTTTACAGGCACGTCCCAGGTCATGAAGTCACAGCGCTTGGACTCGTCCTTGTTGGTGTTGTTCTCACAGCCGTAGTAGGCGTAGCCCCGCTTGGAGGTCTTTTTCAGGATTTTGCCCCCGCACTTGGGGCACTTGCCCGGCATCTCCACCACAATGGGCTGGGTGTGGTCGCACTCCGGCCAGCCGGGGCAGGCCAGAAACCGCCCAAACCGCCCGGACTTGTAGACCAGGTTCCGGCCGCACTTGGGGCAGATGATGTCGGAGACCTCGTCGGGGACCTTGATGCGCTCCCCGTCCAGGTCCTGCTCGGCCTGCTGGAGCTCCTTCTCAAAGCCGCCGTAAAAGCCGTTGAGGAGGTCCCGCCAGTTCTCTTTGCCCTCCTCCACCTCGTCCAGCTGCTCCTCCATCTTGGCGGTGAAGGTGGTATCCACGATGTCGGGAAACTTGTCCTTCATCAGGCCGGTGACCACCTCCCCCAGGGGGGTGGGGCGCAGGTTCTTGCCCTCCTTCACCACATACTCCCGGTCCAGGATGGTGGAGATGGTGGGGGCGTAGGTGGAGGGACGGCCGATGCCCTTCTCCTCCAGGGCCTTGATGAGGCTGGCCTCGGTGTAGCGGCTGGGGGGCTGGGTGAAGTGCTGCTCCGGCTTGACGCCGGTGAGGGCCAGGCCCTCCCCTTCTTTCAAGTCGGGCAGAGGGGACTGGCGCACCTCGTCCTCCTCGTCCTTGCCCTCCACATAGACGGCGGTAAAACCGGCGAACTTCAGGGCGGAGTGGGTGGCCCGGAACCGGCAGCCGGCGGATGCCACCTCGATGGAGACGCTGTCAAAGACGGCGTTGGCCATTTGGCAGGCCAGGAACCGGCTCCAGATGAGCTTGTAGAGCCGGTACTGCTCGCTGGTCAGGTCCTTTTTGATGTCCTCCGGGGTCAGACGCACATCGGATGGGCGGATGGCCTCGTGGGCGTCCTGGGCCCCGCTCTTGGTCTTGAAGCGGCGGGTCTTCTCCGGGTAGTAGTCCTTGCCATAGCGGCTGACAATCATCTCCCTGGCCGCCGCCAGGGCCTCCTCGGACAGCCGCAGGGAGTCGGTCCGCATATAGGTGATGAGGCCCACAGTGCCCTCCCCCTGGATGTCCACGCCCTCATAGAGCTGCTGGGCCACCGCCATGGTCCGCCGGGGGGTCATGTTCAGCTTCCGGCTGGCCTCCTGCTGGAGGGTGGAGGTGATAAAGGGAGGGGCCGGGGAGCGGGTCTTGTCCTGGCGCTTGACGCCAGACACTGTAAAGGGAGATGCCTTCACAGTGTCTATCACCGCCTGAACCTCGGCCTCGCTGTGGAGCTCCTCCTTTTTCTCCCGCCCGTGGAAGGAGGCGGTAAAATACCCCTGATTGGGGGCGATGCGGGCGAGGTCCACATCCAGGGACCAGTACTCCTGGGGCTGGAAAGCCTTGATCTCGGCCTCCCGCTCACACACCAGCCGGGTGGCCACCGACTGGACCCGGCCGGCGGAGAGCCCCCGGCGGATCTTCTTCCACAGCAGCGGAGAGAGCTGGTAGCCCACGATGCGGTCCAGAATGCGCCGGGCCTGCTGGGCGTCCACCAGGTCCTGGTCGATGGCCCGTGGGGCGGCAATGGCGTCGTTGACCACCTTCTTGGTGATCTCGTTGAAGGTCACCCGATAGGTCTTGTCATCCGGAATGTTCAGAAGCTCCTTCAGGTGCCAGGAGATGGCCTCCCCCTCCCGGTCGGGGTCGGTGGCCAGGAAGACCTTGTCGCTGCCCTTGGCCGCCTTCCGCAGGTCGGCGATGACCTCCTCCTTCCCCTTGATGGGCTGGTAGTCCGGCGTAAAGCCGTGCTCCACGTCCACCCCCAGCTTGCTCTTGGGCAGGTCCCGGACATGCCCCATGGACGCCTTGACCTCATAGCCGGGGCCCAGATATTTTCCAATGGTCTTGGCCTTGGCCGGAGACTCTACGATTACCAAATTTGTCTTTGCCACAATATACCTCCAATGGAGCCCTCCCCAAGCCGTGGGTAGAGGGAGGCTCCGTTTTGCGCGTCAATCCATCCTAAGCCGCGCCAGGGCCTGGAACCGCTTGCCGGGGTGCTCCGCCACATAACCCTGCACCTGGAGCAGGGTCAGGGCTGTGAGGACCCGCTTGGCCGGGAGACGGGTGGCCTCGATGAGGTCCTCGGCCAGGAGGCTCCTGTCCTCCAGGGCCAGCAGGATATCCACCTGATCGTCGGTGAGGGCGCTTTTGTCAATATATGCCTGTTCCGGCCTCTTGTCAACCGGGATTTTTTCGGGAGGCGCCTGTTTTTTTGCCGCCGGACGCCGCCCCAGCCGAGCGGCCTCCGCCTCGGGGCTCAGAGTCCGCGCCCGCCGGGCCGCCCTGGGAAAGCGGCCCTCATACTCCCGGAAGATGTCCCGGGCGCTGAGCACCAGCTTGGCCCCCTGCTGAATCAGGCGGTTGGGCCCCTCACTGAGGGGCGTGTCGGCGTTGCCCGGCACGGCGAAGACATCCCGGTCCTGGTCCAGGGCCTGGTTGACCGTGGACATGGTTCCGCTCCTCAGGGTGCACTCCACCGCCACCACCCCCAGGCTCAGGCCGCTGAGGATGCGGTTGCGCACCGGGAAATGCCAACCCTCTGGCTCGGTGCCCGGGGGATACTCGCTTATCAGGGCTCCGGCGGCGGCCACGTCATCGTAGAGGTGGCGGTTCTGCCAGGGGTAGTGGACGTCCACCCCGCAGCCCAGCACCGACACCACCGCGCCGCCGCCCTTGAGGGCGCCCTTCAGTGCCTCGGTGTCCAGACCCTGGGCAATGCCGGAGACCACCAGGGCGCCGCCCTGGGCCAGCCCCAGGCCGAGGCGGGCCGCCATCCGGCGGCCGTACTCCGAGGGCTTGCGGCTGCCCACCACCGAGATGGCCAGCTCCTCGTCAAAGGCGGGGAGCCGCCCCTTCACATAGAGGACGGCGGGCGGGTCAAAAATGTTTTTCAGCCGGTCTGGATAGTCGGCGTCCCCGCAGGTGAGAATCCGCACCCCCAGCCGATCGCAGTCGGCCAGAATGGCCTCGGCCCTGGCCAGGTCCTTGTCCAGCAGGACCTCCCCCGCCCCCTGGGGCAGTTCCTCCAGAAGTTCGTACTCGCCGGGGTCGGCAAAATAGGCCGCCTCTGGGGTGCCGAAGTGCTCCAGCAGGCGGTTGATGTGCTCTGATCGCAGCCCTTTCCGGGTGCTCAGCCAAAGCCAGTATTTCAGTGTCGCCACAAGCTCCCGCCCTCCCTTTTATTCGCTTCCCCGGGCCATCTCCCAGAGGACCACCGCCGCCGCCACGGCGGCGTTCAGGGACTCGCACCGGGCCCGCATGGGAATTTTCAGGGCCCCGCCGCACAAGGCCAGGGTCTCGGGAGAGACCCCCCTCCCCTCGCTGCCGATGACCACGGCGCAGCGGGAGAGGTCCATCCGGCGCACGTCTCCGGCATCCTCCCGGAGGGCGGCGGCGTAGAGGGGCACGCCCGCCCGGCCCAGAGCGGCGGAAAGGGCCTCCCGCTCCATCTCCCACACCGGGAGGCGGAAGCATGCCCCCATGGAGGCCCGGACGGTCTTGGGGGAAAAGGGGTCGGCGCAGCCCGGCAGGAGAACGAGCCCGTCGGCCCCAAAGGCGTCGGCGGTGCGCCAGATGGTCCCCACGTTGCCCGGGTCCTGGACCCCGTCCAGCACCAGGTAGCGGCCCCCGGCCAGCTCCTCCGGCGGCCGGAGGTCCGGCAGACGGCACAGGAAAAGAACCCCCTGGGGGGTCTCGGTGGCGGAGAGGCTTTTCAGCAGGTTCTCCGGCGCCTCCACCCTCCGGGCCCCAGGCACAGTCTCCGGGGCGTGGCCCGGGGTGGAGAGCACTGCGGCCACCTCCGCCCCCCAGGCCAGGGCCTCCCCCAGGAGCTTGGGCCCCTCGCAGAGGAACAGCCTCTCCTCCCGGCGGGCGGACTTGGAGGCGCTCAGCCTGCGAATCTGGAGGGCCAGGGGATTTTTTCGGCTGGTGATGACCTCCACGGGTCTCTCTCCCTCCCCGCCCACGGTCAAGCGCGTCCGGCTCACAGCTCGTGGAGCAGGTCGATGTCCTCGTAACGGCCCAGGGTCACCACCACGTCCCCGGGTGCGATGACGTAGTCCGCGACAGGGGTCAGCTGGAGGTCGGCGTCCTCCCCGTTCCGGCGGATGGCGATGATATTGACCTTATACTTGGCCCGGACGTTCAGATCCCGGATGGAGTGGCCCTGCCAGGACTTGGGGGCGGCCAGCTCCACAATACCGTAGTCCTCGGAGAGCTCGATAAAGTTGAGGATGTTGGAGCTGGACAGGTTCTGGGCCAGCTTCATCCCCATCTCATACTCCGGGAAGACCACCATGTCGGCCCCGATTTTCTCCAGGACCTTCCAGTGGACCATGCTCTGGGCCTTGCAGATCACCTTTTGGACCCCCATCTCCTTGAGGTTCATGGTAACCAGGGCGCTGCTGCCCACATCGTCGGCGGCGGCCACAATGGCGCAGTCGTAATTCCGCACCCCCAGGGCCCGCAGAACGGCAGGGTCCCGGGCGTCCCCGGCCACGGCGTGGGTCACCTGGTCGGCGATGTTCTGGATGCGGTCCTCCGATTCGTCGATGGCCAACACCTCATGGCCCAGCCGGCACAGCTCGGTGGCCACGGCGGTGCCGAAGCGCCCCAGGCCGATGACAACGTAGGTTTTCATTTCTCTTCGCTCCTTTTCCGTCGGTTCGGCGGGTCAGCCCACCATGAATTCCACTGTAGGGTACTTGAGCTTGGCGGCCCGGCTCCGGGCCAGGAAGGCCACAGAGAAGGACATAATGCCCACCCGGCCCAGGAACATCATGCAGATCAGGAAGATATGGGAGAATCCGCTCAAGCCCGGCGTGATGCCGGTGGTCACCCCCACCGTCCCCATGGCAGAAGCCGTCTCATAGGCCGCTGGCAGGAATGCCTCCCCGTCCGCCACCGAGATCACCATGGACCCGGCCAGGAAGAGGATCAGCACGATCATGGTGAGGGTCATGGCGTCCATCACCCGGCTCTGGGAGATGGCGCGGCCCCGGAGTGTGACCGCGCTCCGTCCGGCCAGGCTGGCCCGGATGGTCAGCAGGAGAATGCCCACCGTGGCGGTCTTGAGGCCGCCGGCGGTGGAGCCGCTGGAGCCGCCGATGAGCATCAGGATGCAGGACATGGCCAGGGAGCTGTCCCGGAGGCCCCCCTGCCCAATGCTGTCAAAGCCGGCGGTGCGGAGGGTCACAGACTGGAAAAAGCCGTTGAGGACCTTCTTCCATACGGGCATCTCCCCCAGGGTGGCGGGGTTGTTCCACTCCACCGCCAGGAAGAAGAGGGCGCCCCCCACAATCAGGGCCCCGGTGAGCAGCATCACCATCTTTGTGTAGAGGGACAGGGCCCGGGGCCGCCGCCAATTTTGGAAGAGATCCTCCCAGACAAAGAAGCCCAGGCCGCCGACGATAATGAGGCACATGATGGTCAGCAGGACCACCGGGTTGCCGTTATAGGAGAGCAGGCTGGTGAAGGCCCCATTGCTCCCCAGCAGGTCGAAGCCCGCGTTGCAGAAGGCGGAAATCGAGTGAAAGATGCCCCGCCAGATGCCGCCTAGGGCCCCGTACTGGGGGATGAAGCAGGGGGCCAGGATCAGGGCCCCCACGGCCTCAAAGAGGAAGGTGCCCATCAGGGCGTGGCGGACCACCCGGACCACGCCGTCCATGTCGTTGAGGTTCAGGGCTGAGACCATAATCAGCCGCTCAGACAGGCCGATCCGCCGCCGGAGGGCAAAGGAGGCCAGGGTGATGACGGTCATAAAGCCCAGGCCGCCCAGCTGGATCATGAGGATAATGACGATCTGCCCAAAGAGGGTCCAATGGGTCCAGGTGTCCACCAGAATCAGGCCGGTGACACAGGTGGCGGAGGTGGCGGTGAACAGACAGGTGAGCCAGTCGGTGGACTGGCCGTCCCTGCTGGCGATGGGAAGCATGAGGAGCAGAGTTCCGGTGAGGATGACTGCGGCGAAGGAGATCACCACAATTCGGGCCGGGTTCAGGTTCTGCATACTCCGAAGCCGGTTATACAGCCTCTGGTGGAGTTGAAAAGGCATAAAACTGCCCCCTTCATTCTACATTTTGCCCTTCGGCAATTCAGCATCTATGCGCCAGTCCCGACGCGCACAGCAGCATACCGGGCCGGGAGTTCTCCCGGTACGGTATGCTGCTGCTGTTTTCTCTCTTTGGGGGTTTGCCGCGGGGCGGGCAGCCAGGTCATCTCCGTCTGCTTCCTCATGCCGCATCCTCCTCCCCGGCCCTTAACCGCTCAGGGTCCGCGCTTCCCGTCCCCTGCGCCGTCCTGTCGGAGGCGGCCTTGTCCCCAGGCCCCTCCTCCGAAGCGTCATCTATTATACTGATAAGGGTGTGCGGTGTCAAACCTTTCTTTGCCTGTTTTTCCCTCGCCCTCCCAGCCGGACCGGCGCAAATCCGCGCCGCCGCCGGTCCTGGAAGCCGGCCCTCAGAAGCGCGCTTTCCCTCACTTGTTCCAGTTGAGGACGTCCCGGTTCTTGACGAAGTACTCCACCCCGGAGTAGAGGGTGGTGGCCACAATCAGGACCACACAGACTATGTCTGCCTCCCGGGGGATGGGCAGGAGCATCAGGCAGATGCACACCATGGTAGTGGCCGTCTTGACCTTACCGGACCAGCCGGCGGCAATGACCCGGCCGTTGTCCACCGCCACCAGCCGGAGTCCGGTGACGGCAAACTCCCGGGCCACCACAAGGAGCACCGCCCAGGCTGGCATCCGGCCGCTCTCCACGAACCACAGCATGGCCGACACCACCAGCAGCTTGTCGGCCAGGGGGTCCATGAACTTGCCGAAGTCGGTGATCTGGTTGTAGTGCCGGGCCACATAGCCGTCGATGAAGTCGGTGATGCTGGCCAGGATGAAGATCGCCAGGGCGATGTAGTTCCGATAGGGCGGAATCACCAGGTAGAGCACCAGGAGGAAAATGGGAATCATAACCACCCGTGCCATGGTGAGCTTATTGGCGGTATTCATGGGCGGTCACTCCTCAATCTCCCCAGTCAGGTCGCCGTCCGACGTGCCGGTGATGCGTACGTTGACAAAGCTCCCCGCTGGGACAGTGCCGGCGGCGGTGAAATAGACGTGGCCGTCGATGTCCGGGGAGTCGGCGTAAGTCCGGCCCACCCAGCAGCCCTCATCGGGGTCAAAGCCCTCGCAGAGAACCTCCATCACGGCGCCCAGGCGGCTCTCGTTCCAGCGATCCATAACCCGGGACTGGAGCTCCGCCAAGAGCTCGGCCCGGTGCCGGGCCGCCTCGGCGGGAACCGGATCCGGCATCCTGGCGGCGGGGGTCCCCTCCTCACAGGAGAAGGGGAAGACGCCCGCCCGCTGGAAGTTCAGCGGCGGAAGGGCCTGGCAGAGGTTTTCAAACTGGGCCTCTCCCTCCCCGGGAAAGCCCACAATGATGGAGGTCCGCAGCACCAGGTCCGGGATGGCCGCCCGGAGGTCGGCCACCACCTTCTGAATCAGGGCGCTGTCCCCTCGGCGGTGCATGGCCTTCAAAATGCCGTCGTCCAGGTGCTGGATGGGAATGTCCAGGTATTTGACAATCTTGGGCTCCCGGGCGATGACGTCGATGAGCTCCTGGTCAATCTCGTCGGGATAGAGGTAGTGGAGGCGAATCCAGCGGAAGGGCAGCCGGCACAGCTCCGTCAGGAGCTCCCCCAGGCGCCGGCGGCCATAGAGGTCGGCGCCGTAGCGGGTGATGTCCTGGGCGATGACGATAAGCTCCCGGACGCCCCGGTCCGCCAGAACCCGGGCCTCCTCCAGCAGGGACTCGAAGGTCCGGCTGCGGTAGCGGCCCCGGAGGGTGGGAATGACGCAGTAGGCACAGCGGTTGTCACAGCCCTCTGCGATCTTGAGGTAGGCGGTGTAGGGCGGCGTGGAGACCAGCCGCTCCCCGTCCTCCACGGTATGGTCAATGTCCCCGAAGTAGGTGGGGCTGTCCCCCTCCAGCACCGCCTCGATGGCGGGCACGATGTCGGTATAGCTGCCGGTGCCCAGGATGCCGTCCACCTCGGGCAGCTCCTCCAGAATCTGCTCCTGGTAGCGCTGGGAGAGGCAGCCCGCCACCAGCAGCTTCTGAAGTTTGCCCTCCTCCTTCAGGGGGGCGATGGAGAGAATGGTGTCAATGGCCTCACTCTTGGCGGAATCAATGAACCCGCAGGTGTTCACCACCGCCACATCGGCCCCCTCAGGCTCCCCGGTGACGATATAACCGGCCTCCCGGCACAGAGCCATCATCTGCTCGGTGTTCACCAGGTTCTTGGCACAGCCTAGGGAGAGAAACGCGACTTTCAATCGGATAACTCCTTTTTCCTTCAAATTTGGCCGGCGAAGCCGGGCCTATAAAAAGACGCAGCGGCCTGTCTTGCGCTTGGGCATCCTGGGCGTCTGGTCCGGGTAGCCCAGGGACACAGCGGCCACCAGCTCCCCCTTGCCGGGGGCGAAGCGGTCCCGGAGGACGGGGCCAAAGCCGGCACTCACCGGGGCGGTCATCCAGCAGGAGCCAATGCCCTTGGCCCAGGCCGCCAGCAGCAGGTTCTCCACAGCGGCGGAGGCGCTCTGGAGCACGTTGTCCCGGTCCGGATAGTCCTCCTTTAGAAGGAAGACCAGCACACAGGCCGGGGCCCCGCCCAGGCTCACCAGGAAGCTCTCGGTCTCCCGGATGACCTGGGGGTGGTTGGGAAAGCGCTCCTCCAGCTCAGGCCGGGTCTTCACCGCCACCTGGCGCATGGTGTCCCGGAACGCCGCCATGCCATCCGGGCTGCAAATGGCCGCCAGGTACCAGGGCTGCAAGTTCACCGCCGAAGGGGCGCAGGCCGCGGCGGCCAGAATCTCCTCCAGCTCCTGCCGGGGAATGGGGTCTGGCTTGTACATTCGGACGCTTCGCCGGGTCAGCAGGCATTCCAGCGTATCCATGTCTATTCCTCCTCAATCTCCGCGCCACAGCGGCGCAGGGCGGCGTGAATCTCGCCCCAGCTGTAGCCCCTGCGGGCCAGGGCGTCGGAGGCCCGCTTGAGGGCCTGGGGGTCCGGGGCGGCGCCCCGGAGCTTCTTTTGCAGGAAGGCGTCCAGACCCTCCTGCCAGTCCTCCACTGCCCGGAGGGCGTCCTCCCAGTGCTCCCGGGGCACCCCCCTGCGGTAGAGCTCGTCCCGGACCCTCCGGGGACCATAGCCCCGGGCGGCGTAGTGCCGGGCCACCTCGGCGGCGTACCGCCCCTCGTCCAGAAGCCCCAGCTCCACCATTCTCCCGGCAATGGCCTGGGCCTCCTCCTCGGGGCACTCCTGCCGGCGCAGATGCTCCACCAGCTTCCGCCGGGACATGGGCGTGTCCATCAGGACCCGAAGGGCGTAGGACTGGAAGCGGTCGTGCCGCTCCGCCCGGCGCAGGGCCTCCAGCTCCTCCTCCGTGAGCTCCCGGCCGTCGTACAGGGCAAAGTCTGCCATCTGGTTTTTCCCCACCTGGAGGAAGCTGCCGTCCTCCATCTGGACCGTCCAGCGGTCCCGGACGCGCCGGGAAGGGGTCAGCTTACTGATCCGCATCCTCGAAGTCCTCGGCAGACACGTCCACCGCCTTGCCGGCGGCCTTGGCCGCCGGTTTGGGCTGGGCGGGCAGCAGCTTGTAGGAGTTGGCCCGGATATCGGCCTCCAGCTGCCCGGCGGCCTCCGGGTTATCCAGCAGATACTGCCTGGCGGCGTCCTTGCCCTGGCCCATGCGGGTCTCCCCCAGGGCAAACCAGGATCCGGACTTCTGCACCAGCCCCAGCTGGACCCCCAGGTCAATGAGCTCTCCTGTCTTGGCGATACCCTGGCCGAACATGATGTCGAACTCCGCCTGCCGAAAGGGCGGCGCCACCTTATTCTTGACCACCTTCACCCGGATGTGGTTGCCCACCAACTCACTGCCGTTTTTGATGGTCTCCACCTTCCGCACGTCCATGCGGACGGAGGCGTAGAACTTCAGGGCCCGGCCTCCGGTGGTGACCTCAGGATTGCCGTACATGACCCCCACCTTTTCCCGAAGCTGGTTGATGAAGATGACGATGCAGTTTGTCTTGGCGATGGATCCCGCCAGCTTCCGCAGTGCCTGGCTCATCAGCCGGGCCAGCAGGCCCACATGGGAGTCCCCCATGTCCCCCTCGATCTCGGCCCGTGGGGTCAGGGCGGCCACCGAGTCCACCACCACCACGTCGATGGCCCCGGAGCGGACCAGGGCCTCGCAGATCTCCAGGCCCTGCTCGCCGGTGTCCGGCTGGGCGATGAGCATGGAGTCGATGTCCACCCCCAGGGCCTGGGCATAGGAGGGGTCCAGAGCGTGCTCCGCGTCAATGAAGGCCACCTCGCCCCCCCGCTTCTGGGCCTCGGCCACGATGTGGAGGGCCAGTGTGGTCTTGCCGGAGGACTCCGGCCCGTAGATCTCAATGATACGGCCCCGGGGAACGCCGCCGATGCCCAGGGCCAGGTCCAGGGAGAGGGACCCGGTGGGAATGGCCTCCACCACCACGCCGGTGTTCTCCCCCAGGCGCATGATGGAGCCCTTGCCATAGGTCTTCTCAATCTGGGCCATACAGGTCTCCAGGGCCTTTTTCTTGTCTGAGGCCGGTGCGGCGCTCTCAATCACGGTTTTTTTGGTTGCCATCTGCTCATTTCTCCTTTGTACACGGCCCCTCACGCGGCAGGACCGGCTCGCTTCTATCTCATCATCCTACACGTTTTAACGTCCCACCAAACGGACTTCTGTGGACGCCTCCCGGTTTTTTAGAGCTTGTTTGAAAATTGGCGATGTGTCCGGCAGCGAGGGATTTTGGGCCGCTGGCAAGCAATTTTTTCGCAGGAATCC
>NZ_CALXGA010000002.1 GCF_944387725.1 uncultured Intestinimonas sp. | reverse complement strand
GACAACAAGCCCTTTGCTTTCAAGGTCAGCTCCTTGTTGCGTAAGTGGTGGTTGCTCATTACGGTATATCCCGTGTTCCGTTCCACTCTGAAAACTGCCATAGCTTATCAGCTCCTTTGCTGTGGATTTGTTACGCAGTAGAACGCGGATTTTGAGGGGAAAGGTATCTTTCCCTTGCTTCCCCGGTTCCGCGCTCTGGAAGCCTTATATATCAAGGCTCTTTCTGCCCCTACTGCGTAACATGAGGGCATAAAAAAAGCGGCGTTCCTGTTCTTCCGGGGTGGAAGTGGGAAACGCCGCCTTTGCGGTTCAATATTCAGTTGTAGGAAAAAGCAGCTTGTCCTATCTCATGTATTATCTTCATTTTGAGGTATAGCAGCAGATAGGGCGGCTCATGCCTATGTCCTGCAAATGTTCTGATTGATAGTGACTTTCCAAAAGTGCTGAATTTGTGGGCTTTCCGCGCCTTTGGAATTTTACTACAATCTTCCCGGTTTGCTTCACCGAAGCGCTGGAAGTGTACCACTTCCCGCTCCCGGAGGAAGCGGATGACGTCGGTGACGTCGGGATCGTCGCAGAGCCGGAGGATGTTGTCGTAGGTCACGCGGGCCTTCTGTTCGGCGGCCAGGTCTTCGGTCAGATCGCAGATGACATCGCCCTTCACGCCGATGCTCGCCGCACTCCAGGGAAACCCAGAGGCTGCCGTAGGGTAGACGCCGGTTGTATGGTCCACAAAGTAGGGGGCAAAGGAGCTGTTCTTTCGGACCTCCTCATCCGTGAGATTGCGGGTGAGCTGGTGGACGATGGCACCGATCATTTCCAGGTGCCCCAGTTCCTCGGTACCTACATCGGCTTCAAAATGGACCCCGGGGCAGAAGGGGGGCCCAGCGACCCCTCTTAGCCGCCTTTACTCACTGGAGGTGGCGAAAAGCGGCGCCCTTCAGGAGGACGAGCGCGTCTGGCGGGTGGACGTGTGCGTGGCGCTGCCGGAGCGGTAACGGAGGGCAGCACCCAAGTATTATAAAAACCGTCAAGGCAGCCGCGCCTTGACGGTTTGTCGCTGTGCGGAGGCAACAGAAGAGGGGCCCCGCCGCCTGGTGAACTGGCGCCAACACTTTAAGCCACGGCAGAGAAGGGGGGCTGCCCGCCCTGGGTTGGGTCAAGGGCCGGCTGCTCCTGCGCCGCCCGGGTGCTGGTACGGGTGGTGCCGCCGGATATATAGGGCTTTCCACATTCCGGGCAAATGGCCGTGTGGTAGGTGACCGACTGGGAGACAACCTCCCGGCCCTCACGCTGAGCCTTGGCCTGCTCCCGGACCACATGCTCCCGCTCATGACCCCGGACGGCGGCGGCCGCCTGCTCGGGGGCGATATTGGTGGGGGTCTTGAAGGAGACCCCGGGATCGTTGGAGCCGTCCTGATACTTCCGCTCCTGACAAGTCTGGCATTTGCTCTCTTCCATGACCTCCTGGGCGGATTTGGAGCCCTCGATCTCCGCCTCCAGCTCCTCGGGGCTGAGATACTGGATGCGGCCGCGCACCGCCATCTCCACCGGGTCGGCGCCCTCCTGGAACTGGAAAGGCATCGAGCCAGTCAGCCTGACAGCGCTGGGCTGGTCCCGGCTCACGGCGGGGGAAGCCGTCACCGGGGTCACCGCCTGGTCCGTGCCCCTGGGCTGGGCACGGGAGACAATGGAGATCCGGCCGGCAGCGGCAGACCGCCCCCAACTGACGCCGGATAGGCCAAAAGTAACTGCGGACAGACCGATCATATTTTCTGCGCCTCCTTCTCGGGCCGATGGAATCCGAACCGTTTTCTGCTTGAAGATGTCTCTATTATATCATAAAACCGGCTCTACACAAGAGCGGAACAGAAATTTTCTCCATTTTTTCTGGATGGACGGCGCAAGTCCCACTGCATGGCAAAGCCGGGGCGGAAAACCGCCCCGGCCAATGATTTCACCTTGATGGAAAATGAGCGCTGCGCCGCGGCCCGTGCGTAGATCACCAGACCATGCCAATGAAGCACTGGCAGGCCAGGAAGAGGACGCCGCCGGTGACCAGAGGCGCCAGGGGACCGGTCCGGCCTGAGGAGAGCCGCTCCCGGAGCGTGGTAAAGAGGAAGGTCAGGACCAGGAAAGCGGCTCCCCCCACTGCGGCCAGCCGCACCGCCTCTCCGCCGGCGGTGATCCCGGCGCCAAAGGGGAGAAGGCCGAAGGTGAGCGCCCCCAAAAGCCCAATCATGCCCCAGTCCCTCAGGGGGGCGTCTTTTACCAGGTAGCACTCCAGAACCAGGGCGAGGAGGGCCAGGGCGGCCACCGCAGGCAGGCTCACCACGGGGAAGATCGCGCCGGGGAGAAAGACCCGGCACAGCAGGCCGGCCAGACTGGCCAGCCCAACGACAGCGGCCAGAAGGATGTTCAGCGTATAACTTTTCTGCATGGACTCAACCTCCCCACTCTGTGGCGCCGGAGCTCACGTCCGCCCCGGTGACAAATGCGGAAGCGGAGTTGACGGCGTTGGCCACCGCCCTGGAGGTGACGGTTGCCCCGGTGATGGCGTCCATCGTTTCCCCCACCGTCAGATCGCCCTGGCTCCACACCAGCTGGGATAGGAACTCTGCGTCGGAGAGGGCCTCCATCCCCAGGCCGAAGGTCTCCTCCATGTCCCGGACCACAGCGCCCACCACGGCGCCCTGGAGGTCCACCGCCACCAGCATGGTGATGTCCCCGGCGTAGCCGGAGGTGACGGTCTCCACGATATAGCCCGTCGTTCCCCGGTAGATTTTGGAGATGTTGACGTCTTCGCCGGAATAAGACTCCTCTACATAAGGACCGCCACCAGGCAGCAGGGTCTGAAAGATGGACTCCTGTTCGGCGGCGGCGTTTTCCGCGCCCAAAGGGGCCAGGGCGGTGGAGAGGGCCAGCAGGATCAGGAACGCGGCCGCGATCACAACAACAGCCCATGTAAGGGATTTCTCTCTCATCCGGCCTCGCCTCCTTTCTGGACGCCGAAGCGCACCGGGGGCAGGAACTTGTCCAGTGCCCAGGCGCAGGCATTCATCAGCAAAATGGCGTAGGTGACGCCCTCCGGATAGAGGCTGTGATAGCGGAAGAGGATGGTCAGGGCTCCGCAGCCGATCCCATAGACCAACTGGGCCCTGGGGAGGGCGGGGGAGGTAGCATAGTCTGTGGCCATGAAGAAGGCCCCCAGCACCAGGCCGCCGCCCATCAGGCTGTAGAGCATCCAGCTCAAGGGCTCCTGTCCACGGGGGAACACCAAGGTGAGGAAGGCCACGGTGCCCAGATAGGCGGCCGGGATGCGCCAGGAGATGACCTTCCGCCAGATCAGGAAAGCGCCCCCCAGAAGCAGGGCCAGGGTGGAGACCTCACCGATGCACCCGCCGATGCTGCCCAGAAACATGTCGGCCAGAGAGGCATCAGGCAGGGAGGGCATCACCATACTGTGGAGCGGGGTGGCCGAAGTTACGCCATCTGCCGCCATAGAGAGGAGGGGCAGCTCCGCGCCCACAGAAGTATAGCGGGTCAGGCTGGCAGGCCACAGCAGCAGGAGCAGAGCCCGGGCGGCCAGGGCAGGATTGAAGATGTTCTGGCCCAGGCCGCCGCCCAGGGCCTTCACCACGACGATGGCGAAGACGCCCCCTACCGCAGCCATCCAATAGGGCGTGGTGGCAGGCAGCGTCAGGGCCAGCAGCAGTCCGGTGACAGCCGAGGAGCCGTCCAGCACGGAGCCCGGTCCCTTGGTGACGCTCAGAAAAACCCATTCCGAGACTATGCAGGCCGCCACAGTCACCAGGACCAGGGCCAAGGCCCTGGGGCCGAAAAACCAGACGCCGGCCAGCAGGGTGGGGAGGAGGGCCAGAAGCACGGTCCCCATGAGGCGGCGGGTGGTTTCCCCGCTGCGGATGTGGGGGGAAGAGGAAGTGATCAGCTTCAAGAGGCATTTCCCTCCTTCCAGGTCTGCTTGGCCGAACGGAACCGCTCCACTAGAGGGAGCTGTCCGGGACAGACGTAGGAGCAGCAGCCGCATTCGATGCAGTCGGAAACATGGAGCGCATCCAGGGCGGCCAGGTCCCCCACAGCCTCATAGCGATAGAGGTACAGGGGCTGGAGGTGCATAGGACAGGCCTCCACGCACTTGCCGCAGCGGATGCATACCGGCCGGGCCGGGGCAGGGGCATCCTGGGTGAGACAGAGGACGGCGTTGGTGCCCTTGAGCACAGGGACCGAGAGGTCGCCCTGGGCGGCGCCCATCATGGGGCCGCCCATGATGACCTTGCAGGTGTCCTCCGTCAGGCCGCCGGCGGCGGCGAGGACATCCTCATAGGAGGTGCCGATGCGGACGATGAGATTTTTGGGCTCCCGGACCCCCTCTCCGGTAACGGTGACCACCCGGCGGGTGATGGGCTCTCCGTCAAAGACCGCCCGGCAGATGGCGGCCACAGTCCCGGCGTTGAACACCCCGCAGCCCACCGAGATGGGCAGCTTCCCAGGGGGGACCTGACGGCCGGTGACGGCCTGGATCAGCTGCTTCTCCGCGCCCTGAGGGTAGCGGGTGGGCAGGACCGCCAGCTCCACCTGGGAATAGGCCTCCAGGCAGCGGCGGACGGATTCGATGGCCTGGACCTTGTTGTCCTCCACAGCCAGCACCACCCGGTCGGGCTGGAGAATGGCCCGCAGCACGGAGGCGCCCCGGAGCACCTGCTCCGGGACACTGCACAGAAGAGCGTCGTCCGCAGTGATGTAGGGCTCACATTCGCAGGCGTTGATGAGGACGGTGTCCACCCGTCCGGCGGCGCTGACGGCTTTGATATCGGTGGGGAAGGTGGCGCCGCCCATGCCCACGATGCCGGCCTCCCGGATGATGGAGAGCAGGTCATCCGGGGAGAGCCCCTCCAGGGTCTGGCGGGGGAGAAGGGTATGGCCGGGCGTATCTTGACCGTCATTCTCCAGGACCGCCGAGAGGACCGGCCGGCCGGAGGGATGGGGACGGGGCTCCAGAGCCAGGACCCGGCCGGAAACCGAGGCGTGGACTGTGGCGCTCAGCCCCTCGGCGTCCCCGATCTTCTGCCCCAGGCGCACAGGATCGCCGGGCTTTACCAAGGGAGTGCAGGGCCTGCCGATATGCTGAAGCATGGGGATGA
Source organism: uncultured Intestinimonas sp. (assembly GCF_944387725.1). Classification (GTDB taxonomy): domain Bacteria; phylum Bacillota; class Clostridia; order Oscillospirales; family Oscillospiraceae; genus Intestinimonas. Next base: position 76,912 of record NZ_CALXGA010000002.1, on the reverse strand, counting down.
CCACTTGCGCGGGGGCGGGCGCGGGAGCAAGGGGGGTGCCGCGGGAGAGCTCCTTGCGGCCCTCTGGATGGACGCCGCCCCAGAACAGATGTCTCATAGGTTCACCTCTTTGTCAGGATCAGAGCTCCCATGAGGGAGCGTCTGGCTAGGGCTTGTTTGGAAAATAGCAACGTGTCCAGCAGCGAGGGATTTTGGCCGCTGGCAAGCAATTTTTTCGCAGGAATCCTGGCGGATTTCAAGGAAAAATTGCGCCGTCCAGGGGACAAAAGACCCGCCGGTTGGGCATGTTGACAATTTTCAAACAAGCCCTAGGTACGGATCAGGTCGGAAAAGCCGTCGCTGTAGAAGATCTGCCCCGAGGCGTCCACCCACATGGCCTGGGCATCCCAGCGGTCCAGGAGGGCCTGTCCCTCCTCCAGCGGGAGGGTGAACAGCGCGGTGGAGAGGGCGTCGGCCAGGCCGGAGCCGGCACATACAATCGTCACCGAGCGCCAGCGGGAGGCGGGAAACAGGGTGGAGGGGTCGATGATATGGTGGTAGCGGACGCCGTCTACCGTGTAGTATCGCTGGTAGTCGCCGCTGGTCACCACCGAGCCCTGGCTGACCGCCAGGGTGTGCAGGAAGTCCTCGTTGTCCCCGTCCGGGGACTGGATGCCCACCACCCAGGGCTGTCCATTCGCCTTGGGTCCGGTGGCCCGGACATTTCCCCCCACACTGACCAGCAGACCGGCGGGAGCCTCCCGGCAGACCTGCTCCACGGCGTAGCCCTTAGCGATGGCGCCCACGTCCAGCTGGGTCTCCGGGTCTGTGATCTGAACCGTGGATGTGTCCTCGTCAATGACCACGGCGGAGAAATCCATATGGAGGGCGGCCTCTTCCAGTGCAGCCTGATCGGGGAGGACGGCGTTTTCTGGGTCAGTAATCCCCGCCTCCCGGGCCTCGTGCCAAAGGGAGAGGACGCTGCCCATGGCGGCGTTTACCCTGCCTTCGGTCTCGGCGTAGACCTCTTGGCAGAACAGCAGCAGATCCAGGATGGGCCGCTCCACCTTGACCGGCGCTCCGCCTGCGGCATCGTTGACCGTTTTCAAATTGGCTACGCCCGGGTATTCATTATAAATGTCGTAGAGCTGGTGATACTTCTGGAGTCTGTCATAGAGGTCCTGGGCAATGGCCTGAAAGGCCGCCTCGTCCGGGGCATAGCCCTTGATGACGGTGACCGTATCGAAGAGGGTTAGGAAGGTGGCCTCGTACCGGGTGAGGGCAGGGGAGGGGGAGGCCGCCTGCTCACCAGCGCATCCGGACAACAGAAAAAAAGTCAGCAGCAGACAGAGGAGCCGCCTCATGCCTTATGTAGCCTTGGCCACCAGGGTCTGGAAATCCCCGATGGAGACGGTAACAGAGGCCGCCAAATCGGCGTCGGCCGCCTTTCCGTCCTCGGTGACGGCAATGCCGCTGACCTCTGCTGGGGTCTTTCCCGTGACGTAGGCGGCAAAGCCGGCGGCCTGCTCATACCACTCCCTGCCGATGGAGCTGGCCGCCCGCATCCCGTAGTCATCCCCCAGCTGGTTCTTGGAGGCCTGCGGGAGGGCGAGATCGGTAGTGATCTGGCCGGAGGCGTCAAAGTTCACATTGGCCTGAACCGCGTCGATGACCATGCTGGTGATGGTGTCCCCACGCATGGTAACAGCACCCACCGTGGCGTAGGCCTGGGCCAGGCCATCCTCTCCGGCGGAGGCGTTTTTGCTGCCGGCCAGACTGGTGGTGGAGGTAAGTACCAGGGCGTCCCCCTTGCTGGCTCCCAGGTACTGGGCATTGGCCACAGCCTGCCGGATGCCCTCCAGATAGCCGCCGATGGACATGGTGACAGAAGCCGCCAAATCGGCGTCAGCCGCCTTCCCGTCCTCCGTGACAGCGATGCCGGTCACTTGGTCGATGGTCTTTCCCACCACATAGTCAGCCAGAGCCTGGGCCTGCTCGTTCCACTCTTTCCCGATCGAGCTGGCAACGGCCATGCCGTAGTCCGTGCCGAGCTCATTCTTGGAGCGCACGGGAACGGTAAGGTCAGAGAGCATCTGACCACTGGCGTCAAAGTTCACTTTGGATTGAATGGCGTCGATGGCACAGGCGTCAATGACGCCGTCCTCACCCACAGTGACCGCAATTAAAGTGATGTCGGCCTGGGCCAGTCCATCTCCCCCGGCGGAGGCGCTGGCGCTGCTGCCCACGGAGGTGACGAGGGAGAGGCCGGTCTTGACAGAGCCTCCAGCGCCCTCTGCGGGGGTGGAGGCCGGGACGGCGGGCGTCTCGACGGGCGCGTCCGATGGTGTCTGGGGAGGGACGGCCACCACAGCGGTGGTTCCACAGCCTGCCAGTATGCCAAAGCCCATAGCCAGGGACAGGATGCCTGCGGATAGTTTTTTCATGCGCATGGTACATTCCTCCGGTTTAGTGTGAGGTTGGACAGTCCGTTATCTCTCAAGGCAAAGAGAACCGTGCCCTCAGAAAGATTGCTGCTCTGAAAGCGCTGCTGTCATGTCATGTTGGCGTAATATAGATAAAATACATCCAGTATTACTGGCGATATTATACCAAATCCAAGCCCTTTGCGCAACAGATAAAATCGCGAACCGATAGATAATCCTGACGCCAAAAGCTTCTGTAAAGCGCCGTTTTCAGGTCATTTTTGGCGGTAGTCCCGCTGGGATATTAAAATATGCGGCAATCTGCTGCAAAAAGTTCTAATATCGCGTAAAAGCCGAAGATGTTCGAGAAAGCCTTGGAGCCATTCCAATATTTTCAGAAAAAGGAGGTAAAATATACCTTATATGTCATGATGCGGAGGAGAGACAATGACAGGAACCATGTACGGATATATACGGGTATCCACCAAAGACCAGAATGAGGCCCGGCAGCTGGCCGCCATGAAGCAGTTCGGCGTCGCGGAGGATCACATGGTGGTGGAGAAGCAGTCCGGGAAGGACTTCCAGCGGCCGCGCTATCAAAAGCTGCTGCAGCGCCTGCGGCCCGGGGACGTGCTGGTGGTCAAGAGCATCGACCGGCTGGGCCGCAACTACACGGAGATCTTGGATCAGTGGTCCTATCTCACCAAAACCCGGAACGTGGCCATTGTGGTGCTGGACATGCCCCTGTTGGACACCCGCCAGGGGCGGGATTTGACCGGGACACTGATCTCCGACATTGTGCTCCAGCTCCTCAGCTATGTGGCGGAGACGGAGCGCCAAAACATCCGCCAGCGGCAGACGGAGGGGATTGAGGCGGCTATGAAGCGCGGAATTCGCTTCGGCCGGCGGCCCCTGGCCATGCCCCAGGGCTTTGACGGCCTGGCCGCCGCCTGGAAGCAGGGGGAGATCTCCTCCCGGGCCGCTGCGGAAAAACTGGGCGTCTCCTATCAGACCTTCCTGCGCCGGGCGAAAGAGCACGGCGTCTGTTCCGCTTCATAGACAGGCTTGCAAACATCAGCGGGAATCCCCCTTTTCGCGGGGATTCCCGCTTTTCCGTGTGCATATCCTGTCCCACGTTTCCCAATGCTCCGCCAAAAAACGTTCCTTCCGGCCGCATGAGCGAGCGGTTATATGCCGGAAAATATATTTTTATAAGATTCTGATGAGAACAAAAATTTTTTAGAAAGATGCTTATCTTTCCGGGAAAACGGCCGATAAAGCTATTGAACGGTAGGAGGGGACTTTGGAGACCCTCTGTAACCGCCGGGGGAGACCCCGAAGCCAGAAAACGGGCCATGCCCGCGTGTTCAGCATCCTCTCTCTGGTTTCACCCGGCCGACGGGCCGGTGAAATATGTTCCGTGCCAAGGGGTCCCGGCCAGTCCGGCCGGATGTTCGGGATCAGGCGGCGCTCCACGACCTGTGCTGGGGCCAAAGGATGGGCCCCGTCACACTAATCAGATTTTACAGGAGGATTTATCATGCGCATTCAACACAATATTATGGCGATGAATTCCTATCGCAACTACAACAACAACACCAGCGCCCTGTCCAAGAACCTGGAGAAGCTGAGCTCCGGCTACAAGATCAACCGCGCCGGCGACGACGCCGCCGGCCTGGCCATCTCCGAGAAGATGCGGGCCCAGATCACCGGCCTGAACAAGGCCCAGGACAACGCCAACGACGGCATCTCCCTCATCCAGACCGCCGAGGGCGCCCTCACCGAGGTCCACGACATGCTCAACCGCATGGTGGAGCTGGCCATGCAGTCCGCCAACGGCACCTACGAGGAGTTTGACCGGGAGCAGCTCCAGAAGGAGGTGGAACAGCTCACCGCCGAGATCGACCGCATCTCCGAGTCCGCCAACTTCAACGGCATGAAGCTGTTCAACGGCGATCTGGCGACCACAGCCCTTACGCTTCAGATCGGCGATGCCCCCTCTGACCAGCTGGGCTTCACCCTCGGGAATATGGGTGCTGCTTCTCTGGGCATTGCAACAAATAGTATGTCCATCGAAACTGCTGCCAGCGCCAACGAGGCCATCTCCCTCGTCAAGGCGGCCATCAATTCGGTCTCCGACGTCCGCGGCATGCTGGGCGCCATGCAGAACCGCCTGGAGCACACGGTGAACAACCTGTCCGTCATGGAGGAGAACATCCAGAACGCCGAGTCCCGCATTCGGGACACCGACGTGGCGGAGGAGATGATGTCCTACGTCAAGAACAACATCCTCATCCAGTCCGCCCAGGCCATGCTGGCCCAGGCCAATCAGGTGCCTCAGGGCGTTCTCCAGCTGCTCCAGTAAGCGGCTCCTTATCATCTCTGATGATTGCATTCCCGATGGCAGGAGGGGCTGGTCCTTCGGGACCGGCCTCTTTCCTTGCCCGGCGAACATCCGCCGGGCAAGGAAAGGGAGATCCTCCAAAGACGGAAAGGAGTGAACGCCGTGGAACAGCCCCTGCTCTCCATTGGTATGATTGTAAAAAATGAGATCCGGTGCATTGAAAAGTGCCTGAGGGCCCTCCAGCCCCTGCGGGAGGCCATTCCCTGCCAGCTGGTGATCGCCGACACCGGCTCCGGAGACGGCACCCGGGAGGTGGCCGCCCGCTATGCCGATACCTTCTTTGACCTCCCCTGGGAAAACGACTTCTCCGCCGCCCGGAACGCGGTGCTGGACCGCTGCACGGGAAAGTGGTTTCTCTCGGTGGACGCCGACGAGTATCTGGACGAGGCATTCGGCCAGCTAACGGACTTCCTGACGGACTCCCTCCAGGCGGAGACGGCGGAATTCGCCCTCATCACGGTGAGCAACTTTACCGACCAATCCCTGGACAAGGACACGGCCGCCTCCTTTCTGGGGGCGCGCATGGCCCGGCTCCGGCCCGGCCTGCGCTATCTGGGGAAGATTCACGAGCATTTCCCGGTCCGCTCGGACTCTCAGGTGGCACTGCTGGGGGGGGTGGTCCTATGGCACGACGGCTACGCCTATGCCAGCCTGGAGCAGCGGCGGAACAAGGCCCGGCGCAACATGGCCCTTCTCCGGGCGGAGCTGGCCGAGACCCCCGAGGATCCCCTTCTGCTCGTCCAGTGTGTGGAGTCCTGCGACGACCCGGAGGAAAGGCTGAGCTACATCCGGCGGGGGCTGGAGGCCATCCGCGCCGGAGCCCCGGGCTGGGAGTACCAGGGCGCCAGCCTGCTCCGTTACGCCCTCCGTCTGGCCGTGACCATGGGGCTTCCGGAGACGGAGGAGTGGGCCCAGCTGGCCTTTCAGCGCTTCTCCCACACCGCCGTGGTCCAGATCGACGTCAACGCCATCCTGTGCGACTATTACCGGAAGCTCTTCCAGTGGAAGCAGGTGCTCCAGTACGCCGACGCCTATTGGGAGGCCATCCAGAAGCTGGACCGGGGGGAGTTCCCGGTCAAAGAGTTTGCGCTGATTTACCTGACCTGCGACGCCCAAGCCAGGCGGGAGGTGCTGGCCTTCTATCAGGCGGAGGCCTGCCACCGCCGGGGGGTGGATGTCCTTGCCCTGCGGGTGCTGCAGATGATCCCACTGGAGACCATTACGCCCCAGAACCTGGGTGGCCTGGTGGATCTGCTGGCCCAGATGGACGAAAAGACCAACGTGGATTCCCTCTTTCTCCCCGCCGCCCGGAGGATTCTCCTGGAGGAGCCGGACACCCAGGTGGAGTGGCGCAGGCGGGAGGCCCTGCGCGCCGCCCTGGACGGGCTCCTCCAGGACCAGGACCCCCGGGTTCCCTGCCCCTATGGCCTTATTGAAAAGCTGGAGGACCCGGTCTATGCCCCCGCCGCCGCCATCCTGGAGAGCGCCTCCCCCGAAGAGGCGGCCCGGGAGGCCGGGCGCATCCAGGACTGGCGGCGGGTCCCCCTGCCCGTGCTGAAAAAGCTGGCGGAGCTGGACCTGGCCATGCCCGTCCAGGCCCTGGACAGCATGGACTTCGAGGGTATCTGCCGGATTTCCGCCTATCTGCCTAAGGAGCTGGAGCAGCCTGTGGAGCAGATTCTCTCCCTGGCGGAGCAGCTGCCTGACGGCCACCCCGCCGCCCCCGTCTGGCGCTTCCAGCTCCTCAGCGGCCTGTGCGCCTGGTTCCAGTGGAAAAACCAGGCCCAGGCGGAGCGGCTCTACGCCGCCTTCTGCGCTGCCGCGCGGAGCTATCTGGCCGTAGCCTATCCGGCGGAATCCCTTCAGCCGGAGCGCATGGCGGCAAGCCTGCCCCAGAACTGCCGGCTGGGCGCGGCCTGCGTCCGGGCAGAGGAGCAGACGGAGGCCGGGGACCTGCACGGCTGTGTGGAGACCCTGCGGGAGATGCTGGACCTGGCCCCTGGACTAAAGGAGATGGTGCGCTTCCTCTCCGGCCGGCTGGAGGAAATCGGCCTGCAGGTGCAGATTGCCTCCAACCTGAGCCCTGAGCTGGTGGCCATGGCAAAGCAGATTCGGGACATGCTCTCCCGCTGCCCTGCGGACGATCCCCAGGTCTTTCTCCTCAAAAGCAGCGAGGCCTATCAGAAGATGAAGTTCCTCATCGAAGACCCGATCCTGGACAGCCTTTGATCTGAGAAAAGGAGGGGCGGTATGAAAGTTGTCATCCTGGCGGGGGGGCTGGGCACCCGCATCAGTGAGGAGAGCCATCTGCGGCCCAAGCCTATGATTACCATCGGCGACCAGCCAATTTTATGGCATATTATGAAGTATTACTCCTGCTTTGGCTTCCAGGAGTTTGTCATCTGCTGCGGCTATAAGGGCTACATGATTAAGGAGTACTTTGCCGACTATTATCTCCACCGCTCCGATGTGACCTTTGACTTTACTTTGGGCAACCAAATGACGGTCCACAGCAATGTGGCCGAACCCTGGCGGGTGACGTTGGTGGACACCGGCCTCAACACCCAGACTGGGGCTCGTGTGAAGCGGGTGGAGAAGTATATCGGGGGCGAACCCTTTATGCTCACCTACGGCGACGGGGTCAGCGACGTGGACCTGAGTGCGCTCTTGGAGCAGCACCGGGCCTCCGGTAAACTGGCCACTCTCACAGGCATCCAACCAGGAGGCCGTTTCGGTGTGTTGGATTTGGACGAGCAGGGGAATACCGTGACCGGCTTCCGGGAGAAGGCCAGTGAGGACGGCGGCTGGATCAACGGCGGCTTCATGGTCATGGAGCCGGAGGTCTTCCATTATCTCAGCGCCGACGAGGGCTGCGTTTTGGAGCGGGAGCCCATGGAGACTTTAGCGTCAGAGGGCAAGCTGGGGGTTTACAAGCACGAGGACTTCTGGCAATGCATGGACACCCAGCGAGATAAATACCGTCTGGAAGAGCTGTGGAATACTGACCACGCGCCTTGGCGGATTTGGACAGGCTAACCAGTGTAAGTGAAAAGTGAGATATAATGACTACCAAAGGGGATTTGCATGAAGGCGAAGGTTGAGGGTGGCTATGACCACAATCGGCAGAAATTGGCCGATATTGTTCCATTGGATGCGCCGTTTACGGTGTTTATTGCTTCTACACAGATATGTAATTTCCGTTGTTTTTACTGTACGCACAGCCATAAGGGAGAAGACAATATCCACCTACATGCTGTACATATGGAAGACGCCACATTTGAAGCAGTTGTGAATCAGCTTCAGAAATTTCCAAAAGTGGGGCGGATTCTGTTTACCGGTCTGGGAGAGCCGCTTGCGAATCCAAAGATTCCGAGTATGATCCATAGGTTGAAGCAGGTGGGAGTTACAGATCGAATTGAAATTGTGACAAACGCATCTCTTCTCACGCATGAAATGACCGATCGGCTGTTAGATGCCGGCTTAACCTATCTGCGGGTATCTCTGCAGGGATTGTCCAGCGAAAAGTATCAGGAAGTAGCTGGTGTTTTCCTTGATTTTAATAAATTGGTGGATAATATTCGATATTTTTATGAGAAAAAAGATGACTGTAAACTATATGTAAAAATTATGGATGCATGCTTGGAATCTCCCGAGGATGAGCAAATATTTTATAAGATATTCGGGGATATCAGTGATCAGGTGTATGTGGAGCATATTGTTAAGGCACAACCGCAGATGTTGGACCAATATAGTAAAAATGTTACGTCTGAGCGTACGTTTTTTAATGAACCGGCAGAGCCCCGGCGGATCTGCCCATTCTTATTTTACACCTTGCAAATTGATGCGGATGGGAATGTATTTCCCTGCCCTCCGCTGGGCTTTCCGGAGAGCTTTTCTCTGGGCCATGTCCACAGCACAACACTGCACGATATATGGTTTGGTGAGAAGCTGTATGATTTACAAATGCTGCACCTAAACGGCAGACGCAGCCAACACCCGGTATGTGGTAATTGTCAAAATTATCTGTGCTTTACGCCTGAGGAAGATAATTTAGACCTTTCTGCGGATGAAATTCGAAAGCGTCTGGAGGCGCGCGGCCATGTCTGAACGGAAGCCTTTCACCGGGGTGGATGACCGGGTGTGTCTGGCAGAGGCGGTGCCGCTGGATACCCCTTTTACCCTGAACTTATTTCCATCCAATATATGTAATTTCTGTTGCAATTACTGTGCGCAAAGTCTCGGTGCGGCGCGTATGCAGCGGGAATATGGCATTAGACTTGAGCTTATGCCGATGGCAGTCGTGGAACATATTGCGGAACAGGTCTGTGAATTCCCCGGGAAAATCAAGCTGGTCTCCATGATGGGGCATGGTGAGCCGCTTTGCAATCCGGAACTGCCAGAGATGATTCGGCTGTTGAAAACAAAGGCCGGGGATAAAATCGGACGGATTGATGTCATCACAAATGCCTCGCTGCTGACGCCGGAATACAGTCAGGCGTTGATCGACGCAGGTTTGGATGTTCTGCGTGTATCCTTACAGGGTATTTCTGACCAGTCTTATGTGGATACATGCGGCGTTAAATTAAATTTCCAGGCATTTTATGATAACCTCGCATGGTTTTATGCGCACAAGGGAAGTTGCAAGGTATATGTCAAAACGATGGATGTGTCTCTGCATCCTGGGGAAGAGGAGCGGTTTTACCAGTTGTTTGACGCAATCTCAGACCGTGTCTATGTAGACCAGGTTAAGCCGGTCTACGATACAGTGTCCTATACGGAGCAGCAGCGGGATATTTCGGTTGACCGCTATGGACAAGCCCATGCACACCGCTTTGTCTGTCCGCAGCCTTTTTATATGCTCAGTGTGTGGCCGGACGGCACAGTTACTCCTTGTGATGCGCTGTATCACGCCAGCCCGTTGGGAAATGTAAAGACACAGAGCCTGCTGCGGATGTGGGATTCAGACGTGCATAAAAAGTTCTGCCGAATGCAGTTAGAGGGAAACCGTGCGCTCGATCCCTCATGCAGCCGCTGTTGCGCACCGGATGATGTAGTTCATGAGAGCGACGTGCTGGACGGGGCCGCAGAACAACTTTTGAAGGAATTTTAATGGGGAGACCAACTATGGAAAAACAGGCGGAAGTCATCACGATCAACACAGACGCCGGTACTACACCGCAGGTGACAGGCAGCCTGATCGAAGGGCGTAAAAATGTGGTATCGTCGCTGGACAACTTTTATGAGGCAAAGGTGACGATTTATGTACAGGCTTACAATCGCCTGGAAAAAACAAAGGCGTGTATTGAGAGCATTCTGAAATATACAGGAGACATAGACTATGAGCTATTTCTGGTAGACAATGGCTCTACCGATGAGACACTGGCCTATTTTAAGGAGGTTCCCTATCCAAAAAAGCGCATCCTGCATATTACAAAAAATGTTGGCGCAATGTTTCCCAATTTGTTGTTGTCTATTTATCAGCTCGCACCATTTGCAGTATTTTTAGGAAACGATATTATTGTAACTTCTGGATGGCTCTCCAACCTTATCCGCGGTATGGAAGAGGACAAACGAATTGGTATGGTGTGCCCGGTATCTTCCAATGTCAGTAACTTTCAGCAGATAAATCTGCCCTTTTCGAATTTGGAAGAGATGCAGCAGCAGGCGGCGGTCTTTAATCGTCCAGACACCTCGAAATGGCAGGAGCGTCTTCGACTAGTAACACCAGCGACTGTTTACCGTATGGAGTGCTTGATGGCTGTTGGATTGCCGCTGGCCGATGTGGGATTCTTCCACGACTTTGCAGATGATGATATCGCTTTCCGTGTTCGGCGGGCCGGGTACAAGGCTATGCTGGCCGGCGACACTTGGATACATCACAATCATGATCTCAGCCATGGGGAGGGCAAAGATCCAGAGCAGTTTCGCCAGTCACTGTCCATTGGGCGGAACAATTTTATGGAGAAATACCAAGGGGTGGACGCCTGGGACGATGTAAATAACTTTTGGATCGACGTCCTGGATGATCTCCCCCCAACTGGAGGAGATGGCCAGAAGCGGATTTTAGGGGTAGACACCCGCTGTGGCACTCCAATCTTAGATGTAAAAAATCGCCTGCGGTCCATGGGGTTTCGCAATACGGAACTGTCTGCCTTTACAGAGGAATCGAAATATCAGGCGGATCTAAACACCGTCTGCGACGGGGTTGTGGCTTGTGACCGGGAAGAGTTTTTTGGCCGGCAGTATCCGACGGGATATTTTGACTATGTGGTGGTGGATAAGCCGCTGAACCGCTTCCATGAACCACAGTTTATTTTGGATGAAGCTGTCCGTCTGCTGAAACCGGATGGCATTCTGTTGTTCACTCTGCTCAATACATTCAGTTTCCGGGAATATCTATTTTGCCGGGGCGATCATAGGTACTATAATCCCCAGTTTGCGTACAACATTCCAATCGACATCTTGCAGAAGACAGTATATACCTTTGGAAAAATCCTGTTTACTAAGTCTCGTATGCACAATATAGACGGGGCCTCGCAGGAATATCTCCTTTCCACGCTGCCTGACCGGAATGCCCTGCCATTGCTTTTAGTGGATACCTATGTCATGGGTGTCCAGAAAACCGGGAATTAAGTATAGAGGAAGTTATATGAAACTCCTACATATTACAGCGCACATGGGCGGGGGGATTGGCCGTACCATCAGTGGTTTGGTGGTGAATGAGACCGAAAACCGACACAGAGTTCTTTGTCTCCAGCGTCCAGAACGCGATCACTTCGTCCGGCAGTGTATGGAGGGAGGCACACAGGTGATCTGCCAGCCGGGTCCAGACCAGCTTGCACAAGCAGTGGGCGAGGCTGATGTGTGTATTCTGCACTGGTGGGGACATCCAGCGATGGCGGAACTGCTGGCACATTTTCCTCCAATCCCAACGAGATGTATCCTTTGGAACCATGTCAATGGCCTGTACTACCCTTGGCTCTCACCATTGCTGCTGGAACCAGCCAGCCGGGTATTTCTCACCTCGCCGTGCAGTTCTGATGTAGAAGAGTGGACAACGGAGCAGCGGCAGAAACTGCTTTTAGAAAAAACAGATGTGGTGTTCGGGTTGGGGGATCTCTCCAAGTTTATACCAGTCCGAAAGAAAAGGGACCCTGCCGCGCCCATTCGTGTAGGTTATGTGGGCAGCTTCGTCAAGAGCAAAATTCATCCGCAATTTGTACGCATTTGTGCGTGGATTCTGGGGGCATGTCCACACATCCAGTTTGTTTTGGCAGGTGATCCAAGGGAGTATCAATGGATTGCCGATTCAGCCAGGGCGATGGGCATTTTTGACGCATTTATATTTACTGGATATGTGGAGGATGTGCCTGAACTGCTGAATTCCTTGGATATTTTTATGTATCCTCTCAATAAGACCCATTTCGCAACCACAGAAAATTCTATTTTAGAGGCCATGGCCATGGAACTGCCTGTGGTATTGTTGAACCAGTCTACTGAACGGACAATCGTGACACATCAGGAGAATGGAATCCTTGCAGAAAATACTAAAGATTTCGCGGAATGGGTGTGTATGTTAGCGGAAGATCCAGATTTGCGCTTCCATTTAGGGTGGGAGGCCCGAAAGTCTGTTATCAGTCGGCGCAATATTGGTGACAATATAAAAAATTTTTTGAACGGCATATATTGTGCCGCAGATCAGGCAAAAAAACGTCTGATTTGGCCAAATTATGCAAACTGCGAACCATGGCAGTGGTTTTTGAATTCCGTCCGCCCGGATATGGCGCTGGCATTTATGAAAGCCAAAGACGGCCACTGGGAGCCCTTTCAAAAGCTTATGAATGAAATGCCCGTCTTTCGGGAGCCCAGCAAAGGTTCGGTTCCCCATTTCAGCCGGACCTTTCCGAATGATCCCGTCCTCTCCCAATGGAACGCAGTCATTAACAGAATGAACAATGAGGGATAACCGATGAATTGGGAACAGATGAAAGACCGTATTTCATCCCAAACCATTTCCCAGGCCATACAACAGCTTCCGGATCGGCTTCTGATCTATGGCGCCGGCGCCTTTGGGCAGGAACTTTTCACGCTGCTCAGTCAGGAAGGACATCCGGTCATGGGCTTTTTGGACGCCAACGCGGAAGATGGAGCGGCATTATTTGGCCTACCTGTTTGGAATCTGCAAAATGTGCCGCAAGCTATCAAAGATATTACGCCGCTGGTGCTGTTTTCCATTGTGATGGACTGTACCGAACGGGTTCATGCTATGGAAGTCATTCATAAAACAGGTTTCCAGCATATCAGAGAGGCGCAGTCCCTGCGCTGCCTGATGGTGGAGCCGGATGACCGGTCAACAAACGAGTCTTTGCAGGAATATTACGCTGTCCGCTGGCGTAGAATTCAAAGCGCAGCCACACGATTCCATGAGCCGAAGAGCAGACAGATATTCTGGAATAATTTAGAGGCTCATATGGCCAGAGACTATTCAGGCTGCACACTGGAAGATCCCTTGGGAAGGCAGTACTTTCCGGAGGATATTCCCTGGAAGAGACATACCCATGTGATAGATTGCGGCGCCTATATTGGAGATACGGCCCAGCAGTTTTTACAGCTGGAAGGGCCGCTGGCCCAGTATACTGGATTTGAGCCAAATCAGAGTAATTTCGCGCGTCTCGCCAGCTTTTGCCGGGAAAACAGGGAAAAACTGGGGGCAATCACCCTCTTTCCATGCGGTGTTGGAGGATTTACCGGACCGGTATCCTTCCAGACTGGGACTGGGTCTGGCCGGATTACTCAGACCGGGGGGGAGGTGGTCACTTGCATTGCTCTGGACGATGCGCTGAAAAACCACTCCGTTGATCTGATTAAAATGGACATAGAGGGGACGGAATTGCGGGCGCTTATGGCGGCCAAGGAGATGATTACTCAGTACACCCCCGACTTGGCAGTCTGTGTCTACCATCATATAAACCATTTATGGGACATCCCTTTGCTTTTGCATGGTTGGGACTTAGGATATACGTTTTATCTGAGATGCTATAACGCATGCACAATGGAAACCGTCTTATATGCCACAGCCGACAGTTCAGGGAGGAAAGGCACATGATTTATAATAAGCGACTAGAGTTAGGTGAGCAAATCCCCCTGAGCGGGCCCTTTTCCCTGCATATATTCCCAGCGTTTTATTGCAACTTTCGGTGTAATTACTGCCTGTACAGTTTATCAGAGGAAGCCCTGGCGGAAAAGCAGTTCCATCGCCAAATGATGGACTTTTCTGTGTACCAAAAGGCAATCGATGACGCTCTGCAATTCGTGCACAAATTGAAGGCTCTCATTTTTGCTGGCCACGGGGAACCGCTGATCCATCCGAGAATTGCCGATATGGTGGCCTATGCCGAGCAAAAAAATGCCGCAGAGCGAACAGAGATTGTGACAAACGGCTCGTTGCTGACACCGGAACTCTCTGACGCCCTCATTGCAGCCGGGCTCAAGCGGCTTCGCGTCTCCATCCAGGGCACTGATGCCGGCCAATATGAAAAAACCTGTGGTGTGACGGTGGATTTTGAAAAGCTAGTGGAGAATCTAGGCTATTTTTACCACCATAAACGGGATACTGAGGTCTGCATCAAAATTATCGACTGTGCACTGGACGGCGAGGATGGGGAGAAGAAATTCCGGCGGATTTTCTCTCCCATCGCGGATATTACCGCGATTGAGTACGCGATCCCATTTGTGAAAGAAATTGATTATTCCAATTTAAATTCGCTGTCCGGGCGATGCAAGCAGGGGAATCTTCGGCATTCCACCATCTGTGCTATGCCCTTTTATATGCTTGTTGTATATCCAGACGGACAAGTCTGCCCCTGCTGTTCCACCGATGTGCCATGTTTTTGGGGGAGTGTGCAGGATGCTTCTCTGCTGGACATTTGGAACAGCGGTACGCGGAAAGAGTTCCTGAAACAGCAACTGGACGGCGTCCAGGGGATTCCGGTCTGTGGACAGTGCAGTGTGCCTGCGTTTGGGCTGCAAGATGGGGACTATTTGGATCCCTATGTACAGCAGCTCAAGTCCAAATTTCAATGACCACTTGACAGGATGAATTCCGGAGGGAAAAGGGAATGAACTACTGTATTGTGATGCCGAGGCTGACTCGGGACGATGACGCAAGCTACGCCTTCCCGGTTGGAATGGCTTATGTTTCAGCGGCGTTAAAGGCCACAGAACGGCATGTAATTACTTACAACCTGAATTATAAAAAGGGAACTGTGCGGGAACTGCTGGAGCGCTTGATCCGGGAGCATGATGTGGATGTGATTGCGTCTGGTGGCTTAACCACGCAGTATTCGGAGCTTCGGGAGATCTTTGAAACCGCCAAACAGATGAAACCTGACATCATCACCTGGGTGGGCGGCGGCATCATCACCGCAAGCCCGGTTCCAGCCATGGAAGCGTTGGAATACGCCGATTATGGTATGATTGGTGAGGGTGAAATCACCATCTGTGAACTTGCAGAGGCCATGGAGGGTAAGCGTGAGCTTGCCTCGGTAGATGGTCTCATTTATCGGGACGGCGAAGCAGAGAAGTGGGTCATAACTCGTCCCCGAAAGGAAATTGAGGACCTGGATGCGCTTCCGTTTCCCGACTATGAAGGCTTTGAATATGACCAGCTTCTGGACAAGGCAAACTTTGAACTGAACGCGGAACACAGCGGCGTGGTGTCCTTCAGCCGTTCCTGCCCGTTCAACTGTACCTTTTGCTTCCATCCCAGCGGGACAAAGTACCGCAAGCGGTCTCTCAGCAACATCCTGAATGAGGTGGATTACCTGATTGAGACCTATCACATTCAATCCCTCTACATTTCAGATGAGCTGTTTGCCCTGCGGCAGACGGAGTTCGATACATTTTGCGACGCTATGAAGGAGCGCAATTTGACCTATATGATTTCCCTTCGTGTCGATATGGTCAATCAGGAGATGATTAACCGGCTCAAGGAAAGTGGCTGCCGGTACGCAGGTTTTGGCCTGGAAAGCGCGGATAATACCATCCTGAAAAGTATGAATAAGCACATTACCGTTGAACAGATTGACTCTGCACTGCAAATGTGTAGAAAGGCCAATCTGACTGCGCAGGGTAACTTTATCTTCGGCGATGAAGCGGAAACAGTAGAAACCTATCACAATACCCTGAATTGGTGGAAGGCGCACCCGGAATACAATATTAAACTTGGCTATATCTCCGTCTATCCTGGCTCCATCCTCTATCAAAACGCCTGCCGGCGGGGTATCATCACCGATGAGGTGGAGTATATTCGTCAGGGCTGTCCACAGATAAATGTGACAAAAATGACCGATCAGGAGTATCGGACAATGATGCTGGACATTAGCACCGCCGTTAAAAGGGGCATAGATAGCATTCCGGAAGGACATTTGCGGTATTGCGGCGCAGGTTTGGCCGATGTCCAGGGACGTTGTCCACACTGCGGGCACATGGCAGTATGGAAAGAGCGCGAGATATTCCGCCCCATTACGCCAATGGTATGTGAGCACTGCCAAAAAATTGTGGACGCCTATCTGCCAGAGTATATTGACAAAGAACTTTATTTGAAAAATTTTCAAAAACTACGCGGCTATAAGACAGCTTTGTGGGGAATGATCAGCCCAGTCGAAGCGCTCTATCAGACAATTTCGGACGTATGGAAAGCAGACTTCTTTCTGGTTGATTCCGCAGTCAAAAAGCAGGGGCTACAATTACATAGGAAGGTCATAGAGGCTCCTGACATTATTATGCGTGAAAATATAGAGATCGTTATTATAACGTTTACGAGCGTTTCGGCTGGATCAATTTGCCGCACAGTTGCGGAAAAATATCCTTCAGTGAAGAGAATCCTCTATCTTGGGGATTTCCTCGACCCAAACTTGGATCTGTGATTAGCCTGTAATAAACAAAGGAGAAAGATATGTGTCTACCTTCTGAACGACCCAATTGGTGGGACGGTTATGCCTGGTTTCAGGACCTAAAAGACTGCTATGGGGCGCTTTATGACGAGATTTCGAAAATAATCTTTGACGCTCGCGTAAAAACGGACCTCCTTTTTCATCCTCAATATGTAGATGACATGATAGAGGTTTGCAGACAATCTAAAAGCGGCTATTTGAAGCTCAATATCTTACAGGATGCCGCCAAAACAAAAAAGCCCATTGCGATTTATGGTGCGGGGAGATACGGGAAAAAATGGGCAGAGTATTTGCGTAGTATTTCTGCAAACTTAACCGGTTTCTTTGACCAAAATTATGAAACAATGACCTCTTGCATGGGACTTCCTGTGATGCCGCCACCGGAGAGTGCAAACAATTTTACTGATTACTGTATTTTGATTACTCCAGTCGATCACTCAAAAGAAATTCATCAATTTTTAATGAGTCGAGGCTTTTCTGCCGAGCAGTTAATTATATGTGGGTATCGAGAAGAAGATTTTGAGCATCAATACTTTGATTTTCCTGAAAAATATCCAAAGGGCGGTGCGTTTGTAGACGCCGGATGCTTTAACTGTGATACTTCGCTTCGCTTTGCGCACTGGTGCGGTGGACAGTATTCAAAGATTTTCGCCTTTGAGCCAGATGCTGAAAACCTGGAGAGATGTAAACTGGCCGCACAGAAACACGGCCTCCCGAACATCTCGTTCTATCAGGCTGGACTATACGATCACAATGGAACTGCCTCCTTTGACAGCAGGGGAACCTCCAGCAGCTTGATTGCCCAAGGTGGGGATGTGGAGATCTCACTGGTCACGCTGGACGAAATAGTGGGCAATACCACAGTATCCTTTATCAAGATGGATATTGAGGGATCTGAGTTGCCTGCGCTGCGCGGGGCCGCCAAGACTATCCGGCGGGACAAGCCTCTCTGTGCCATCTCGGCATACCACAGACCCGGTGATGTGATTGTTCTGATGCAATATCTCAAATCACTGGTGCCAGAATATCAATTTGCCCTTCGGCATTATTCCAATATTGACACGGAGACTGTACTATACGCATTTTTATAATCTGGAAAGGCAGGATGCCCATGGAGCCAATGCAGTCCTTTTATCGGGGCAGGAAAATTCTGATTACGGGCCATACCGGCTTCAAGGGTGCCTGGCTCTGCAAGCTTCTCCTCGATTGGGGTGCGGAAGTGTACGGCTATGGGTTGGAGCCGCCGACACAACCAAGCCTTTATCGGATTGCTGGGCTGGATGGCGCTCTCTCCTCTACGATTGCGGATATTCGAGATCTAGAGACATTGAAAAAAGTCTTTCACCACGTCCAGCCGGAGATCGTTTTTCACTTGGCGGCCCAGCCAATTGTGCGAGAGAGCTACCGTGACCCGGTTGCCACTTACGCCACCAATGTGATGGGAACGGTGCATGTTCTGGAGTGTGTCAGGAAAACAGATTCGGTCCGGAGCCTTGTGAATGTGACCACAGATAAAGTCTATGATAATCAGGAATGGGATTGGCCCTATCGAGAAACTGACCGGCTGGATGGCTACGACCCCTACTCCAACTCCAAATCGTGCTCGGAGTTGGTGACACACAGCTATTTCCGAAGCTTTTTGAGAAACAGTGAAGTCGCGGTATCGACCCTGCGGGCGGGTAATGTGATCGGTGGCGGGGATTTTGCGGCGGATCGTATCATTCCAGACTGTATTCGCGGTGTATTAAACCATCAGCGAATTGAGGTACGTAATCCAGGTTCGATCCGCCCGTACCAGCATGTGCTGGAGCCGCTTTCGGCGTATTTACTGGTGGCCAGAGAGCAATTTACAGATCCCTCTGTCTCTGGATGCTATAATGTAGGGCCAGATGCTGTGGACTGTGTGACAACGGGGAAGTTGGTGGAGCTGTTCTGCCATGCCTGGGGAAAGGGCGCTGGCTGGCACGCACCTGAGCATGCGGGTGGCCCTCATGAGGCGAATTTTCTCAAGTTAGACTGCTCAAAAATTGTTTCCCGTCTTGGCTGGACACCTCAATGGCATATCGATCAGGCCATTCAGGAGACCGTTCGTTGGACACACGTCTGGCTGGAGAGCAAAACAATTTTGGAGGAAATGACGGAAGAGATCCGGAAATATTTTGCCCTTAAAGATCCTATTTAATGGGATTAAAGGAAATCTTCTGGGCAGGGTGATCAGGCATATCGACCTTGAACAGATCCCCAGGGTTCCAGATTCCCCCAGTGGAGAGCATATGGCTCTTTTCTTTCGCCGGCGTTTGGCAATGTGCTCATATTTCAAAGCGTAGTAAATACGACTTTCAATCTACACCCTCCTCATTTCAATGTGGAGAGGAGGAAGCAGTGACTGAACCGCCAAGCAATTAACAGGCGTTAATACAATCCTTAGTTTCCGGGCTCGAAGCGCCACTTATTTGTGCTTGAAAAGGCGGTTCTGACACTGATTAAAATACTGGTTTGAACTCTGGAAGCAATCTACGACTTACCTCCCCGAGCGCTGTAGTGTGCTTCCCCCTCATCTCAATTTTATAAGAAAGGCGATCGTTTGTCTGCACTCTTTCATCCCTATTTGTGCAGACCGTGTAACGGTCGGCATGGTGATTAAAATGGACGCAGTAGCGCAGTTCCAGCAGGAAAAGGAAGAAGATATCCATGCTATGACGCAGGATCCGGATACCAAGCGCTTGGCCAAGCAGTTCCAGGATCATGTGTCGCGCTATAAATATGGCTACTATTTTACTTGGATGGGGCGTCCCATCATTCAGATCCCGCAGGATATGATCAGCTTGCAGGAGGTGATTATGAGTGTTCGGCCTGATTTAATCATTGAGACCGGGATCGCCCATGGCGGCAGCCTCATTTTTTCTGCCTCCATGCTGGAGCTGCTTGATACATTTGATGGGGCGCAAAATATCAAGCGGGAAGTGGTGGGGATTGACATTGACATCCGCACGCACAATCGGGCCGCTATCGAAGTTCACCCCATGCATAAGCGGATTACCATGCTTGAGGGTTCTTCGATTGACGCTGGCATTGCTGAGCAGGTTTGCCAGATTGCGGAGCGCCATCAGACAGTTATGGTGTTGCTTGATTCATGCCACACCCATGCCCATGTACTGGAAGAATTAAAGCTCTATGCACCTCTGGTGTCCCAAAATTCTTATGTTGTAGTATACGATACTGGAATTGAATTTGCAGATCATACCTACAGCGACCGTCCATGGGGCAAAGGAAACAATCCATATACTGCTGTGCAAGCTTTTTTGAAGAACTGCGACGATTTTATAGTAGATGACTCTTTTGAACAGAAAAGTGTTCTAACCTCCTGCCCTGGTGGATGGTTGAAGCGTATCAAATAAAAAACGATAGGATGGTGGGGGATGCAGCGGTTTTCGTTTCAGCCTACTGATCTTTTTGGCCTTGTGGCCATCCGACCGCGTGTTGTTCCAGATGAACGCGGCTGTCTGATGAAGTCTTTTGAACAAGGTATATTCCGTCAGCAGGGGATTTTACTTACTCCCTATGAGGATCTGACCTCCCAGTCTCGGAAGGGAGTCATTCGTGGTCTGCACTTCCAAAGGGAATATAGCCAGGACAAGCTTGTAAGAGTATTGTATGGCGCAGTGTACGATGTAGCGGTTGATCTGCGCCGGGGCTCGCCCACTTTCGGTCAATGGCGGGGATTTACACTATCCGCTGAGAACCAGGAGATGCTCTATATCCCAAAGGGATTCGCCCATGGTTTTCTGGCCCTAGAGCCGGATACATTGTTCAACTACTTGTGTGGAGACCAGTATGATCCCGATTCGGATGGAGGTATTGTATGGAATGATTCGGAACTCAAAATCTCCTGGCCAATTGATCAGATTGAGGAATTGATCATATCGGAAAAGGACCAAGCGCTGCCATCTTTTTCTTGGTTCTGCGACCACTTTGGCGGCCTGTAATATAGGGTGATACTATGCATATTTTAATCACCGGACTGACCGGGTATATCGGCAGCCATCTGGCCCGCCGTCTGCTGGCGCAGGGTGAACACCAGGTTTTTGGTCTCGTGCGAAACCCTCTTCATACCACATATATCGAAGATATTCAGAATCAGATAACGCTCCTGCCCTGCGACGGTGAGGGGATGAATGTTTTAGCACAGGTGGAGCGCTGCCGGCCAGATCTGGTCTATCATCTGGCGGCCTACTATACTGGCGCCCATGATATGGACAACACCACCCAGTTAGTAGCATCCAATATCGCATACGGCGCATATCTGCTGGAAGCGATGGCAAGCTGCGAGTGTAGAAACCTGATCTGCGCCACCAGTATCATGGAACATTGCCAAGGCGATGCGTACCGTCCACTCAATCTCTACGCAGCAACTAAGCGCGCATTCCGGGATCTGCTGGCATATTATACTGACACAGGATTACTCCGGGCAGGAACGCTTGTGCTGGCGGACACCTACGGTCCTGGTGACCGGCGGTCTAAGGTGTTAAATCTTATTCTGGATGCCGCCCGCAGCCATAGAGCAATCGATCTGTCCGATGGACAGCAGGACTATGCCGCCGTCCACATCGACGATGTGACGGAGGCGTTTATCCTGGCCGGGAAGCAACTGGTCTCTGGGGAGTGGGAAAACCAGCAGTTCCAAGTGCTTCCGGATGCCATCCCCTCTCTGCGCAAAACGGTGGAAACCATGGTAAAAATCTGTGGTCTGACGGTGCAGACAAATTGGGGCACCCGCCCTGCCCCGGATCGTGATATGCGCCATGCTCCTAGACTTTACCCGCCAGTCCCGGGCTGGAGCCCCCGGATTTCTCTGGAGCAGGGCCTGGCCGGCCTATGGTCAGGATCAAAAGGAGCGTTGACATGATTGTAAACAATATCCACGTGGAGCCCAAAACAGTGAAGCAGTTCACACGGCTGACGGTGGGGAAGGTTCTTCAGGATTTCCCCATCTTGTGCCTGGATATGGATAGCTATATTGTCTCCGCAACGGTTCAGACCGGGCTCAATTTTGATTTCGCTGCGGGCGTACACAGCATACAGATCGGGCGTTACTGTTCTATGGCCGACGAACTTTGTTTCCTGGTCAATTTAAATCACGACTACCTGGCGGTGACCACCGCTGCAGTCTCCTTCCTCCCCTCCTCCCCGCAGAGGACATCGTAAACGGCGCCTATCAGCTGCCTGGCATCATGAGGCAGCGGCTCCAGGAGGTCCGCTTCATCCAGCGGCGGTATGGCTGGTTTCTGGAAGCCCTGTCTAAATGTACACACGAAATTGCGGGAAAAGGGGCAGATTCTGATCCAAAATGATGTTTGGATCGGGCACGGAGCGACCATCATGGGTGGTGTAACCATCCACAACGGCGCAGTGGTAGTAGCCGGGTCGGTAGTCGCAAAGGACGTGCCTGCCTATGCCATCGTGGGCGGCAACCCGGCCAAGGTTATCAAATATCGCTTCAGCCCAGAAGAGATCCAGGCCCTGCAGAGGCCATCGCCTGGTGGGAGTGGCCTTACGAGAAACTGGTGCGGCAGCGGGATTCCTTTTTGTTGCCTGTCCCACCGCTTTATCGAGACGCACATGGGCTCCGTCCGCCCCGCTGGCTCTGTCCGTCTGGAGAAGACGTCCCCTACCTACCTGTCTATCCCCGACTTCGACGATCCTTTCCCTGTGTACGAGAAAGCATTCCGTGCCTACTGCCAGCGATTTGGCGATACGGAGACCCGCCTGCTGATTTATTTGCGTGAAGATTACCCGTACGGATGGCTATATCCAGACGCTGAATAACCTGGTGGCCAAGCACTATTCCGGACGGGGAGACATTCTGGTTCATGTGGAGAACTTGGTTGATGAGCGGCCGCTCTTCGCTGTCTCGGATTTCTTTAACACGACCCGTGCACCAGACACCATCCGTTGGTCCTGCTATGCCTATCAGTACGGAGTCTCCATCCTTTCTGGTGTGGATCAACCCATTTTTTGAGTTTTTAGAGGTTCAGTATAGATCAACAAATTTTTTCCAAGCTACAGATCCTGGCAGTGTTCAGCTAAGGATCACGATGAGCGATCTCTCTTGGCGCTTTAGATTTGATTGAGCATTTCCTTTAACTTCTGCGCAATCTGTTCCATTTCTTTTAAAACACTTGTATTATCGTATCTCTTCGAGGAATGGTCCCGTAGGCGCTCCGCCTCTCGGGACCATTCCTCGAAGTCCGCCTTGCTCATGGTACCCTTTTTGGTCCGGGCAAAGTATTTCTTATAGGCCCGCTGGTGGAGCTTCCAGATATCACTGTTCTGTACTTTATTCCGGAAGCTTGTGGTTCCCCCCACATCCCGGCAGGTTTTCTCCTCCTCTCCAGGCGCCGGTCCATCGCAGTAGGAGTAGATAGCGCCGGGTTTCTGGAGGAACCATCGTTTGCAGTTTGGGTACCGCTTTGGAACAAAGCCCCTCTGCAGTCCCTGCATCATCTCCACATAGATGAAGTCGGAAAGCCGGTCAAAGTACAGCCGCTCCACCAGCTCCGGCGCCCGCTTGGGCAGCTCCTTCAGCGCGAAATGGATGTTCACCTGGGGGGCGTCCACCACCGGGGCCTCGCCCAGACTTCCCCCGCTTACATAGGACTCCAAACCATGTTTCCTGATCTGCGCGGCCAGAGGTGCTTTCCTCTGGCCCTTTTTCTTTTCATAGGACTCGCCTTTGGACAGGGATTCCAGAAACCAGCCATACCGCCGTTGGATGAAGTGGACCTCCCCAAAAAACCTGCGAGAAAAACGAAATCAGAATTCATCAAGATAGTGATCTAAAAATTTGATGGGCAAGCCGTGGCAGGTACCCAGGAGGAACGTCTTGGCATTGCTGACCAGGATATGCAGCCAATGCAGCATCCCGCTTTTGGGGTCATAGCGCTGTGGATGATGTTCAAATGCAGTAAGGGCCGGGCCATAACTGCGAAAGCCGTCGCTGATAATTGTGCTGGGATCCGCAAAGAACTTTTCCGCAAAGCTTTTCACAGACTTTTGACGAATATCCTTTGTGGTTTTCATCCTGATCCAACGATAGTGCAACGAATCCTTTGGCTTTCTCTATACCACGTCCGCGCTTCTTACCTACCGTCGGCCCGCCGAAAAAAGCATCATCGAACTCGATCTGTCAACGCCGGAGTAGAAAAAGCGGAATCGCCGGGAAGAAGCTGACCCAACCGCCGGAATCACATCGCCGGTCTTGTGGTGCCGGAAACCTACCTGCTAGTTATCCGTGCGCCGGAATTTCGGCCAGTGGGACCGGTTAGACGCCGGCCTTGAGGCGGTCCCGCAGCCGGTAGGTCTGGCCCCGGATATTCACCACGTGGGCGTGGTGGAGCAGCCGGTCTAGGAGAGCAGTGGCCAGGATATCATCGCTGAGCAGCTCGCCCCAGTCGCTGAAGTATTTGTTGCTGGTGAGGATCACACTGCCGTGCTCGTAGCGCTCTGAAACCAACCGGAATAACAATTCTGCCTCCTGGCGGTTCAACTGCATGTACCCGACCTCGTCAATCACTAGGGCTTGTTTGAAAATTGGCGATGTGTCCAGCAGCGAGGGATTTTGGGCCGCTGGCAAGCAATTTTTTCGCAGGAATCCTGGCGGATTTCAAGGAAAAATTGCGCCGTCCAGGGGGCAAAAGACCCGCTGATTGGGCATGTTGACTTTTTTCAAACAAGCCCTTAGGGAAAGCCGGAATTGTAGCCTCGGTCCGGCGCAGCAACGGGAGGCGGATTGTGGAGCTTCACAGTGCCGAAAGTGCCGATGCGCCGGAGGCCCCGGAGATCGACCCTATCGACCCTCCCCAAAGCTCCGACCCAAGGAAGCACGCACCGACAGAAGGAAAACTTCTCCCGTTAGGGAGGGCAAGCATCGCGTCCGATACGCCGGCCATAGACTCTGGGGTGCCGCCTTGGTCCCCCAGCCCCTGAAGGGGAGAGAGGTGTGAGCATGCAGAGAGCAGCAAAGAAAACGGAGCTCATCACCCTCCTGGTGACACCCCGGGTCAAAGCGGCCATCCGGGCGCGGGCGAAGCAGGCGGACATGACGGTCACCGACTACCTGTGTTTCTGTGGGCTGGGCAAAAAGATTGTCCAGGTGGACGGCCTGGATAAAGTGATCACTGACCTGAAAGGCCAGGGGCGGAACCTGAACCAGCTTACCACCCTGGCCAACATGGGGAGGATCCCCGTCGTGTACGGTGACAGGCTAGCGGATGGCTACGGGCAGGTCAGCGAACAGCTCCGGCAGTTGTTAAAAGCGGTAAACGGAACCCCCACAAAAGCGGTGAACCGCTTTTGTGGGGAGATGAGACGCCCTAGAATGAGTGAGCTTTCGGACGATAAGGCCGGAAGCGAATGATATGGAGGAGGTGTCGACGAGATGGCCACCTTCACCGCCATCAAAAATCGTGGTGGAGGCCGGGGTGCGCTGGGCGGTATCACCCGCTACGTCAGCCAGAAGGAAAAGACGCTGTGGGAAGGACAGCGGCTGGTGACCGGCTGGAACTGTACCACGCAAAGTGCCCTCTCTGAGATGCAGCTCACCAAGAAGCGGTTCCGAAAAACGGACGGGTGGCAGTACTACCACTTGGTCCAGTCCTTTTTGGAGTCGGACGACCTGACGCCCCAGGAGGTCCACGTCATCAGCCTGGAGCTGGCCCAGCGGGAGTTCCTGGATTTCGAGGTGCTGGTAGCCACCCATGTGGACACAGAGCATCTCCACAACCATCTGGTGGTGAACAGCGTCAGCTTCCGGGGTGGAAGAAAGCTCCACCAGAGCGTCGCCGATCTCCAGGCCCACTGAATGGCCAACGACGAGATCTGCCTTGCCCATGGGCTGGAAATTTTGCCGCCGCCGCAGAAACAGGTTCGGGAAAAACGGATGGGTGCCAGGGAGTACCGCTCCGCCGCCAAGGGCTAGATCTGGAAGTTCCGGCTGATGAAACACCATCGACCAGTGTATGGTATACGCCGCCAGCCGGGAGGAGTTCCTCTCCCTGATGCGGAGCGAGGGCTGTGAGGTCCGCTGGACGGACGGCTGGAAGAGCATCACCTACACCACGCCGGAGGGCATGAGGTGCCGGGATGACCGGTTCTCTGAGGAAAAGTACAGGAAGGAGAGGATGGAGCGTGAGTTCCGCATTCGAGCAGAACTTGTCTCTGGAGGAGCTGAAGCGGCGGAATCTGCCGAATGGACAGGGCGGTCCCCAGACCAGTCCCACGCCCCAGGAGTGGGAGGCGCTGCTGGAGCGGTTGGACCGTCTAGAGGCCAGCGTTGGGGCGCTGGCGGCCCTGTCCCGGGAGATTTCCACCCAGGTGGGGAACTCCCCACCCTGGCACAGTGGGAGGCCCTGACGTGAGTGGTGGCGGAGCTGCGGCGGAGGCTCCCACCGGCTGGGAGGAGGAGCAAGCGTTGTTTCTCACCGCCCAGGCTGCCGAAGCCTTCGCTCCCCCGCCCGTCTCAGGATCTCCTGCTGATCCCGCCAGGGCTGCTGGCCTTGTGGGCGGGCTGGTACGACTTGAGCACGCTCTGGAGCGTGCTCAGGTCAGTGGACCAGTGGATGACTACACCCTGAGGCCCGGCCCGGTAGATTTCGAGACACGGGAGCGGCAGAGGCAGAAGCGGCTGGCCATGGGCCACAGGACCGACGACCATGAGGAAGATCCCACTTGGAAGCTCACCATGTGACCCGGCCTCGTGGAGATGAAAAAAGGCAATGGACTCGTGGGGGAGTGCGGCAGGCTCCGTTTAACCACCGCTGCGCTCCCCTCCGCATGGAAGGAGGCACACATCATGAGGACAGCATCCAAATCCAATTCACATCCGACGATGCGCTGAAAGGGAAGGGGGCACATCCGCTAAGAAATCTGGTCTTGTCCCATGCATACCCTGGAACCAAAGGGGGCATGCGGGATGGGGGATCGGATCAGACTGCTGGGCGTCACAGATGAGAAATTCATCACACAAGAGACGGACCCGGCGTTCTGGTCTATGCTCCAGCGGGCCATCCTGCTCGGGCTGAAAGACGAGGGCATTCTCAGTGAGGTGCAATACAGATATGC
Source organism: uncultured Intestinimonas sp. (assembly GCF_944387725.1). GTDB lineage: Bacteria > Bacillota > Clostridia > Oscillospirales > Oscillospiraceae > Intestinimonas. The sequence goes on along the minus strand of NZ_CALXGA010000002.1, from coordinate 50,033 downwards.
GGAAGAAATCTGTAAAGGGAAAATCCATTTCACACCAGAAGGGGAGGGGAAACACACACCATGATCTATGTAGCGTCCTACTGCCGGGTCTCCACCGACAAGGAGGATCAGGCCAACTCCTTTGAGAACCAGCAGCGGTACTTTCGGGAGTACATCGACCGCCATCCGGAGTGGGAGCTGTACCAGGTCTACGCGGACGAGGGCATCACCGGCACCTCCACCAAGAAGCGGGCCGCCTTCAACCAGATGATTCAGGACGCCCGGCGGGGAAAGTTCCGCCTGATCCTAACCAAGGAGGTCAGCCGGTTCTCCCGGAACATCCTGGACACCATCGCTTACACCCGGGAGCTCAAGGCCATCGGGGTTGGGGTGGTCTTCCTCAACGACGGCATCCACTCTCTGGAGCCGGACGCCGAGCTTCGGTTGTCCATCATGGGCTCCCTGGCCCAGGAGGAGAGCCGCAAGACCTCCAGCCGGGTGAAGTGGGGCCAGACCCGGCGGATGGAACAGGGGGTGGTCTTCGGCAGGTCCCTGCTGGGATATAATGTAAAGGATGGACGCCTGACAGTGGAGCCCAAAGGGGCGGAGATCGTCAGGCTCATCTTTCACAAGTACGGCGTGGAGAAAAAGGGCACTACGGTCATTGCCCGGGAGCTGCGGGAGGCCGGATACCGCACCCACCGGGGCAACGTCAAGTGGAGCAACACCCACATCGTTAAAATTCTGAAGAATGAAAAGTACATCGGCGATCTGGTCCAGAAGAAAACCATCACTCCGGACTACCTCTCTCATGCCAAAAAGTACAACCACGGAGAGGAGGACCTGGTTATCCTGCGGGACCACCACGAGCCCATCATTGACCGGGAGTTGTGGGATACGGTCCAGGCGGAGCTGAAAAAGCGAAACCGAAACGGCGAGCTGGGGGCGGGGCACTCCAACCGCTATGTGTTCAGCGGCAGGATCAAGTGCGGGGTGTGCGGGGCCAGCTTCGTGTCCCGGAAGAAGAAGCGGAAGGACGGCAGCTACAGCCGGCGCTGGAGCTGCTACACCGCCACCAGGGAGGGGAGGGCCCATCTGGACCCCCAGGGCAACCGGGTGGGCTGCGATGTGGGGCGGACCCTCCGGGACGAGACGGCCATGGAGCTGCTGCGGCAGTCCCTTCAATCCCTTCCGCTGGACAGTGAGGCGATGGTCCGCAGCGTGACCGCCATCGTCCTGGAGGCCATCCGGGCAGGGGAGGGGGGAGGCAGTGAAAACCAGAAGGCCCTGGAATTGGATCTGGATCGCCTGGCCAAAAAGCGGGAGACCGCCCTGGACGCCTTCTTCGCCCAGGACATCACCAAGGCAGAGATGCGGCAGATGACGGAGCGCTATGACCGGGAGATGGCTCAGCTCCAGGAGCGCCTGTCCGCCGCGAAGGCCGGGGCGGAGGTGGCCTACGACAAGGGCGAGCTGGAACGGTGCATCAAGAGGAGGGTGACCGCCCTGCTCCAGGGGGAGCAGGCCAGCGAGACCTTCTATAAAACCATCCTGGACCACATGGTGGTCTACCCGGACCGGCGGGTGGAGGTGAAGCTGAACCTGCTGCCCAGGACCTGGACCTTCGTGCTGGAGCGGCTGGGGCAGCCGGCCCAGAACAGCCCCTCGGTGCCGATGTCGGTGAGCAGCGCCTTGAGCTCCGGGTAAGGCATGGCGTACCGCTGGCTCAGATAGCGCAGGGAAGCGCCCAGTTCACCGTCCGGCCCACCGTACTGGCTGATGATAAAGGAAGCCAGCTTGGGATTTGGCGTCTTGATTTTGACGGGATATTGCAGCTTTTTCTCATAAGAAAACATCTTATTTCATCCCTCCTTCTGGGTAGTTCCAGGGCCAGGGCTCCTTGGGCCAGGTGTAGGTCTTGCAGTCGGCTGTCTCACTGCGGAGGACAGGGCCGTTGGAGGAGACAAAGGCCGCCCGGGCCTCCTTCTCCATGGCGCTGTACTGTCGGAAGAGCTCAAATGCCTCCGTGTCGGAGGGGTGGGTATCTAGGTAAAGGGCCAGCTCCTGGACCACGAACTCCAGAGCCTGAAGCTCTGTGAGCGGGGTCTGGGGCACGCCGGCGGCGTCCACCTTGGCCCGGAAGGGAAGGTTCAGGCCGGGATAGAGGGTGCCGTTGCTCAGGGCATCCATCTGCTCATAACGTTTGGGGCTGTTCTGCTGAAAGGGTACATAGGGGACCGCCAGAGGGGCGCACTCCGGCAGGGTGCCGCAGGCATCGCCGCAGGGCGTGGGCTTGGTTCCGTTTTCAGGATACAATGTGAGGTTCCTCCTTCGGTGGTTTCGAGGGGTTCCGCCCGGCAGGCTTCCCCTCTGTTCTATCTTATGCGACAGCAGGCGGATGGGAACTGGCAGGGGAGAGGGAAGCCGAACCCTTGCGCGGTTCCTGGAGGATGTGGTATAATCGAGACACGGCTGAGGCCCTTTTGGGTATATTGTGCACGGTCCCCTCATAAGTTGACAGAGAGGGGGTGCCCGTTGATGAAACATCCTGCCCTGATCCGGGTTTTATCTATCGCGGTGACGGTGCTTTTGGCCGTGAGCACCGGCTTTTTTCTGTTTTATGAGAAGGAGTCCGTCCCAACCATGGCCCATCCGGCCCGGTTTTCCCGCTCCACCGTGGTAATTGATGCCGGACATGGCGGGGAAGACGGGGGCGCGGTCTCCCAGACTGGAACGGTGGAGAGCCAGGTAAATCTGGCAGTGGCCCAACGGCTGGACCTTATTCTCGGTCTCTTTGGGGCCGATGTGGTCATGCTCCGCACCGAGGACATCTCTCTCCATGACCCAGAGGCTCAGACGCTCAGGGAGAAGAAGCGATCCGACCTCCAGAACCGGGCGGCCCAAATTGAGGCTGTGCCCAATGCCACCGTCATCAGCATTCACCAAAACACCTATAGCGGCAGCACCCAATACCACGGCGCACAGGTGTTTTATGCCGACGAAGCCAGCAGTCTGGGTTTGGCCCAGCATACCCAGGAGCTGCTGCGGCTGGCTCTGGACCCGGAAAACAGACGCCAGGCCGCCCGTCTGCCCAATACTGTCTACCTGATGACCCACATCACCTGCCGTGCCATTTTGGTGGAGTGCGGTTTTCTCTCCAACCCGGAGGAGGACGCCCTGCTCCAGACCGGCAGTTATCAGACCAAAATCGCTGCGGCTTTGGCCTGCGCCTATCTCAGCGACTCGGAAAATGATTCAGAAGGGGAGGGCACCCTTGAAAGCCAAGACAGTCTTTTATTGTACGGAATGCGGGAATGAAACCCCCAAATGGGTGGGGAAGTGCCCCGCCTGCGGAAGCTGGAACACCATGGTGGAACAGCCCGCAGAGACTAAGAAAAAAACGGCTCCTACCGCTGCGGTCCGCAGTGGGGGAGGCCGCCGTCCCCGTCCCATTACGGAGATCGAGACCAGCGATGAGCTGCGCTTTTCTACCGGCCTTTCCGAACTGGATCGGGTCCTGGGTGGGGGAGCGGTGCAGGGTTCTCTGGTCCTGGTGGGGGGCGCCCCCGGCATCGGAAAATCCACCTTGATGCTCCAAATCTGCGACAATCTCTGCCGGTTTTCCAAGGTGCTCTATGTCTCTGGGGAGGAGTCCGAGCGGCAGATCAAGCTCCGGGCGGAGCGGCTGGGGGTGCGGAGCCAGTCCCTCTATCTGCTGGCTGAGACCGATCTGGGGGAGATTCTGGAGGCCATTCGCTCCCTGCGGCCGGATGTGGTCATTGTGGACTCCATCCAGACCATGTTCAGCGGGGAACTGACCACCTCTCCGGGCAGCGTGGGCCAGGTTAAGGAGTGTACCATGGCCCTGATGCAGCTGGCAAAAGGAGAGGGAATCACCGTTTTCGTCATCGGCCATGTGAATAAGGAGGGCTCCATCGCCGGCCCCAAGGTGCTTGAGCACATTGTGGACTGTGTGCTCTACTTCGAGGGGGAGCCGCACATGTCCTACCGCATTCTGCGCTCAGCCAAAAACCGCTTCGGCGCCACCAACGAAATCGGCGTCTTCGAAATGGCCGACAGCGGCCTGACCCAGGTGCCCAACCCCTCGGAGACCCTGCTGGCGGGACGGCCCCTAGATACGCCGGGCACCTGTGTGACCTGCGTTATGGAGGGAGTTCGGCCGGTGCTGGCGGAAATTCAGGCTCTTCTGGCCCCCAGCGCTTATGGGAACGGCAGACGCACCAGCAACGGGTTTGACTACAACCGGGCCATGCTGCTGCTGGCGGTGCTGGAGAAGCGGGGCGGACTTCTGGTAAGCGGATGCGACGCCTATCTCAATGTCATCGGCGGCCTGAGCCTGGACGAGCCCGCCGCCGACCTGGCCGCTGTCATCGCCATGGCCTCCAGCTTTCGGGACAAGCCCGTGCCCGGAACCCTGGCCGCTATCGGTGAGGTGGGGCTTACCGGCGAGCTGCGCTCAGTGAGCGCCTTAGGCCAGCGGCTCTCTGAGGTGCGCCGGCTGGGCTTTACCCAGTGCCTGATTCCGGCCAGAAACAGCGGCAAGCTCACTGAGCCGGACGGACTCCAGCTTGTCCGAGTCCGCAACATCCGGGAAGCTCTGTCCGCCATCTTATAAAAGAGACACAAAATGACAGAAGCGTACATTGCCAATCACAGACAAAACGCAGAACCGGTTATTAACGCCGTCGGAGCAAGCTGCCCATCAGGCAGCTTGCTTTGGAGGCCTGCCAGGGAGGAGGAATGCGGCGGGAGATTGCGTAGTAAACAAAATAAAAATTTTGTTTACTACGAAGGAGGGGAAGCCACCTTTTTCAGAGTCTCCGCCGCCGGCTGCACATGACAGACTATCGAACGGAAGCGCCCCCCATTCTGCGGGATTTTCTCATTTACCATGAGACCATTCAGGGACATTCCCGCAGAACGGTGGACGAGTATTTTCTGGACCTGCGGAATTTCTTCCGCTATCTCAAGATTGAAAAAGGCCTGGCGCCGAGGACGGCCGAACTGGACAACGTCTCTATTGATGATGTGGACTTGGACCTGGTGGCTTCGGTGACCATCACCGATGTCTACTCCTATATGGCCTACCTGAGCCGGGACCGGGCCCAGCATCCCAACAGTCCCAACACCGGCTATGGGCTGAGTCCGGCCTCCCGGGCCCGAAAGATTGCCGCCATCCGCTCCTTTTATAAGTATCTCGCGGTAAAGGCCAAGCTCCTCCAGGAAAATCCCATGCAGGATCTGGATTCGCCCCGGCTGAAGAAATCCCTGCCCCGATATTTGGATTTGGACAGCAGCATCCAGTTATTGGAATCTATAGACGGGCCGTACCGCGAGAGGGACTACTGCATCCTGACCCTGTTCCTCAACTGCGGGCTGCGGATTTCGGAGCTCATCGGGCTGAATCTCACCGACATCCGGGAGGACAGCCTGCGGGTGCTGGGCAAGGGCAACAAAGAGCGGGTGGTCTACCTCAACGACGCCTGCCGGAGTGCCCTGGACAACTATCTGGCGGTCCGGGGCGGCCAGGAAGTCATCGACAAAAACGCCCTGTTCCTCAGCCGGCTGCGCAAACGCATCTCCAAGGCGGCGGTGGAGAAACTGGTGAAAAAGCACCTGTTGGCCTCTGGACTGGACAGCTCCCAGTACTCCCCTCACAAGCTCCGGCACACTGCCGCCACGCTGATGCTTCAAAACGGCGTGGACGTTCGGACCCTTCAGGAGGTCCTTGGCCACGACCACCTGAACACCACACAGATTTACACCCATGTGGACAATGCTGAACTGCGCATCGCGGCCAAAGCCAACCCGCTTGGGAAGCTCAAGCCTGGAAAGGCCCCCCCCAAGGCGGTCAGGTCCTCCGGCCATCAGGAGGAGGCGGAGGGGCGAAAGAGCGGAAGCAGCAGCTCCCCGAATCCCTCCGGCGGATAGGCCCCCAGGATGTGCAGGAAGCGGATTTCTTGGAAAAAGTAGGTGCTCAAAGGCCTCCAGTCCGCATCATAGGAGTGGGCGGCGACAAGGGTATTTTCCAGGGTTGGCGGGGTTCCCATGGCCACGATGATGGGCGTGTGGCCGAAGACCTCCCCGTTGAAGCGGAGCTGGACAAAGTCACCGGGCTCCAGGTTGTCTAGGGTGCTCTCCAGGCCGAAAGGGCCGGGGGTTTTCTCCTCTCTGGTGATAAAGTTATAAAAATACGGGACGCCCGTCCAGGAGGGCGACTTGTTGTTGGCGTCGAGGTAATACCAGCCGTAGGTAGGGGTGAAGTTCATCACCTTGGTCCCGGCGTAGAGGCACTGGGAGGCAAAATTGGTACAGTCACCCCCGAGCTTCTCATAGTCGTAGTAGTTTGGATTGCGGCTGCTGGCCCAGCGGTGGGCGTAGCGGACGGCCGCCCTTCGGTTATAGGGAATGATCAGGGATGGCATGGCGCGGATCAATCCTTTCACAGGTACTGCTCCATGCTATGCGTCCATATCCAGGGGCGGTACTGTCCACACACAAAGGAGGGAAACGATCTTGTCGCGTTATCAAGCCGTGATTTTTGATTTGGACGGAACGCTTTTGAATACTCTGGAGGACCTGGCGGACAGCACCAACTTTGCCCTGGATGCCCATGGGTTTCCAGAGCGTTCGCTGGAGGAGCTCCGCCGGTTTGTGGGCAACGGTGTGGGGAATCTGATCCGCCGGGCGGTGCCGGCGGGCGCCTCCCCCGAGGAAACAGAGCGGTGTCTGGCGGACTTCAAGGCCCACTATCTTGCCAATATGCAGCAGAAAACCCGGCCCTATCCAGGTATCCCGGAGCTGCTGAAAGCCCTCCAGACCCAGGGCTGCCAGACGGCGGTGGTCTCCAACAAATTTGACGGGGCGGTCAAAGGGCTGTGCCGGGACTATTTTGGGACCCTCCTCCCTGTCGTCCTAGGTGAGAGGCCGGGCCTTCGGAAAAAACCCGCGCCAGACCTGGTGATCAGCTGCCTGGAGGCCCTTCAGGTTCCGGCCTCCGGCGCGGTCTATGTGGGAGACTCCGACGTGGATATTCAGACGGCAGCCAATGCGGGCCTCCCCTGCTTATCGGTCACCTGGGGCTTCCGGGACCGGCAGTTTCTGCTGGAACATGGGGCCTCTGCCCTGGTAGATACCCCGGAGGAGTTGCTGGAGCGCATCCGGTAAACAGGGCCTCTCCCCTCCCCTGCCGACGAAAGCGGCGGGACCCTTACTTGGGTCCCGCCGCTCCTTGTTTATTTTCCATGAAACTGGGATATATCAGGCCTTGTGATCACAGCCCAGCACGTCCACGATTTTGTGGGCCACCAGTTCCTTGATGGCGGCCCGGGCGGGCTTCAGGTACTCCCGGGGGTCGAACTTGTCGGGGTGATCGTGGAAGAACTTCCGAATGGTGCCAGTCATGGCCAGACGAAGGTCAGAGTCGATATTGATCTTGCACACGGACATCGCGGCGGCCCTGCGGAGCTGCTCCTCGGGAATGCCAACGGCGTCAGGCATTTTGCCGCCGTTTTCGTTCACCATCTTCACATACTCCTGAGGCACAGAGGAAGATCCGTGGAGCACGATGGGGAATCCGGGCAGACGCTTGGAGACCTCCTCCAAAATGTCGAAGCGCAGGGGCGGGGGTACCAGCTCCCCCTTCTCATTGCGGGTACACTGATCAGCGGTGAACTTGTAGGCGCCGTGGCTGGTGCCGATGGCGATAGCCAGGGAGTCGCAACCCGTCTTGGAGACGAACTCCTCCACCTCCTCTGGGTGTGTGTAGTGGGACTCCTCGGCGGAGACCTTCACATCGTCCTCAATCCCGGCCAGGGCGCCCAGCTCGGCCTCCACCACAACACCGTGGTCATGGGCGTACTCCACCACCTGCTTGGTGATGGCGATGTTTTCAGCAAAGGGCTTGGAGGAGGCGTCGATCATCACGGAGGTGAAGCCGCCGTCGATACAGGACTTGCAGGTCTCGAAGTCGGGGCCGTGGTCCAGATGAAGCACAATGGGAATGTTGGGGCACTCGATGACGGCGGCCTCCACCAGCTTCACCAGATAGGTGTGGTTGGCGTAGGCCCGGGCCCCCTTGGAGACCTGGAGGATCAGGGGGGCGCTCAGGTCCCGGGCGGCCTCGGTAATGCCCTGCACGATCTCCATATTATTGACATTGAACGCACCGATGGCATACCCGCCGTCGTAGGCCTTCTTGAACATCTCCGCTGAAGTGACCAGAGGCATATGTCTCAACTCCTTTTATCATATTTGGCAAAGAATCCGTGCGGCCTCATTTGAAAGATGTCAGCATGTCCGATGGACAGATTTTCCCCTGGACAGTACAATTCCCTTTGAAATCCGGGGGTTCCTGGGTCGGAACTGCCTGCCATCGGCCAAAATCCCCGCCGCCGGGCACACCGGCAAGTTTCAAACAAAGCCGAGAGGGACGTCCCCTCTTTTTCTTTTCTAATTTTACCAGCAATAGTTGATAAATGCAAGAGGTTATGATATGATATTTGCGCAGAATGAACTTTCACATGAAAGTTTTTCCAAAATGATACGAATGGTATGATTGGAGGACCAAACATGACCGAACTTCGAGGCGCATGCATCATCGGGCAGTCCGGCGGCCCCACTTCTGTCATCAACGCCAGCGCCCAGGGCGCGATCCAGGCGGCCCTGAAGGCCGACTGCATCACCCGGGTGCTGGGCGCTGCTCACGGAATTAAGGGTGTTCTGGACGATAAGCTGTACGATATGGGTCAGGAGGACCCCAAGGAGCTGGAGCTGCTCCAGAACACCCCCTCCTCCGCCCTGGGCTCCTGCCGCTACAAGCTCTCTGACCCCGACCAGGATGACACCGACTACAAGCGCATCCTGGAGATTTTCAAGAAGTATGATGTGCGCTACTTCTTCTACAACGGCGGCAACGATTCCATGGACACCTGCAACAAGATTTCCAAGTATATGCAGAAGGTAGGCTACGAGTGCCGCATTATGGGCATCCCCAAAACCATTGACAACGACCTCAACGGCACCGACCACTGCCCCGGCTTTGCCAGCGCCGCCAAGTATATCGCCACCTCCTGCATGGAGGTCTGGCATGACGCCCACGTCTACGACACCGGCATGGTGACCGTCGTCGAGATCATGGGCCGTCACGCCGGGTGGCTGGCTGGATCCGCCGCCCTGGCCACCTGGGCCGGCTGCGGGCCCGACCTCATCTACCTCCCCGAGGTAGACTTCGACCTGGACCAGTTCATTACCGATGTCACCGCCATTTACGACAAGACCGGCAAGTGCATGGTGGCTGTCTCCGAGGGCATCCACTACGCCGACGGCCGCTTTGTCTCCGAGGCGGAGACCTCCGCCACCGACGGCTTCGGCCACGCTCAGCTGGGCGGCCTGGCGGTAAAGCTGGCCGATCTTATCAAGCAGCGCACCGGCGCCAAGGTCCGGGGCATTGAACTCTCTCTGCTCCAGCGCTGCGGGTCCCATCTGGCTTCCCACACCGACGTGGAGGAGGCCAAAATGGCCGGCCGTGTAGCTGTGGAGTCTGCTGTGGCCGGCGAGACCGACAAGATGGTGGCGTTCGAGTGTACGCGGGACAACGGTAAATACACCTGCAAGGCGGTCCTCCAGCCCCTGGACATCGTGGCCAACGTGGAGAAAAAGGTGCCCCGGGAGTGGATCAACGCCGCGGGCAACGGCGTGGAGCAGCCCTTCATCGACTATGTGCTTCCCCTCATTCAAGGGGAGCCGGACCGGCCCAAGGAGCACTCCCTCCCCCGCTTTGCCAAGCTGAAAAAGGTCCTGGCCTCTGTGTAAAGCTGTGCGTCAATCCCAATAAGACTCCCAATACGCATGATAAAAGCGCCACGAAGAGATGCGGTGATCGCACTTCTTCGTGGCGCTTTTTGAGCTCATTTTGTGACTGGACTGTCTTGTGTGTGACGGAGCTTTTCCAATCTTCTGTTGCGGAGCCAGAGCAGGGCGTCCGTGGAGACCATTATCAGGTTCAGAATATACAGATACAGAACCACATCATAGTTGAAATAAATCTTATTCAAAATGCCCGCAAGATATCCCAGAATCAGCACCAGCAAAAAGGCAAGGCTTTTGCCATTGGTCGATTTTGATGTGGCGGACCGATAGATGGAAAACGGCCAGGCGGCTCCAAAGCAAATCAGCATGACAGCTTCCAGGGTGCTCAATTTCGATATTCTCCTTTAAGTGTGTACTGATCCAAAATGTGCCCTTCCATGGCATGGAACAGATCATTGAGCATAAAACCATTGTTCAGATCCAGCATGGTATCCAGCGCATAGACATGCAGCTCATACAGATGCGGCTCGTTTGGCGGCGCCATCCCCCCGTAAAACGAGGAGAGCTCCTTGCTCTGCTGCCCTCCCTGGATACTAATCCAGCTGTTTACGCCCTGCACGAAGTCAGTGGCGATCTGACTTTCATTTTCCTCGATCTTCCGGCGGGTAATATTGGCGGCCAGCCAGTGCACCCAGGAGAAGCCCCCGCTGACCGGGTAGGCATCCTTGTCCTCCAGGAGGACCGCGAAGCTCTTTGCATGTTCCGGTGCATCCAGAATTTCAAAGGGCAGCGACCAGGTGGGCACGCCATTCTGATTAAAGTGGTCTCCATGCTTGCCATACTTGTCTTCGATGACGCCGTTTTTGATTCCGGCACTGACAACTTTCATAAGGTCATACCTCCATCACGTTTTGAGACGGGGCCATTATATCAGTATCGAGAGAGTCTGTAAATTACTTACTTTTTTGTGGGTATCTCAGGCAAAAGCCCCTTGCCTCCAATTCATCCAGCATCCCATGCCCAAGCATGTAGTCAATGCCAATCTCCTGCATGATTTTCAAGGCGGACAGCAGCTTTTCCCCCTGCGGGCTTGTCAGAAAATATTCGACCTTCAGCGGATAGCCCTCATAGACGGTTTTCCCCACAAAGCCAAGCGCCATCAATTCCTTGAGATGCTGGAGCAGCATTTTCTGCGTAATGCCTTCAATGTCATGCTCCAGCTTGGACAGAGAGGTTGGACCCAGCCGAAGGCGCCACACAATGATCGGCTTCCACTTCCCTTTCATCATATCGTGGGTCAGCTCAAGCGGGCATGTGTAAACACTTCTTATTTTCATTTCCTGGAAATCTCATTCCACCCCCGTCAGCGCCCGCATGACGGTGTAGGTCTGCTCGTCCAGGCCCTTTTTCATCTCCAGAGCCTCGTTGATGTCATAGTCCACATAGGTCTCTCCCTGGACGCAGACCACCCGGTTGGTCTTCCCTTCCGCCAGAAGCCGCACAGCCTCATAGCCCATATAAGTAGCCGCCACCCGGTCCCGGGCGGTGGGAGCGCCTCCCCGCTGGACATGGCCCAGCACAGTGACCCGGGTGTCCAGGGCGGTGATTTCTGTGATTTTCTTGGCCACATCATAGGCACTCCCCACTCCCTCGGCCACAATGACCATAAAGTGGGTCCGCCCGCCCAGACGGGACTTCCGAATGGGCTCGATGACATCCCGCTCAAAGTTCACCTCCCGCTCCGGGACCAAGACGCAGGTGGCTCCACAGGCTACCCCCACATAGAGGGCCAGGTGGCCGGCGTGGCGGCCCATCACCTCCACCACAGAGCAGCGCTCGTGGGACTGCATGGTGTCCCGCAGCCTGTCCGTGGACTCCAGGGCGGTGTTACAGGCGGTGTCAAAGCCGATGGTATAGGTGGAACAGGCGATGTCGTTGTCAATGGTGCCCGGCACCCCCACCACAGCAATGCCCCGCCGGGAGAGCGCCAGCAATCCCCGGAAGGTGCCGTCTCCACCGATGCCCACCACGCCGTCCAGACCCAGCAGCTTGCAGGTGGCCACCGCCTTCTCCTGCCCGGCATCGGTTTTGAAGTCCTCGCTGCGGGCGGAGTAGAGCATGGTGCCGCCCCGGCGGCTCAGCCCGCTGACGCTGTCAAAGTCCAGGGGGATGAAATCCCCGTGAACCAGGCCGTTGTAGCCCCGGCGGATGCCGATGCACTCGATGCCCATATGGACCGAGGTACGGACCACCGAGCGGATGACAGCGTTCATGCCGGGGGCGTCTCCCCCGCTGGTAAAGACTCCGATCCTGTTTACTGCATTAGACATCATGACGCACTCCCTTCTCTATTTTTGATTGCTTATACCTTGAGGTCCACGTCCGCGCCCTGAAGGGCTTCCGGGTATTTGTCCAGCACCGGCTGGATGTGCTGAGTCAGAAATTCCGTCACCTGCTCCGGGCAGCGGCCAATATAGCGCTCCGGCTCCAGATGGGCGGTGAGCTCCTCCCGGCTCATGCCAAAGGTGGGGTCCGCCGCGATGAGGTCGATGAGGTTGTTGTCCAGACCTAGGTCCTTCACGTTCCGGCCGGCCTCCTGAGAGAGTACCCGAATGCGCTCGTGGAGTTCCTGACGGTCCCCTCCCCGCTTCACCGCGTCCATCATGATGTTCTCTGAGGCCATGAAGGGCAGCTCCTCCAAAATGTGGCGGCGGATGACCTTCTCGTGGACCACCAGACCGGAGCAGACGTTTTCATAGATGTTCAAAATGGCGTCCGCCGCCAGGAATGCCTCGGGTATCGAGATGCGCTTGTTGGCCGAGTCATCCAGGGTCCGCTCAAACCACTGGGTGGCGGCGGTGACAGCCGGGTTTCCGGCGTCTACAATGACGTACCGGGCCAGGGAGCAGATGCGCTCGCACCGCATGGGGTTGCGCTTGTAGGGCATGGCCGAAGATCCAATCTGATTTTTCTCAAAGGGCTCCTCCACCTCCTTGAGGTGGCATAGCAGCCGCAGGTCGGTGGCGAACTTGCTGGCCGACTGGGCGATTCCAGAGAGTGCGGCCAGGACATTGGCGTCCACTTTTCTGGAATAAGTCTGGCCAGAGACAGGTACAACTTCTGTAAAGCCCATTTCCTTTGCAATCTTTGCCTCCAGGAGCTTCACCTTCTCATGGTCCCCGTCGAAAAGCTCCAGAAAGCTGGCCTGGGTGCCGGTGGTCCCCTTGGAGCCCAACAGCTTCAAGGTGGAAATGCGGTACTCCACCTCCTCCAGGTCCATCAAAAGCTCGTTCATCCAGAGGGCGGCACGTTTGCCAACAGTCACAAGCTGGGCGGGTTGAAAGTGTGTAAATCCAAGGGTTGGAAGGGACTTATGCTTGTCAGCAAAGAGGGACAGCGTATGGAGCACCCGCACCAGCTTATCCCGGATCAGCTCCAGGCCCTCCCGCATAAGAATGATGTCAGTGTTGTCCCCCACATAGCAGCTGGTCGCCCCCAGGTGGATGATGGGCATGGCTTTTGGGCACTGGGCGCCGTAGGCGTGAACATGGGCCATGACGTCATGGCGGAGCCGCTTCTCCTCGGCGGCTGCCACATCGTAGTTGATGTCGGTTACATGGGCCTCCAGCTCGTCCACCTGCTCCTGGGTCACCGGGAGCCCCAGTTCCATCTCGGCCCGGGCCAGGGCTACCCAGAGCCGCCGCCAGGTGGTAAACTTCTTGTCCGGGGAAAAGAGGGCAAGCATCTCCTCGCTGGCATAGCGGGAGGAGAGCGGGCTTTCATAAATCTTGGTATTGCGCATTGGGCACAGCCTCCTGTCACAGCACTTTCACTGAAAAGCATCATACCATAAAAATGGAGCGGACACAAGGTCCGCTCCGAAGATATCACCAGTTTTTGCATTCCCTTCTGCCGGAGGGGAGAGAAGCCGCCCCTCCCCTCTCCTTTCCGCTGTGGGCCTCAGCCCTGCAAAAAACGCTCCAGCCGGTCCAGACCTGCGTCGATGTTCTCCATGGAGGTAGCGTAGGACCAGCGGACGAATTCCGGTGCGCCAAAGCCGGTACCAGGCACTGTAGCCACCAGGCCATGCTTCAGAAAGGCGTCGGCAAAGTCGTCCGCGTTCTGGATAACGGTTCCATGGAGCTCCTTTCCCAAGAGCGCCCTGAGGTTCATCATGACATAGAACGCCCCCTGGGGCTTGAGGCAGCTCACGCCGGGGATGGCGTTCATCCGTTCCACCAGGTGGTCTCTGCGGGCCTCGAAGGCCTGGCGCATGGTCTCCACTGCGTCCTGGGGACTGGCCAGGGCGGCCACAGCGGCCTTCTGGGCGATGGAGCAGGCTGCTCCGGCGGAATGGCTCTGGTAGTTGGAGATTACCTTGGCGATGGCCTCCGGCGCGGCGGCATAGCCCACCCGCCAGCCGGTCATTGCGTAGGACTTGGAGACACCGTTGATAACGATGGTACGCGCTTTGACGTCCTCCCCCAGTGCGGCGAAGCTGGTAAAGCTCCGTCCATCATAGACCAGGCGGTAGTAGATTTCGTCGGCGATGACGTAGAGGTCCCGCTCAACACAGACGCCGGCCAGGGCCTGGAGCTCTTCGGGGCTGTAGACCATGCCGGTGGGGTTGGAGGGATTGTTGAGCAGGACGGCCTTGGTCCTGGTGGTCACCGCTGCGGAGAGCTGCTCCGGCGTGAGCTTGAAGCCGGCGGACTCCTGGGCGGTGACAATGACGGGGACGCCCCCCACCATGCGGACCATCTCGTAATAGCTCACCCAGTAGGGCGCGGGAATGATGACCTCGTCTCCTGGATTTACCAGGGCCCGGAGAGCGCCGTACAGGGAGTGCTTGGCGCCGCTGCCCACCACGATCTGGCTGGGCTGGTAGTCTAGGCCGCAGTCGGCCCGGAGCCGGTCACAGACAGCCTGACGCAAATCCAGAATGCCGGCGGTGGGGGTATAGCGGGTGAAGTTCTCCCGGATGGCGGCCTTCCCCGCCTCTTTGATGTGGTCCGGCGTATTAAAGTCTGGCTCTCCCGCTCCAAAGCCGATGACGTCCACCCCGTCCGCTTTCATCTGCTTGAACATGGCGTCAATGGCCAGGGTGGTGGAGGCCTGGACTCCAGCGGCAATCTGTGACAGCTCTTTCATGTGTGTATTCCTCCCTATGAAACACAGAGTATCGAACCGGCTCCATTATAAGATGACAGAGAGGGAATTGCAAGAAATACCGGAAAAAACCGCATGGAAATGGCAGCGGGCCGAACGCCTGCTCCTGACGTCCGGCCCGCTGCCAAAAAGGAAAGAGGATACAATGAAACGAAGAAACTGTCCCTTGCATGTTCTATCATAAGGGAAAGATATTAAAGAAGAAGGGAGAAGATGTTTCAAATGTGTAAAGTTTTTGGATTTTTGCGGTTTTCTTTTTGTTCCGTCCCGATTCCTGTAAAAAATTGCTTGTTAGAAACCCAAAATTCCTCACCGCTGGGTACATTGCTATTTTTCAAACAAACCCTCGTCCGAAGAAAACGGCTGCCTCTCTGCAAAGTACCGGTAAAAAGAAGCGCGGGCCCGCTGAAACGAGCCCGCGCTTCTTTTTGAGAGAGGAGGAGGGGTAAATCTTTTTTCTGCTTTCCTGACCACATGGATAGTGTACCATGCCCCAGTGGAAAATGATTGGACAAATTTTGAATGAGCTGTAAATAAAATGTGAACCCTTTCCAGCTCTCCACCCCGGGGCAGCTAAAAGAGCAGCTCCATCAGGTCTTCTTCCTCAGAACGGAAGCCGCCCCCAGCCAGCCACGCCTGAACCTGTCCCATCAGGGCGGGCTGAATCTCCGGGTAGGTCATCTCCTCCGGCAGGCCATCCATGCAACGGTTCTCCGCGATCTCAAATCCGGACGGCCGTTCCCCCAGTTCCCGGACCTCCGCGAAAAAGAGGGCCCCAAAGGAGGGCTCCTCCCCCTCCTGGAAGAGACCGTAGGCCGCCACGGGCTCCAACTGGCATTCGGTGACGCCGGTCTCCTCCCACAGCTCCCGCAAGGCGGCGCTGTAGATATCCTCCCCCGTCTCCCGGTGCCCGCCCGGAAACTCCCAGGTGGACCGGTCCTGGTGGCGGCAGAGGAGCCACCGGCTCCCCACCCGGGCTGCCACCACGGCAAATTTCAGGTCGCTGTCCAGCGCCTGGTCGTAAAAACGGATTTCCATACGCGATCCACTCTCAGTTCAGAAAGTCCTTGAGTTTCTTGCTCCGGCTGGGGTGGCGGAGCTTACGGAGGGCCTTGGCCTCGATCTGGCGGATGCGCTCCCGGGTGACGTTGAACTCCTTGCCCACCTCCTCCAGGGTGCGGGTCCGGCCATCCTCCAGGCCGAAGCGGAGCTTGAGGACCTTCTCCTCCCTGGGGGTCAAGGTGTCCAGCACGTCGATGAGCTGCTCCTTGAGGAGGGTGTAGCTGGCGGCCTCAGAGGGCTCGGAGGCGTCCTCGTCCGGGATGAAGTCTCCCAAATGGGAGTCCTCCTCCTCGCCAATGGGGGTCTCCAGACTCACAGGCTCCTGGGCGATCTTCAAAATCTCCCGGACCTTGTCCACCGGCATGTTCATCTCCTCGGAGATCTCCTCCGGGGAGGGATCGTGTCCCAGCTCCTGGAGAAGCTGACGGGAGACTCTGATAACCTTGTTGATGGTCTCCACCATATGGACGGGGATGCGGATGGTCCGGGCCTGGTCTGCAATGGCCCGGGTGATGGCCTGGCGAATCCACCAGGTTGCATAGGTGGAGAATTTATAGCCCTTGGTGTAGTCGAACTTTTCCACGGCCTTGATGAGGCCCAGGTTACCCTCCTGGATGAGGTCCAGGAAGAGCATTCCCCGGCCCACATACCGCTTGGCGATGGAGACCACCAGCCGGAGGTTGGCCTCAGCCAGGCGCTGCTTGGCGGCCTCTCCCCGTTTGACAGCCCGTTTAAGCGCCTTATCCTCCTCGGGAGTCAGGGAAACCTCCTCCCCCCGGGCCTTGGCCGCCTCCAGCTCCTCCATTTGGGACTTGGCCGCGTCTCCGGCCCCCATATCCTGGGCCAGCTGGACCTCCTCCTCCGGGGTCAGCAGATTGACCTTGCCGATCTCCTTGAGATACATCCGCACCGGGTCGTCGATGCCGAAGGAGTCCACCAGGGTGTTGGGGTCTACAATCTCCTCCTCGGGAATCTCCTCGATCTCCTCCAGAGGGGGCACATCGTCTACCAGCTCAGGGAGGTAGTCCTCCCCGGAGGTATCAATGCCCATGTTCTCCATGGTGTCATAGATCTTGTCAAGCTGCTCGCTCTCCAGGTCCAGCTCCTCCAGAACGTCCATGAGCTCGCTGGAAGAGAGCTTCCCCTTCTTCTTTCCCCGGTCCAGAAGCTCCGCCAGTTTTTCCGCCCCCTGAACCCCTGCGACCACCTTCATCAGCTCGATCTTACCGGCCTCCAGCTTCTCGCCGCTGATGGTGTCGTTCTTCTTTTGGGGCTGGTTGTTGGCCTGGGGCTTTTCCCCCTGGGGCTGGCTGTTGGCCTGGGGGCTCTCCAGGGGATCGGACGGCATATCCAGCACTCTCTTTTCACTCATGGGCATATCCTCCATATGCTTTTTTCTCTAGCAGCTTTTTTTGAAGCACACGCAGGGCGTCCCGGTCCCCCGGGAGGCTGCGTTTTTCCGCCTCATCCTGAATGATCTCTATGTAGTCCGACATGGCCGCCGCTCCGTTCTGGAGGGACTCCGGCCGCTGGACGATGCCGGTCAGGCAGTTCATCTCCTCTGGCTCCAGCTCCCCGGCCAGGGCCGAGAGCTGGACCGCCAGCCCACCCTCCCAGCGCTCCCGCAGGAGGCGGTAGGTCTTGCCCAGCAGAGGCGAGGAGAACGCCTCCGGCGTCAGGCTCCCCGTCCTTCGGAACAGCTCCGGGTCCAGCAGCACCAGCCGCACAACCCCCTCCTCCGCCCGGGCGGAGTGCAGGTTTTCGTAGCGCAGGGTGCGCTCCTTGGGCTGGAGCTGGACCGTTGGCGTCAGATCCCGGCGCTCCTGCTGCTTCTGTTCCTTTCTGGCGCGGCGGGAGCGCTCCCTCCGGACCTCCTGGGCCATGGTCTCGGCGGAGATACCCGCCAGATCGGCACAGCGGGCGCCGTAGACCTCCCGCTCCACTGGGCTGTGGAGCCCGGCTACCACCTCCACCGCCTCCTTGAGAAACTCTACCCGCTGGGCGTCGTCGGTAAGGTCGTACTTGGCCTTCACCTGGTCGATGCGGTACTCGATATGGTTCTCACTCTGGTCCAGAAGCTTGGCAAAGGCCTCCGGGCCGTACTGCTTGATAAACTCATCGGGGTCCTTGGCCCCCTTCATCCGCAGAACCCGCACCTTCATGCCGGTCTTCTCCAAAATGGGGATGGCCCGCTGGGCCGCCGAGACCCCCGCCCCATCGCCATCGTAGGCGATGACCACTTCCTTGGTGTACCGGGACAGGAGCTGGGCGTGTTCAGAGGTCAGGGCCGTGCCCAGGGAGGCCACCGCGCAGTCAAAGCCCGCCTGGTGGAGGGAGATGGTGTCCATATACCCCTCTGTCAGGATGATCCGGCCCAGCCGGGACTTTTTGGCGATGTTCAGGGCGAAGAGATTACGCCCCTTGTTGAACACCGGGGTGTCTGGGGAATTGAGGTACTTAGGGGAAGAATCGTCCAAAACCCGTCCTCCAAAGCCGATGACATCCCCCCGCAGGTCGATGATGGGGAACATGACACGGTTCCGAAAGCGGTCGTAGACCCGGCCCTCCTTGCTGCGGACCGCCAGTCCGGCGGTCAACAGGTCGCTCTTTTCGTAGCCCTTGGCCACCATGGCTGTGATGAGGTTGTCCCAGCCCTCCGGGGCCATGCCCAGACCGAATCGGGTGACGGTGGCCTTGGAGAGCTTCCGCCTGCCGAAGAGGTAATCCACTCCTGCCCGGCCCTCCGGGCTCCGAAGGCTGGCATGGAAGAAGCGGGCGGCCTCCCGGTTGAGCTCCAGCAGCCGCTCCCGCCGCCTGCGGAAGGCGCCGCTGCCCTCCCGGTCCTCCGGGACCTCCAGTCCCGCCCGCTTAGCCAGGAAGCGCACCGCGTCCGGGTAGGAGAGGTTCTCCATCTCCATGATGAAGTTGATGACACCCCCGCCCTTACCGCAGCCGAAGCACTTATACATCTGACGCTCCGGCACTACATGAAAGGATGGGGTCCGTTCACTGTGGAAGGGACAGCAGCCCCACAAGCTGCCCCCCTTCCTGGTGAGGGGAACATAGTCGGCCACCACATCCGCGATGTCGCAGCGGGCCGCCAGTTCGTCGATGAAATGGGCTGGAATGGCCATTCTTGCACCCCCCTTTCGGTCTATTTTGGCCGGATGACCGTTCTTTCATACGATTTTTTCATTTCACGCCCCAGGAGATGGGGATAAAGGCGTCGGAAAATTTCTCCACCGCGTATTTGTCGGTCATGCCCGCGATATAGTCGCACACCGCCCGCTCCACGCCCTCCCGTTCCCGGATGTCCTGGAACTCCGGGGGAAGCCTGTCCGGGCCCCGGCAATAGTGCTCGAACAGGTGGAGGAGCATCTCCTGGGCCTTGGACTCCTCCCCCTTGGCCACCGGGTTTCGGTAGACATGCTCAAACATGAATGCCCGCAGGTTGGCCATGGCCTCCCGGCAGGGCTCAGACTGCCGGAGGACGCCGATGCCGGCACTCTCCCGGATGATGTCGGTGGTGAGCGTGTCGATGCGGTCAGAGTAGGTAAAGCCCAAAACATTGGAAATCTCCAGCGGGATATCCATGGGGTAGATGATGCCGCCCCGCATGGCGTCGTCGATGTCGGCGTTGATGTAAGCAATCTTGTCCGCCAGCCGCAGAAGCTGTCCCTCCAAGGTCTCAGCCATGTCCGGCCCGGTGTGGCAAAGGATACCCCGGCGGACCTCATAGGTGAGGTTCAGGCCATCCCCGTCGTTCTCCAGCCGGTCCAACACCCGCAGGGACTGGACGTTGTGCTCAAAACCCCCGGGCATAATCTGATTGAGGACCCGCTCCCCGGCGTGACCAAAGGGGGTGTGCCCCAGATCGTGGCCATAGGCAGCCGCCTCAGTGAGGTCCTCGTTGAGCTGGAGCCCCCGGGCGATGGTTCGGGCGATGCGCACAACCTCAATGGTATGGGTCATCCGGGTGCGGTAGTGGTCCCCCTCCGGCTGGAGGAAGACCTGGGTCTTGTGCATCAGCCGCCGGAAGGCCTTTGAGTGGACAATGCGGTCAATGTCCCGCTGGAAGCAGGTCCGCACCGGGCAGGGCTCCACCGGCCGCAGGCGCCCCCGGGAGTCCACTGCCCGGCAGGCAAAGGGGGAGAGCATCTGCCGCTCCTGCTCCTCTCTCCGTTCTCTCTCCGTCAAGGACTTTCACCTCCCAAAATTGGGCTCTAATGAGAAGATACGCCGTGGGCAGGGAAAAATCCTGCCGCCCGGAGCAGAATTCACAAATTATTCACGACTTATCCGTTGAAGCATTCTTGTAAAGGTATATCCCTTAACGTCTCTCCGATGACAACAGGTGCTGATTCCCCCGCTGTCACTTCTGCGATCCGGTCTGTAAAGTCTTTTACCTTTCCTTCTGGAAACAGCGCGTGGAGGGTTACGTCGGCGGCGTAGTCTGTCTCCACCGGCAGGCCATCCGCCTCCTCCACCTCCAGCTTCACCCGTTCGTAGAGGCGGTAGGGGCAGGTAAGCTCCACCTCTACCCAGCGGCGGACCACCGAGATGCCGGCGGCGTGCAAAGCCTCCTTGGCAGAGCGGCTATAGGCCCGGGTCAGGCCACCGGTCCCCAGCAGGACACCGCCGAAATACCGGGTTGCCACACAGCATACGTTGGTAATCCCCACCCGGCGGAAGACCTCCAGCATGGGCTGTCCCGCTGTGCCCTGGGGTTCCCCGTCATCAGAGTAGCGCTCCACAGCGGGGTCTCGGAGAAGGTAGCACCAGCAGTTGTGCCGGGCGTCGTGGAAGCGTTTTTTTGTCTCATCAATCCGGGCTCTGGCCTCCTCTTCCGTCTCCACCCGCCAAACCTGGCCAAGGAAGCGGGAGCGTTTTTCCGTGAATTCCGTCTCTGAGTGGCCTGTGGGGATATAGTATTCCGTCATAGCGGCATCCATCCTTTCCCATCCGTTCCGGCTTTCGGAGGTACAGGGCGGAGGCCTGCGCCCTGTACCTCCGCCTGGAAACAGGCAGACTCATTATATCACATGGATTTCTTTTCTTCCAGCCTCTCCCGGAGGGTCTGGTTTACCACCTGGGGGGAAGCCTGGCCCTTAAGCTCCCGCATGACCTGGCCAACCAGAAAACCGAAGGCCTTCTCCTTGCCGCCCAGGTAGTCCTCCACCGACTTGAAGTTGGCGGCCAGGACCTGCTCCACCACCTGCCCCACTAGTCCGGCATCAGAGACCTGCTCCAGACCGTGTTCTCGGATATAGGCGTCCACATCGCCGTCCCCGGCAAAGACGGCGTCGAAGACCTTCACCGCCGTGTTCCGGTTGATTTTCCCCTCCTGGACCAGGGCAATGATCCGTGCCAGGGTCCCGGGGGTCAGGGCCATCTCTCCGGCCTCGAGCCCGTCGGCCGAGAGCCTCCGGAGGACCTCCCCCATGATCCAGTTGGAAGCCTGTTTGGGCGGGGCCCCCAGGTTTACCGTCTCCTCGAAAAAGCCGGCCAGAGCTTTCTCCCCGGTGAGCATCTGGGCGTCGTAGGCCGGAAGGCCCCACTGGGTCTGGTAGCGGACCGCCTTCTTCTCTGCCATCTCGGGAATCTGGGCCCGGAGACGGTCCAGGTATTCCTCCGTGAGCTCAAGAGGCGGGATGTCCGGATCGGGAAAGTAGCGGTAGTCCTGGGCGTTCTCCTTGGAACGCATGGCGAAGGTGGCGTCCTTGTTCTCGTCCCAGCGGCGAGTCTCCTGGAGCACCCGCTTTCCCTCCTCCAGGGCCTCAATCTGCCGCCGGGACTCATAGGCGATGGACCGGGCAATGGCCTTGAAGGAGTTGAGATTCTTCATCTCGGTCCGGGTCCCCAGATCCTGGGAGCCCGCCGGGCGCACCGACAGATTCACATCACAACGCAAAGACCCCTCCTGCATCTTGCAGTCAGAGACCCCCAGGTACTGAAGGGTGGAGCGCAGCTTCTCCAGGTAGGCGATGACTTCCTCTGCGGAGCGGAAATCTGGCTCCGTGACAATCTCGATCAGGGGCACTCCACAGCGGTTGTAATCGCACCGGGTCTGATCGATCCAGGGGTCGTGGACCAGCTTGCCCGCATCCTCCTCCATATGGAGCTCGTGAATGCGGATGACTTTCTCACCGCCGCTCTCCGTGCGGATGGGCACCTTTCCATTTCGGACGATAGGCAGGTAGAGCTGGGAGATCTGGTAGGCCTTTGGCAGATCGGGGTAGAAGTAGTTCTTTCGGTCGAACTTGCAGCGCCGGGTGATCTCCCCGTTCAGGGCCAGGCCGGCCTTGACGGCGAACTCCAGCACCTTTTCATTGACCACCGGCAGAGTGCCGGGCATTCCGGTGCACACCGGGCAGCAGTGGGTGTTGGGCTCCCCTCCGAACGCGGTGGTGCAGGAGCAGAAAATCTTGGTCTGGGTAGCGAGCTCCACATGGGTCTCCAGACCGATGACGGTTTCCCAGGGCATCTCAGCAGGCCTCCTTTCCGGCGGAGCTCTGTCTGTGGTAGTCGGTCTCCAGTTGGAAGGCGTGGGCGGCGGCCAAGACCTTGGCCTCCCCCAGGGCGGGGCCGATGAGCTGGGCCCCGATGGGCAGACCCTGCCCGTCAAAGCCGCAGGGCATGGAGAGTCCCGGCAGGCCCGCCAGGTTCAGGGGGACGGTGTAGATGTCCGAGAGGTACATCTTCAGCGGGTCCTTGAGGCTCTCCCCCAGCCGGGGGGCGGTGGTGGGGGACACCGGGGTGAGGAGCAGGTCATACTGCTGGAAGGCGGCGTCATAGGCCTCCTTGATGACCGCTTTGACCTGGAGGGCCTTTTTGTAGTAGGCGTCGTAGTACCCGGTGGAGAGAACGAAGGTCCCCAGGAGGATGCGGCGCTTCACCTCGGCCCCGAAGCCCTCGGTCCGGGTCTTCTCATAGAGATCAGTGAGATCCTCATAGCCCTCCGCCCGCCAGCCGTACTTCACCCCGTCGAACCGGGAGAGGTTGCTGCTGGCCTCGGCGGAGGCGATAATATAATAGGTGGGGACCACATAATTCATAATGGGCAGAACGCACTCCTCCACCACGGCCCCCCGGTCCCGGAGCACCTGGGCGGCGGCCAGGACAGCGGCGCGGACCTCCCCGTCCAAACCCTCCCCGAAGCAGTCGGCGGGCAGGCCAATGCGCAGCCCCCGGATGTCCCCAGCAAGGGAGGTCAGGAGTCCCCCCACCGGCACGTCCAGGCTGGTACTGTCCCGCCGGTCCCGGCCCATCACCAGGTCCAGGACGGCGGCGCAGTCGGCGGCTGACCGGGCCAGGGGGCCCATCTGGTCCAGAGAGGACGCGTAGGCAATGAGGCCATATCGGGAGACCGTGCCATATGTGGGCTTCATGCCGGTGACTCCGCAGTAGGAGGCGGGCTGGCGGATGGAGCCCCCGGTGTCGGATCCGATGGCGTACCAGCACTCCCCGGCGGCCACTGCCGCCGCCGCCCCGCCGGAGGATCCGCCGGGCGCCCGCTCCAGGTCCCAGGGATTTCGTGTGGGGCCGTACCAGGAGGTCTCAGAGGTGGAGCCCATGGCGAACTCGTCCATGTTCAGCTTCCCCAGCAGAACTCCGCCGGCGGCCTGAAGCCGCTCCGCCAGGGTGGCGTTGTAGGGGGGCGCGAAGTCCCCCAGAATTTTCGAGGCACAGGAGGTCCTGATCCCCCGGGTGCAGATGTTGTCCTTCAGGGCCATGGGTACTCCGGCCAGAGGGGAGAGGGCCTCTCCCCTGCCCAGGACCGCCTCCACCGCCTTGGCCCGCGCCAGGACTTGTTCCTCCTCCAGGGTGGTGACAAAGGCGTTGTTCCGGGGCTGCTCCCCGGCCAGCCTGTCCAGGGCCGCCCGGGCCGCCTCCACTGGGGAGACCTCCCCTTTTTGTATCAGACCGCCCAGCTCCAGGGCGGTAAGCTCCCACAATTCCATCCTGTCTTCCCCCCTATTCCACGGTTTTTGGCGCCAGGAAAGCCTCCAGGTCCGGTACCGGCGCGTTTTTCAGAAGCTCCGCCCGGTCGGCGGAGGGCTCCACCGCATCGGGCCGCAGGACGTTCTTCACCGGGAAGACGTGGCTCATGGGCTCCACCTCCGACGTATCTAGGACATTAAGCACGTCCATAAACGCCAAAATCTGTTCCAGCTCTCCGGCCATCCGGGTTTTCTCCTCCTGGGGAAGCTTCAGCCGGGATAAGGTGGAGACATAGTCCACCATCTCTTCTGTAATCTTCATCTTGCAGACCTCCATCTCATTCAGGGCTCCAGCCGGGAGAGATCCCGGGGAAACAGACCGGCATACCGCACGTTTTCCAGCCCGCAGAGCTGCATGGTCAGCCGCTCCAGACCGATTCCCAGTCCGCCGTGGGGGGGCATCCCGTGCTCGTGGATCATAAGGTAGCTCTCAAACTCCGCCGGATCCATACCCCGGGCCTCCATCTTGGCCACCTGCTGAGCGTAGTCGTGGATACGCTGCCCTCCGGTGGTGACCTCCACCCCCTGGAAGAGCAGGTCAAAGGAGAGGGTATACCGGGAGTCGGCCGGGTCATCCATGGCGTAGAAAGGCCGCTTCTTGCTGGGGTAGTGGGTGACAAAGACAAAGTCGCTCCCCCACGCCTCCCTGGCGTACCGGCCAATGGCGTGCTCTTCCTCTGGCTCCAGGTCGTAGGGGTCCCGAATCCGGTAGCCGTATTTCTCCGCAGCCAGGGCCTTAGCCTCATCGAAGCGGACGCAGGGGATGCGTTTGACATCCGGGATCGTAACCTCCAGGCGCTTTAGGTCTTCCCCATATTCCCCCTCCAGCAAGGCCATGGCATACTGGAGATACCCTGTCTCCACCGCCATTACGTCCTGGAAGGAGTCAATGAAGCCCATCTCCAGATCCAGACTGGTGTACTCGTTGAGATGGCGGATGGTGGCGTGCTTCTCCGCCCGGAAGACCGGAGCCGCCTCAAAGACCCGTTCAAAGACTCCCACCATGGTCTGCTTGTAAAACTGCGGGGACTGTGTCAGGAATGCCTTGCGTCCAAAGTAGTCCAGCCGGAAGATGTTTGATCCGCCCTCCGCCCCGGCGTGGACGATTTTCGGGGTATGGATTTCGGTAAAGCCCTGGCCCTGGAGATACTCACGGAAGGCCCGGCACAGGCCCGCCTGAATCTGGAAGATGCTCCGCTCCCGCAGGTTCCGCAGGAGCACCGGCCGCAGGCTCAGCTCAGTGTCCAGATTCAAATGGAGCTTGGCCTTGGCCACCGGCACCGGCATGGGTTCCGCCGGCCGGGAGAGGACCTTCACCGCCCGGGCCGCCAGCTCCACCCCGCCGGGGGCCCGAGGCTCGTCCCGGAGGGTTCCGGTGACCACAACGGCGGCCTCCTCCGGCACCTGGGAGAGGTCCAGGCCATCGCAAGTACACTGGAGAACGCCGTCCTGCTTGCGCAGCTTCAAAAAGGTGAGTCCGCCCCCCATGGGGCGCTTGGCGTGGACCATGCCAGAGACCTGAACGGTCTCATTTCGATGGGCCCCTCCCATGATGTCCTTCCACTCCAGCCGCAGGCTCTGCCGGCCATCTGCCAGAAATTCCATACCGTTCACGTCCTTTCTTTCAAATTGGTTGGGGTGTAGGGCTTGTTTGAAAATTGGCGATGTGTCCAGCAGGGAGGGATTTTGGGCCGCTGGCAAGCAATTTTTTCGCAGGAATCCTGGCGGATTGCAAGGAAAAATTGCGCCGTCCAGGGGGCAAAAGACCCGCCGGTTGGGCATGTTGCCATTTTTCAAACAAGCCCTAGGGGCGGAAAAACAAAAAATCCCGAAACTGCCTCCTGCAGTCTCGGGACGGAACATTCCGCGGTACCACCCAAAGATTGCCGCCTCCCCTTTGAAGCGGCCGCTTCGTTCCCTTAACGCGGGGATACGGGGAGCCCTCCTCCCTCGCGGGACTCGAACCCCCAGCTCGAAAGCGTTGCGCCTCCCCATCCTGCCGGACCGGGCTCTCAGTCGGCGGCCCGGATTCTCTGGCGGCCCTCACGGGGGGCGGTCTTTGTCATCGCCTTTGCTGTGGGTAGTATATGCGCTTCTCAAGAAAATGTCAACCGTCAAATTTATCAAACAACAGGGCTTCCCGTCCCCCCTGCTTTGTGGTATAATCCTGTCAGACTCACAGGAAATGGGGAATTTGTTTATGCTGGATTGGACTGAGCTGGAGCGCACCTGCCGCGCCTGTCAGAAGTGCGCTCTGGCCGAGACCCGCCACAATGTGGTCTTCGGCGAGGGGAGCCGTGAGGCCGAGGTCATGTTCATCGGGGAGGGCCCCGGTGAGCAGGAGGACCTGACTGGCCGCCCCTTTGTGGGCCGGGCGGGGAAGTTTCTGGACGAAATGCTGTCCATCATTGACCTGGACCGCTCCAAATATTTCATCGCCAACATGGTCAAGTGCCGCCCGCCCCAGAACCGGGACCCCCTCAATGTGGAGATGGACGCCTGTATTGGCTACCTTCGGAACCAGGTGGCCCTCATCCGCCCCAAGATCATCGTCTGTCTGGGCCGTGTCGCCGCTGTCCGGCTCATCCGGGAGGACTTCAAGATCACCCGGGAGCACGGTCTCTGGTTCGAGAAGGCCGGTATCCAAATGATGGCCATGTACCACCCATCCGCCCTCCTCCGGGACCCCAGAAAGCGGCCGGAGGCCTTCGAGGACCTGAAAAAACTCCAGGCCAAAATGCGGGAGATCTGCGTCCACACCGGTTGACCACGGGAAACTCCCACCGGGAGTGTTGAGCTGCGCCTGGATTTATGGTAAACTGTTGAAAAAGACGGGAGATGGGGCATATGCAAATGAATCCTTCCGAGAGCACCTTTCGGACCGCCGTAGTGGGCGGTTTCAACCGGCAGGATGTTTTGAACTACATCGAAGCCAGCGCCCGGCAGTCCAAGGAGCACCTGACCGAGCTCCGCAAGGAGGTGGACGCCGCCCGAAAGGAGGGAGAGTCTGCCAAAAAGGAGAACCAGGCCCTCCAAAAACGGAACGCTGCCCTGGAAAAAGAGGTGGAGGAGCTCCGCAAGCTCCTGGATGACGCCGCAGCCGGCCGGGATACCGCTCAGGCCGATCTCGCCCAACTCCAATCTGAGTCCGGGGAGATGCGGGAAGAGCTGTCCATCCTGCGGGAGAAATGCGCCCAGTGGGAGCAGGGAGCCCAGGCCTACGCCGACCTGAAGGACCGCACGGCCACCATCGAGCTGGAGGCCCGCCGCCGGGCCCAGGCCATTGAAGAGCAGGCGGCCCGGCGGGCCAAGGACGTCGAGGAACAGGCAGCCCAACGGGCCAAGCTGGTCCAATCCGGGACGGAGCAGCTCCTCAGCCAGGTCAAGGCGGGCTATTCCCGGCTCCGGGAGGACGTGGGGGCCACCCTCTCCCACGCCTCCAGTGAGCTGGGCCGGGTGGATAAGGCCCTCTCTCAGGTCCTTACAGAGTTCTCCGAGCACGACGCCACCCTGGAGAGGCTGCTGGCCTCCTGCGGAGAGGGGTCTCCCAAAAAGGAGGCCCCCTCGCTTCCCACAGAGGGGTGACCTTACAACGAAATAGAAAGGAGCCCTTTCCATGCCCCTACTCCCCTGTCCCGAGTGCGGCCGGCAGATCTCCGACCAGGCCGCCTGGTGCGTCCACTGCGGCTATCCACTGACCCCTCCAGGTCACGCAGACCGCTATGACCTGATTCTGGAAGACGCGGGTGGAGACATGGAGCTGACCGCTCAGTGCCTGGCTCGAAGGCTGACCCTCTCGCTTCCCCAGGCCAGGGAGCTGCTTTTCGCCACGCCCTGCGTCCCGGCCCAGAGGCTCTCCTGTCAAGAGGCCCGGGAGCTCCAGAACGAATTGAAGTATCTCTGCACCTGTAAGATGGTTCGGAGCCGTTCCCTCTGGACGGGGGAAACCGCCCTGGCAGCCGATCCGGTCCAGCTGGATCAGGAGCTTTGCCGCGCGAACGTTCAGGGCAAACCCATGACTTTCCTTAGGACTGTGGGCGCCATTCTGTCCGCACTGGCCATCTGGAGCCTATTTGGGGCCGTTCTGTCTTCCCTTTGAATCGGAACCTCCTTTCGGGCCGCCTGCAGGCGGCCCTTTTGCATGTTTGGACTCTATTCCGGGCAAACTGGTCCCAAACAGACTCAAGGAGGGCAAAGAAGCTATGACAGAAGAGACTCAGGAGACCAAAGAGACAGAAACCGGCGACAGCCAGCGCCAGGACCGCCGGCAGCAGGCGGTGGACATGGGCTCCGCCACCATCCGCACCACTCAGGGCGCCATCTACACGCTAACCATTGTGGGGGAAATCGAGGGCCACCAGGTTCTGCCCCCCTCCAGCAAATCCACCAAGTACGAGCACGTCATCCCACTGCTGGCCGCTGTGGAGGAGAGCGAGGACATCGACGGGCTCCTGCTCCTCCTCAACACCGTGGGAGGCGACATCGAGGCGGGGCTGGCCATTTCGGAGCTCATCGCCGGCATGAAGAAACCCACCGTCTCCCTGGTGCTGGGAGGCGGGCACTCCATCGGCGTGCCCCTGGCGGTCTCGGCCCAGACCTCCTTCATCGCCCCCACAGCGGCCATGACCATCCACCCGGTGCGCCTGTCCGGGACAGTCATCGGCGTCAGCCAGACCTTCACCTACTTTACACGCATTCAGGAGCGCATCCTCGACTTTATCACCCGAAATAGCAATGTGAAGCGAGATGACTTTACAAGGCTGATGCTTCAAACAGGAGAGCTGGCCGCCGACGTGGGCAGCGTCCTCTATGGGGAACAGGCCGTGTCGTTGGGCCTCATCGACCGCACCGGCAGCCTCAGCGACGCCCTGGACTGTCTCCACGAGAAGATCGCCGCCCAGCGAAAACCCTCATAGCCTCTGCCGCCCGCAGAAAAAGGCTGGAAATGTTCCGTCCTGTGTGGTAATATAGTTTTATATGCTCTCCGGCGCCGTCCGGCGGGACATCATCACAAGGGGGAACCAGCTTGAACTACCTGTATTCCATCGCCATGGGCGTGCTCCAGGGCGTGACAGAGTTTCTGCCCATCTCCAGCTCCGGCCACCTGACCTTGTTTCAGTACTTCTTTTCCCCAGACCAGAGCGCCGGAGAGACCGATATGCTCTTCACCATCCTGCTCCACTTCGGCACTCTGCTTTCAGTGTGCCTTTACTATGGGAAAGACATCCTGGACATGATCCAGGAGTTCTTCCTGGGCCTGGCCGCCCTCTTCTCCCGGCGTGGCTCGTCCGGCCGCCCGCCGGAGGCCCGGCGGCTGGTGCTGATGATCATTGTAGGCACCCTGCCCCTGTTTCTGGTGCTGCTGGTGAAGAATGTGCTGGACGCCGCCTTCAACAACGTCACCTTTGTCTCCCTGGCCCTCATCGCCACCGGCTTTCTCCTCTTTTTCTCCGACCGGCTGGCCAGGGGGCACAAGACGGTCCGGACCGCCAGCATGAAGGACGCCCTGGTGGTGGGCTGCGTTCAGGCGGTGGCCACCCTGCCTGGGCTCTCCCGAGCGGGCTCCACCATCTCCGCCGGGATGCTCTGCGGCTTCGACCGCTCCTTTGCCGTCCGATTCTCCTTCCTCCTGTCCCTGCCCGCCGTGTTGGGGGCCAATATCCTGGAGATCGCTGACGCGGCCCAGGCCGGGGCCTTTGACGCATCGCTTCTCCCCATCTACCTTCTGGGCATGGCGGTGGCCGCTGTGGTGGGCTACTTTGCCATCCGGCTGGTGAACCTCCTGGCCGACAAGGGTAAATTTGGCAATTTTTCCTACTACTGCTGGGCAGTGGGAATCATCTCCCTGGTGGCCGGTTTTCTGCTGAAAAAGTGAGACGGCGCCGCACAAAGCCGTTCGGCACTCTCAATACAGTGCCGCCGTAAGTTCCCCACTTTGTCTATCCTCTCTTTGAAAGGATGATCCCATGGCATCCACACAAAAGAAAAGCTCCGGCGGAGCGCACTCGGGAACCGCTTCCTCCGGGAAGCGGAGCGCCTCCTCCTCCCGGAAGGGAAGGGGCAGCCGGAGCAGGGCCGCGGCACAGCCCAAGCCCATCCGCCGGGAGGTGGGAGCGGTGGTCTGCCTGCTGCTGGCCTTTTTCTCCGCCTTTGGGTATTTTCAGATTGAGGCCCTCTTCATCCACTTCTTCTGCGGTCTGCTGAAGGGGCTGATCGGCTTTGGCTTCTGGCTGACCACTCCCATGCTGTTGGTGGCCAGCTACATACTGGCCTTCCACCGGGGACGCCCCGTCCGTCTGCGGCTGTGCTGCGCCCTGCTGACCCCCGTGGTCATGGGTGCTATCCTCCACCTCTTTCTCTACCGGGGAACCTTCTCCTTTCGGATTTCGGCCATTCAGGGCCTATGGACCCATGGCTTGGAGATGTCCTGCGGCGGAGTGGTCAGCGGACTGCTGGCCGAAGGACTGCGTGTGGCGTTCAGCGGCATCGGCACGGGAGTCATTCTGATCCTGCTCCAGCTCCTCATGGTGCTGGGGGCTTTCCATCTCTCCGTCCCGGATCTGGTGGATGCTGTCCGCTCCCGGACCTGGGCCGAATATGAGTACGAGGAAGAGGACGAAGAGGACGCCCCGGCGCCGCCCCCTGCCCCTAAGCGGCCTGCCGCCAGGCGGCGAGCCGCCATCGACATTCCGGTGGACGATGGGCCGGAGCTCCCCCCCCAGCCGGAGCGGCCCAAGTCTCCCCTGCCCTTCACCCCCAAGAAGGATCGCCTGTTCAACCGCAAGGCTGGGGTTCTGCCTCCAGACCAGGTGTTGACCGGTGGACGGCCCATGGAAGCCCCCGTTCCGGAGACGGAGGAGCCCCCGGCTCCAGACCCAGTCCCGCCTCAGGCGGAGGCGCCGCCGGTTGCCCCGGCCCCCATCCCGATCCCCGAGGAGCCGCCGGTCCTGCCGGAGGAGGAACCCCCGGCCCCTCCCCTGCCGGAGATTCAGCGGGAGCCTGCGGTGCCCAAGGTGACCACCAAGGATACCCAGAACGCCGCCGCCGAGGTGGAGCAGGACATTGCAAAAACCCTCTCGGAGCCCGCCCCCGCCGCCTACCAGTATCCGCCGGTCTCCCTCCTGGTAGAGGGCAGCGGCGGTGTGGAGGCCGGAGCTCAGGCCGAGCTGAAGCTCAACCAGGAGCGGCTGGCCGAGACCATCCGATCCTTCGGCATCGAGGCCCGGATCTCCGATGTAACCAGAGGGCCCTCGGTGACCCGGTATGAGGTGGAGCTGGACCAGGGGGTCCGGCTCAACAAGCTCACCAACCTCTCCGACGACATTGCCCTGGCCCTGGGGGCCACCGGCGTCCGCATCGCCCCCATCCCAGACAAGATCGCCACTGTGGGCATCGAGGTGCCCAACAAGCTGGTGAGCCCCGTCCATATCCACGAGGTCATCGACTCCAAGGCCTTCCGGGACCACCCCTCCAAGGTGGCCTTCGCTGTGGGCAAGGACATCGCCGGCAACTGCATTGTGGGCAACATTGCCAAGCTGCCCCACCTGCTCATCGCCGGCACCACCGGTTCGGGCAAGTCGGTGTGCACCAACTCCCTTATCATCTCCCTGCTCTACAAGGCTACCCCGGAGGAGGTCCGTCTCATTATGGTGGACCCCAAGATGGTGGAGCTGGGCATTTACAACGGCATCCCCCACCTGCTCATCCCCGTGGTCACCGACCCCAAGAAGGCCGCCGGGGCCCTCCAGTGGGCGGTCACCGAGATGATGAAGCGCTACCGTTCCTTCTCCGAGATCGGAGTCCGGGACTTGGCCTCCTACAACGCCCACGCGGCCAAGACGGAGGGCATGGAGAAGATGCCCCAGATCGTGGTAGTCATCGACGAGCTGGCCGACCTTATGCTGGTGGCTGCCAAGGAGGTGGAGGAATCCATCTGCCGGGTGGCCCAGATGGGCCGCGCCGCCGGAATGCACCTCATCATCGCCACCCAGCGCCCCTCGGCCGACGTCATTACCGGCCTGATGAAGGCCAATATCCCCTCCCGCATCGCCTTTGCTGTGGCCTCCGCCCTGGAGTCCCGGATCATCCTGGACACCCAGGGCGCCGAAAAGCTGGTGGGCCGGGGCGACATGCTCTACTTCCCTCTTGGCTCCGGAAAGCCCCAGCGGGTCCAGGGCTGCCTCATCTCCGACGAGGAGGTGGCCGCCGTGGTGGGCTTTATCAAGGATCAGAGTACCGTGGAGTACGACGAGTCGGTCATCCACGAGATCGAGCGCCATGCCGCCGAAAAGGACAAGCAGGGCAAGGGCGTGGGCGGCGCCCCCCCAGAAGAGGCGGGCAACGAGTACGACGAGCTCCTCCCCGCCGCCATCGAGGTGGTGGTGGAGACCGGCATGGCCTCGGTCTCCATGCTCCAGCGGCGGCTGAAGCTGGGCTACTCCCGGGCCGCTAGGCTGGTGGATCAGATGGAGGAGAAGGGCGTGGTGGGCCCCTTCGAGGGCTCCAAGCCCCGGCAGCTCCTCATCACCAAGGAGCAGTGGCAGGAGATGCAGTTCAAGCAGGGCCTGATCAACAAGGCTCCCGAGCCTGTCCCCGAGGAGCTGGAGTTTGAGGGAGACGCCGTCCCTCAGAGCCTGGAGGTTCCACCCTTCGATCCAGATGAATGACTGTGAAAGGGCTCCCGGCGGCAGGCTGGTTTTCAGCCAGTCTGCCGCCGGGAGCCCTTCTGCTTTGGGCTTCACACATCCAGGATCACCGTCTCCAGGCCCTGGCGCATGGCGTAAGTCAGGGTATACATGGTACCTCCCAGGGTCATGCCGTCGTAGACGGCGATGAGCAGGCTGGAGTGGTCCACCATGTAGCGGTCCCGGCGCTGCATACAGCCGTGGGTGTAGCGGTGTTGGACCATGGTCTCATAGTCGCACTGCTCCACCAGGGCGAAGTAGCGTCGCCGGTCTCCCTCCTGCCATCGGGCGGCCTGCTCCTCACAGGGGATGGCGGCCTCCACCGTTACGCCCTCCCGACAGGTCCGCAGGTTCAGAACCGCCTCGCAGAAGTATAGGTCGCAGCCCAGAGCCATACCGCTGATAAAGTGGCGGTAGCCCTTGTCATAGGCGGCCTCCACCTCTCGTGCCAGCCGCTCCTTCAACGCCAGACAGCGGGGGTCCCCCTCGTTGCTCCCCCATGGGAGCTTATTCGGCCGGTGGCCGGTAAAACAGCAGGTGTGTTCTCTCTCCACAAGATACCTCCAGATCCGGTCCATTCCCCGGCCCCTCTTCCTCCAATTTACGGTTGATATTCGGTAGACTCAGCAGACATTATTGTAGTATATCCCGGAGGGCAAGTCAATGTGTTATCGAACATTTGTTCTGAAAATTTCCCGCCAAAAAGGCTTGCAATTTTTGCGCGGTCGTGTATAATAACAGACAGAGAAAACAACTGAACAGCGAGATGTCTTCAGGGCAGGGTGAAAATCCCGATCGGCGGTACAGTCCGCGACCCGCGCTCCCGCGCGGCTGACTCGGTGGAACTCCGGGACCGACAGTGACGCCTCCATTTCGGTGGACGCGAAGTCTGGATGGAAGAAGATGTGTTCAATCGCGCACCTTTCCCCATGTATTGTGATTAACACCTGGAAGGCATTGTGTCTTTCGGGTGTTTTCTACTTTACATGAGACATGGCCGGAGCGCCGGCCATGTCTGGAAGGAGCCTGTATTTTTATGACCGATCCCCTCCTCGCCAGAACCGGGGCCCGCCCCGCCATGAGCACCAAGACCATCACCACCCTGGCCATGCTCTCCGGAATTGCCTATGTGGTGATGCTGGTCTCCAAGCTGCTACCCAGTGTCAACGGCTTTTTGGATTTCGACTTCAAGGATGTGGTCATCTGCATCGGCGGCTTTGCCTTTGGGCCCGTGGCCGCCGCCATCATGTCCATTGTGGTGGCCTTCGTGGAGATGATTACCATCAGCACCACCGGCCTCATCGGCTTCGTGATGAACGTCCTGGCCACCTGCGGCTTCTGCTGCACAGCCACCTTCATCTACAAGAAGCGCCACACCATGGCGGGCGCCGTCCTGGGCCTGGGCCTGGGCGTGGTGGTTCTCACCGTGGTGATGCTGCTGTGGAACTACTTCCTCACCCCCATCTACCAGGGGCTGCCCCGGGATGCCGTGGCTGACATGCTGGTACCCATCTTCCTCCCCTTCAACCTGGCCAAGGGCGGTATGAACATGGCCGCCACCCTCCTGCTCTACAAGCCGGTGGTCACCGCCCTGCGGAAGGCCGGCCTGGTGACCTCCTCCCAGAGCGCCCAACCCTCTCGCCGGGCCAGCGCCGGATTCCTCCTCTTCTCCCTGGCCCTGCTGGCTACCTTCGTCATGCTGGCCCTGGTCCTGCTGGACGTCATCTGAGCCCTCTCCCCGCACGCTTCTCTAAAGACCGCCTTTGGGCGGTCTTTTTCTTTCCGTCACGAAATTCCAGTTGACAACATTTCCCTTCGATGTTATGATATCGTTAGATGATATTAAAATTCGATATTAAGAGAGGTGGGAGCGGCCTTGTCCAAAAAAGCCCTGGGCACCCTGACCGAGACCATGTTCTATGTCCTCATGGCTTTTCTCAAGGAGGAGCGATGCGGCACCGAGGCTGCGGAGTTCGTAGCCTGCAAGACCAAGGGGCGGGTACGGATGGGTCCTGGGACCCTCTACACCATCCTGGGAAAGTTCGAGGAGGAGGGCTTGCTGAAGGAGGTGGCGGTGGAGGGCCGGAAGCGGACCTACCGGCTCACCGACCGGGGCCGGGCTCTCTATCAGGAGGAGGTGGCCCGGCTGCGGGCCTGCGTGGCCGACGCCGACAGCGAGGAGGTGCAGTCATGAGCAAAGACATCGTGCGCAAACCCGTCCCAGTGGATTTTCTGGACCTGGACGGGATGGAGCTTTGGCTGGAGGAAATGGCGGCCAAGGGGCTCCACTTCCAGGGTTCCGGCGTTCTCTTCGCCCACTTCCTGCCGGGAGCTCCGGCCCAGGTCCGCTGCCACGCCGAGCCCACCCCGGACAAGCGGCGGGACGTGATCCCGGGGCAGGCTGTGGACTGCGGGGATCTGGGCTGGAGCTATGCAGGAAAAATCGGCTGGCTGGCCGTCTTCCGAACCAGCGACCCCAGCGCCCCAGACTTCCATACTGACCCGGTGGCCCAGAGCTACACTCTGGAGCGGATGACCCGGACCATGACCCGCTCCACCTGGCTCCTCCTGGCTGTCATGGCATCTCTGACCGCCTTTCTCGTTTGGAGTTCTCTGGACAGCAGCTTCGGGCCGGTCCTCCGACTGGTCGGATACAGCTCCCCCTATACCGGCTTTGTCTTTCTGCTGGATTTGGTGCTCACCCTCCACATCGTGCGGGAGGTCTGGGGCCTGTGCCGCCTGCGTCGGCGGCTCCGGGCGGGCATGCCCATCAGCGGCCCGCCCGCTGGCGGCATACCGGCCTCGTCCGGCAGGGCTACACCCTCTTACTCTGTATCCTCGCCCTGGCCCAAATCGGCGGAGCCTGTGCCTACTTTTTGGGCCTGACCCACTGGAGTATGGAGTTAGCCTCCCTGGACCGCCCCGCCCCGGTGCTCTCTTTGGCGGAGCTGGAAGGCGATGGATACGCCCCGGAGCCCTTCTGGTACCCCGGCTGCGAGGGCCCCGACCGGGACAACTATGTCTCCTATGCGCAGGAAGCCCTGGCCCGCATCTTCGAGGTGGACCAGACGGGCGCCGTGGACGGGGACCGGCGCCGCCTGGATATGGAGTGGTACAGCCTGTCCCTCCCCTTCTTGGCCTCCCCCCTGCTGGACGACCTCATGGACTACCATCTCTATGACCTGGCCTACCAGCCGGATCGCTACGCGGTGGAAGAGCTGTCCGTCCCCGGCTTCGACCGGCTGGTGGTGGTGGAGGCCGTGGCGTATGACAGCCAGCAGCTCTTTGCCCAGTCAGGGCGGCGGGTGCTCTATCTGGACTACAGCGGCTCCCAAGACCTGCGGGACCACCTGGAGTCGGTGGCCGGACTGCTGGCATGGAGCTGATGTCTTCCCGAACATGTGTTTGACAACCCTGCTCCTCCATGCTACACTGTGAGAAAAGGGGGGCGTTCTGCGGTGGACCGGACCATTCTGCACTGTGATCTCAACGGCTTCTACGCCTCGGTGGAGATCCGGGAGCGCCCGGACCTGCGGGAGAAGCCCGTAGCGGTCTGCGGCGACCTGGAGAGCCGCCACGGCATCATCCTAGCCAAGAACGAGATGGCCAAGGGCTTCGGCGTCAAAACGGCGGAGACCATCTGGCAGGCCCGGCAGAAGTGCCCCGGCCTGGTCCTCCTCCCCGCCCACCACGACCAGTACCGCCTCTGGTCCAAGCGGGTCAACGCCATCTATGAGCGGTACACCGACCTGGTGGAGCCCTTCGGCATTGACGAGAGCTGGCTGGACATCACCGGCTCCATGCACCTCTTCGGCGGGGACGCCAAAGACATCGCTGACCAGATTCGGGCCGTAGTCCGGGCCGAGACCGGGCTCACCATCTCGGTGGGGGTCTCCTTCAACAAGGTCTTCGCCAAGCTGGGCAGCGATCTGAAAAAGCCCGACGCCAC
Organism: uncultured Intestinimonas sp.; assembly: GCF_944387725.1. Classification (GTDB taxonomy): domain Bacteria; phylum Bacillota; class Clostridia; order Oscillospirales; family Oscillospiraceae; genus Intestinimonas. The sequence goes on along the minus strand of NZ_CALXGA010000002.1, from coordinate 13,359 downwards.
CACCGTCATTGCCCGCGCCGATGTTCCGGAAAAGGTCTGGCCTCTTCCGGTCACCGACCTGCTCTTTGTGGGCCGGGCCTCGGCCAAGGTCCTCCGGGACTACGGGGTCCGCACCATCGGGGACCTGGCGGTCTTCGGCCGGGAGCCCCTGGAGCGCATCCTGGGCAAGCTGGGGGGACAGCTCTACGACTACGCCGCCGGTCTGGAGCACAGCCGGGTCACCCGAGCCGGGGAGACCCCGCCCCCCAAGTCGGTGGGCAACGGCATCACCTTCCGGCGGAATCTGGTGGGCTGGGCCGACATCCGCACCGGGGTAGTCCTCCTGGCCGACAGTGTGGCCATGCGCCTGCGGAAGCACGGCATGAAGTGCGCCACCGTCCAGGTCACCATCCGGGATCCCCATTTCAAGGACATCTGCCGCCAGAAGCGGCTGGAGGCCCCCTCCTGCACCGCCCAGGACATCGGCCAGGCCGCGCTGGCACTCATTCGGGCCTCCTGGGACCCCCGCTCCCCCATCCGGGCCCTCACCATCACGGGCCAGAACCTTCTCCCCGAGGGGGAGGCCGGGGAGCAGCTTGACCTCTTCCAGGCCGGTGCAGCCCCCCGCCGGGAAAAGCGGGAAAAGCTGGAGCGAGCGGTGGACGGCATCCGAGAGAAATTTGGACGGGGGTCCATCCAGTCTGCCGCCGTAGTGGGCGAGGATATCGACCACCCCGCCGGACACGCCGGGAGCATCCCCCCCCCCGGGGGCAGCCATCGCGGAGCATAAAAGACCGCGCCCAATCCTGACTGGGTGCGGTCTTCCTATAATAAGGCCAGGCGGAGGGGGCCTTACCCCTGCCGTCGGGCGATCCGCCAGCGAACCGTGATCTGGAAGAGGCCCTCCGGGGTGAGCTCGGCCGTCACCGTATGGCCCATACGCTCCACCAGGGCCTTGACAATGGCCAGCCCAAGTCCGGTAGACTGGCCGGTGCGCATCTTGTCAGCGGTGAAGAAGCGGTCGAAGACGTGCTGGACATCCTCCTGGGCGAGCCCTGGGGCGTCATTGGCAAAGACCGAGCACACCGCCTCCCCCTCCCGGTAGAGCAGAATCGACATCCGCTCCCGTCCGTGCTCCAAGACGTTGCGGATGAGGTTGGTGAAGACCCGGAGCACTCCGGCGGGGTCCGCCGTCACCGGCGGCAGACCCTCCTGGAGCTCCACCGTCATCTCGAAGCCGGCCCCCTCGAAGTCGTTGTAGAACTCGGCTGCCAGCTCGCTGAGGACATGGTAGAGGTCCACCCGCTCCCTAGAGAGGGGGTACTCCTCCCCCTCCAGCCGGGACAGGTCGTAAAAGCTGGTGATGAGACTCTGAAGGGCCCTGGCCCGGCCCCGGACGATGTCCAGGTACTCCCGGCGCTCCTGGGGGGTGAGGTTGTCTCCCTCCAGAAGCTGGAGATAGCCCAAGATGGAGGTAAGGGGGGTCCGCAGGTCATGGGAGATGTTGGCGATCTGTTGCCGGATGGCCTTCTCCTGCCGCCGGTGGGCGGCGGCGTCGGACTCCCGTAGGGCCAGCAGGCCGTTCACCGCCGTCAGAAGCGCCTCCACCCCCCGGTGGGGGGCGGCCATGGCGACCCGGGCGGTCCGCCCCTCCCGGAGCTGTCGGGCGCACCGGCGAATATCCCGCTCCAGGGTATAGAGGCGCAGCCCCAGGGCGGCGCAGATCGCCAGGAGCAGAATCACCGCCAGGATCAGCATGGTAAGGATTCCCCCTTGTCAGCGAATTTCCCGCCGCCGGAACAGGGCCAAACCCAGGGCCGAGGCGCCGGCCACCCAGACCGCCCCCACCGTCCAGCTCTGCCCCACCTCCGCTGGCGGCATATCCATGAAATAGGGTCCGCTGAGGAGGAAGGGCCGGAGCAGGTCGCCCAGGGTATTGAGCGCTGTGCCCACCAGGCCCATTCCCTGGAAGCTCACAGCGGCCAGGGTCATCTCTCCGAAGAAAAAATAGAGGTAGTAGAGCACAGCCCCCAGTCCGGCGCTGCGGAGGGAGAAGAGCAATAGATGGGCCAGGGCCGCCGCCCCAAAATACCGGGGCAGGGCGCACAGCACAGCCTCCAGAAGCTGGATCCAGACCGCCAGAGCCAGGACGGGGTCCCCCTCCCAGGTCCCCCAGCCATCCTGAGCGGCCAGGGGCAGGGCCACCCCCAGAAAGGCCAGGGCGGTGAAGAGAAAGAGCAGAAGCCCCATCAGAAAGGCGGCAAAGAGCTTTCCCAGGTAGATGCGGCCCCGGGGCAGGCCGAAGACGATTTCATTGGTGAGCAGGCCCGTCCGAGCGGCGTCCCCTTCCGCCCAGGAGGTCAGGGGCAGGGCCGCATAGAGCCCTGCGGGAAGCAGGTTCTGAAAGGCTTCCAGAGCCTCCGCCGGGGAGCCGGTCCCGCAGAACCACCCCGCCAGGGCGGCCAGGAGCAGAAAGATCATCCACTGGGCCAGATCCAATCTCCGGCAGCGCATCCGCCAGAGCTCGGCGCTGAGATAGTTGAGCACGGCGGGACCTCCTCCCTCAGCTGATTTCCCGCCGGTGGAAGCTCCAACAGCCGATGGCTGTGGTGGCAGCGCACCAGCCCAGGCCAACCGCCCAGGACCAGCCCATCCGGGACCAGTTCCACACATCATCGATCAGACCCTCCAGAGGGGCGGTGAGCAGCAGGTCCTGGAGCACCAGCACCACCTCCCCCAGGGCGGGAACCCGGACGCTGACCAGCAGGTAGAGGAGCTGAAGGGCTTGGCCCAAAATGGCCAGGATTCCGGTCCCCACCAGAGTCGCGGCTGTGCTGCCCCGGAAGACGAAGAAGCACATGAGATAGAGGGACTGGGCCCCCAGCCACACCGGCAGGGCAGTCAGCAATCCAAAACCCACCGTCCTCCAGGCGTTGAGCATGGCCCCGTCTCCGGGGAGGAGCACCCCGCACAGCAGGCCGTACCAGAGCACGAGAACAGCACAGGCAGCCAGGGCCAGCAGGGTGCTGGCCAGGAGCTTACCGAAGTAAATCCGCAGCCGGGGCAGGCCATAGGCCACCTCGTTTTTCAGGGTGTTGTGCTTGTACTGCTCAGAGAAGACGATGTCCCCAGTGACAGCGGTGGCGTAGTACCCAAAGGGCAGCAGATAGAGGAGGACGGTCAGGCCCACCGAGGCGGTCATGTTGGTAACGTCTCCGTTCAGCGCGGCGAACAGGACCACCAGCAGGAGCTCCAGGGCTCCGGTGATGAGGAGGGCAAGCCATAAGTAGGAGCGGCGGGTCAGTTTATAGCCCTCGGCCAATAGATACTTACCCATGGCGGACACCTCCAATCAGGCCCAGGAAGTAGTCCTCCAGGTTGGCGCTCCGGTTCTCCAGACCCAGAAGGGCCACCTTCATCTCGGTGAGGACAGCGGCCACCGCCTGGGGCCGGTCCAGGAAGCCGTAGAGCCGGAGCACATTGCCGGGCAGGACCTCGTAGTCCCGGGTGTCCAGCCGCTGTTCCAGGGCCAGGGCGGCCCGGGCGGTGTCATCTACCGTAATCTGGAGGCAGGCCCGGCACTTCTCCCGGAGGGCCTGGGCGGAAATCTGCTCCAGCATGTGGCCCTTGTCCAAAAAGCCGAAGTGGGTGGCCACGTTGGAGAGCTCCGAGAGGATGTGGCTGGAGATCAGGATGGTGGTCTCCCGCTGGCGGTTTAGGTCCAGCAGCAGGTTCCGAAACTCCACAATGCCCTCCGGGTCCAGTCCGTTGATGGGTTCGTCCAGAAGGAGAAGGTCCGGGTGGTTCATCAGGGCCAGGCCCAGGCCCAGCCGCTGCTTCATGCCCAGGGAAAAGTGCTTGAACTTCTTTTTTCCCGCGCCCTGGAGTCCCACCTGCTCCAGCACCTGCCCCACACAGGCTTGGCCAGGGATGCCCCGCTGGCGGCGGTAGTACTCCAGGTTCTCAGCGGCGGTGAGGTAGGGGTAGAAGCTGGGAATCTCCACCATGGCCCCCACCCGGGCCCGGGCAGCGGATAGGCCCCTGGGTGTGGTCTCTCCGAATAGCTCGATTTCCCCGGAAGCGGGGAGGGTCTGGGCGGTGAGCATCCGAATGATGGTGGTCTTACCGGCGCCGTTCCGGCCCACCAGGCCGTAAATCTGGCCCTTCTCCAGGCAGAGGTCCACATCCTCCACCGCCGCTGCGGCGCCGTATCGTTTGGTGAGGGCGCGGGTCGCCAGGATTGGTTTCGACATATGGCATCAGCCTTTCTTTTGGAATCATGATGCCATGATAGCACGAAGGCAGCAGGATTCCTTTAAGCAAAGGTGAAGAAAGCATAAAGCCATGCCCTACTCCACGTTCATCTTGAAGCCAATGCCCCAAACGGTGCGGATGTACTCCCGGTCGGAAACCTTCCCCAGCTTGGCCCTCAGGTTGGAGATATGGACGTTGACGGTGTTGTCATCCCCCATGTATTCCCCGCCCCACACCGTTTCGTAGAGCTGCTCCCGGGTATAGACCTTTCTGGGGTGGGACATGAGCAGGGCCAGAATCTCGAACTCCCGGGCGGTGAGGGCCGCCTCCCTTCCCCCGGCGGTGACCCGGACGGCCTCCCGGTCCAGCTCCAGATCCCCACAGCGGAGGACCTGGGCCGCTCCCACCGGGGCGGAGAACTCCTTGTACCGCCGGAGCTGGGCCTCTATCCGGGCCAGAACCTCGTCGTTGTCAAAGGGCTTGGGGATAAAGTCGTCGGCCCCAATCCGGAGCACATTCACCCGATCCTCCAGCCCCGCCTTGGCCGAGAGCACCAGGATGGGCATGGTCTTCTGCTTCCGCATCCGGGCGATGAACTCTTCCCCGGTGAGGCCGGGAAGCATCAGGTCCAGGAGGACCAGGTCGTATTCGTACTGCTCGGCCCACAGCACCGCTTCGCTGCCGGAAAAGGCCGGGCGCACGTCGTAGCCCCCATCGGTGAGGATGCGGCAAAGGAGGCGGTTGATGTCCTGGTCGTCCTCCACCACCAAAATGTGACAGGTCTCCATGGCTATTGCTTCCCCTCCCGGTCCCAGCAGACCCATTTCAGCATATGGATCTCCTCCTTCTCTCTTCCCAGCCAGAGGGCCGGGGCTTTTACTTGACTCTCAGCTTCTTTGCCAGATCCCCGTCCGGGTCCACATAGGCGGTCTGATAGGTGGTGTAGACCACCATCCCCGGCCGGGCCCCGGCGGGCTTTTTCACATATTTCACCGGGGTATAGTCCACCGGCACCTTCTTCCCCTCTCTGGCCTGGGAGAACCAGGCCGCCAGCACGGCGGCCTCCTCCACGCTCTTGGCGTCGGGGGTCTCTCCCCCGGTCCACAGGATGACGTGGGAGCCGTGAATCTTCTGGGTGTGAAGCCACAGGTCCCCCTTTCCCGCCAGCCGGGTGGTGAGGAGGTCGTTCTGGGTGTTGTTCTTCCCCACCGAAATCCGCAGCCCGGCGGAGGAGCGGAACTCCATGGGCTTGGCCGCCGCCTTCATCCGCTTGGCCGCCTTGTCCCCCCGGCGGAGGTAGCCCGTCTCGGTGAGCTCCTGCCGGATTTCCAGCAGGTCACGCTCCCCCTCCGCCAGATGGACGGCCTCCAGGACGCTGTCCAGGTACTCCAGCTCCCGCCTTCCCTTCTCGATCTGCTCCCCCAGCACCACCTCCGCCGTCTTGGCCTTGTTGTACTCCTTATAGTACCGGGCGGCGTTCTGCTGGGGGGTCAATAGTGGGTCCAGGGGGATCTCCACCTCCCGGCCCTCCGGGTCGTAGTAGTCGGTCAGCCGGACGGTGCGCATCCCCTTCTCCAGGACATGGAGGCTGGAGGTCAGGATGTCCCCCAGCTCCCGCTTACGCTCCCGGTCCCGGGTGGCCTCCCGCTCCAGCTCCTGCTGGTCCACCCGCCGGGCCACCCGGTCCCGGACCCGGGTCACCGCCTTCAGGAGGCCGGCCCCCCGCTGGCCCACCTTTTCCGCTGTGGCCCGGCCGGCATAGAACACATCCAGGAGCTGAGAAAAGCTCTCACAGCGGCGCAGCTCCACCTCCGGCCCGTACTGGAGGATGGGCAGGCAGGAGAAGTCCGCTGGCTTTCCCTCCTGGAGGAGGAGGTAGGGGCCCCCCTCCCGGCCCAGGATCTCCCGGAGCCGGGAGAGCTTCCGCTCCAGGGGCTCCGTCCGGCTCTCCCCGTTGGAGCGGAAGTCCAGCTCCCGCTCCAGGAGGGGGGACAGGCCGGGCCGGGGCTCCGGCAGGCGATAGAAGAGGCCGGGCATCACGCCCCGCTGGCCGGTGGCCACATCCCCCTCCACCCGGCGGATGCAGTCCAGGATGCGCCCCTCCCCGTCCAGCAGGATGAGGTTGGCCCTGCGGCCCATGGCCTCCAGCACCAGGGTGCGCCCCACCCGATCCCCCAGCTCGTCGGTGGCCTCCAGCCGCAGGAGGATGATGCGCTCCAGCTCCGGCTGCTCCAGCCGGAGGATGCGGGCCCCGGTGAGGTGTTTGCGCAGAAGCATACAGAACATGGGGGGCTGGGCCGGGTTCTCCCGGACCTCCCGGGTCAGATGGAGCCGGGGTCCATTGGGGCTGGCCGAGAGGAGGAGGCGCACGTTCTCCCCGCCCCCCCGGACTGCCAGAAGAATCTCATCCCGGCTGGGCTGATAAATTTTGTCGATCTTTCCGCCCTCCAGGGTGGGGCGGAGCTCCTCCGCCACCGTCGTCAGACACATCGCGTCCAGTGCCATGACTCCCTCACGCTCCCATCATCAGGGTGAAGAGCTCGTTGAGCCGCTCCGTCTTCCCCTGCAAATATAAATAGCCGAAGAGGGCCTCCAGGGCGGTGGCCGTCTGGTACTCCTCCCGGCTGGCGGCTTTGGGTACGGTGTGGGGGCTGGCGTTGCGCCCCCTCCGGAAGACGTCCTGCTCCTCCTCCGTGAGGACGGGCAGGATTTTCTCCGTCAGGGCGGCCTGGGCCGGGGCCGCCACCAGCCGGACGGTGGCCCGGTGGAGCCCCCGGGAGGTAGCCTTTCCGTGGAGCACCAGCCAGGAGCGCACCATCAGCTCGTAGACACCGTCCCCCAGATGGGCCAGACCCAGATTGCTCACCCCCCGGATAGCGTCCGGGCTGGCGCTGAGATGAAAATAATCCGTCATGGTATCTTCTCCGTCAAAATAGGAATGATATGTAAGGTAGTATAACGCAAATGCCGGCAAAACACAATCACTTGTGAAAGGAGTCTTGCCCCATGCCCTATCCCTTCACCCTGCGCCCCCTGCCCTACGCCTACGACGCCCTCCGCCCGGAGATCAGCGAGCAAACCCTCCACTTCCACCACGACAAGCACCTCCAGACCTATGTGGACAACCTGAACAAGGCCCTGGCCGACTGCCCGGACTGCCAGAAAAAATCCCTGGAGGAGCTGCTGCAAAATCTGGACCGCATCCCGGAGCACAAGCGCACCGCCATCCGCAACAACGCGGGCGGCGTCTATAACCACTACCTCTACTTCGACTGTATGGGCGGCAGGAGCAGCCTCCCCGCTGGGAACCTGTCCCGGGCCGTCTGCCGGGCCTTCGGCTCACTGGAGGAGTGGCGGGTTCGGATGAAGGAGGCCGCCCTGGGCCAGTTCGGCTCAGGATACGCCTGGCTGGCAGCCGATGGGGACGGGGCCCTCTCGGTAATCAAGACCCCAAACCAGGACTGCCCCCTCAGCCAGGGGCTCTGGCCCCTGCTGTGCGTAGATGTCTGGGAGCACGCCTACTACCTGGACTACCAGAACCGCCGGGGCGACTATGTGGACGCCTGGTTCGGCCTTATCAACTGGGACTTCGTCTCCAACCGCTACGACATCCGCCGGGGCTGAGACGGGCCTCTTTTTCTAAGACAAGCGGAGGACTGGGCCCGGCAAAACGCCGGTCCCAGTCCTTTTTGCTCTACTGCTGGTCCTCCATCCGATGCCAGAGGGCAGCGAGGAGCCGCCGGCTGGGCTGAAAGAGCAGCAGCGCCATGGCGAAGTTCCCGGCACAGTGGAGGAGGTCGAAGGGAATGCCCGCCACCCAGGTAGCAGCGAACATGGCCGGGCCCCCGATGGGCAGGTAGACCAGAGCGCACAGGGCCCCGAAGGAGAGCCCGTAGCCCCCCGAAAGGATAGCCCAGCCAAGACGGGACTCCATCCGCCGGAAGAGCCAGGCCAATATTGCCAGCACCGCCCAGACGTAGCAATAGCTGATGACCCAGGTATGGACGCCCCAGACCAGCATCTCCAGCACTACAAAGCCGGCGATGATATAGGCCACCCCCCTGCCGAAGACCACAGTATAGACCATGATGAGGAGGCTCACCGGCTCAATGTTTGGAAGGGCGGCCATGGCCACCTGGAGCCCCACCAGAAGAGCCTCCAGCAGGGCGAAGAGCACCAGCCGCCGGGTGGTCAGTCTGGCCCGGCCCATCAGTAGGACATCAGGGTGAGCTCATAATGCTCCCCGTCGGCGATGGGGGTGAGGTCGGCGCTGGTGGTCACCTCTCCCCCGTCCTTGGTGATGCACCACCAGGTCCGCGCGGCGTCGGAGGCGGTCTCCCCGTCCACTGTCTTGATATAGAGTCCGTAGGGGCCTTCTTCACCCTCCACCAGGCCCTCCTCCTGATCCAGTGCCTCCCCCAGGTATCCGGCGTCCGTGTGGAGCTCCACCGTCCGGGTGGAGCCGTCCCCGTGGACAATCTCCACGGTAATGGTCTTGGCCCCCTCTACCGGCCGGGGGGCGAGGGCACGGTAGACCAGCAGCAGGCCGGCGGCCACAAGCAGCAGGGCCCCAAGGCTCAACCACATCTTTTTGTTCTTCACGGCAAATTTCTCCTTCTCTTGTCTTTCGCCCCTCAGTTTAACACAGCGCGGCCCCGGGGTCAATCATGCTGTTTTTCCTTGGGACTGCTCCCCGCTCCCTCCCTCCCGGGCGGCAGAGGCCAGCCCACGGCGTCGAAGCGGAAGAGGACATGCCGCCGTCCCTCCAGCTCCGCCGGCTCCGCCAGACAGAAGAGGTCCGGGATGGGAAAGGGCTCCCGGCAGGAAAAGGGACAGGCCAGGGCAAAGCCCTCTCCCTCCTGCCGGTACAGGGTCCGGCCCAACCGGGACGCCGCCCGCCGGAGCTCCCTGTCCCGGAAGGGCAGCGCCGCCGGGTCGGCCCAGCGCCAGCCCTCCGTCGCGGCATTCCCTGTAAAGGAAAAAGACAGCTCAGCTCTTCCGCCGCAGGGTGGCCAGGCCCCCTGCCGGCGCAGCTCGTCCAGAGAGAGGGTGCGGCGTATGACAAGTATTTTCCCTTCCGGCGCCATGGTGCCCAGCAGGGCCCGGCCCTCTGGCCCCAGGAGGTAGGCCCGGTAGAGCCCCCGCCCGTCGTCGGGGCGCTGGGCGGCCAACACCGCCCGGAGCCCCTCCTCCCGGACCGTCAGAGCTCCGCCCCCCTCCAGAGTGAACCGCCGCTCCATGCCCCCGCCCCCTTTCCTTATCTTCTATTCTATGCGTTTTGGGTGCCGGGATTCCCTCCTCTGCCACTCAGATGGAGGGGGCAAAAATGGGCGCGGAGCACAGGCGCTCCACGCCCATTCGATCTGAGCCGAGAGGCCCGGCGCTCAGCCGTTCACAAACACCTGGAGGGTGGTGGTGAGCTGGCGGCCCGGGGTGGCCAGGGTCTGGCCGTTATAGTACATTCCGGTGGAGGCGCCGCCGTCCAGGTTCACCGCGTCCTGGCAGCCGAGCTGAAGCATCAGCTCCCGCATCTGCTGGATGGATGCGGCGGAGGTCTGGACCAACAGGAGCTTGCCGTCGGCGGTAGCGCCGATGGCGGTCCGGGGGGTAACGCTCGTGGTGAACCGGGCCTCGGTGAAGCCGGGGTCCAGGTAGGTCTCGATGGCTCCGTCCTTCACCAGACGGGGGGCGCCGGAGAGAAGGCTGGTGACCCCCTCCAGAGAGAAGCCCTCCTCATCAGCCGACTGCAGATAGGGCTCCAGGACCACGGTCCGGCCCATCTCAGGGACGCTGAAATAGTGGGTGGAGGTAAAGCCGGTGCCCATCCACAGGACATAGCCGTCGGCGGGGATGGTGATGGTGTCCCCAGCCGCCACCTGCTGATAGCTGGTGGTGACGCCGTTGATGACGGTGAGCACCGCACCGGTGCAGGTCACCGGCACCGTGGTCCCCCGGGCGGGGGTGTAGATCACGGAGACATCGGCGGACTGGTTGAACACATTGAGGTTATAGCCGGACCACTCCTGGGCGGCGCCGCCGTCGGTGGTCTTCACCCGGTAGAAAACGGAGGGACGGCCGAAGTACACCTTTCCGTCGGCGGTGATACCAACGGAGGTCATGGAGCCGCTGTTGCCGTAGACAAAATTGCCGTCCACCATCACCGGACCGATGGGGTCCTGGATATCCTGGTAGGACTCGAAGAAGTTGCCGTTGATGACGGCCACCGCGCCGCCGGAGGAGGCCACAATGTCGCCAAAGGAGGCGGTGGCGTTGAGCCGCCCGCCCACAATGCCGCTGCGGACCGACACCCGGGGATCGTTGAGATTCACGGTGATGACGTTGGCGCTCACCGTTCCGGAGGGCAGGCTGTAGCTGGAGCTGGTGTGCTGGACAGGCTCGCCCTGAGGCTGGGAGGCCGCCTCCTGCTCCAGCAGCAGCGTTACGCTCTCCAGGGAGATGAGGTCGTTCTGGTCCACTGCGGCGGCGCTGACCACCACCACCTGGTTCTGGGGCTCATAGGAGACATACAGGCCCAGATTCTCAGACACAAAGCGTACCGGTACGAAGGTCCGGTCGTTCCTGGCCTCGGCGGGGACGTCCATGGTGACGGTCCGGCCGTCCACCTGGGCCTGGGCGGAGCCGGGAGTCAGCTCCACCTGGCGGCCATTGAGAGTGCAGAGCACACCGTTGGTGGCGGGGACCCAGTCCACAGTGCCGCCAAAGGCCTCCATCACCCGGCGGATGGGCAGCAGGGTATAGCCGCCTCCGTTAACCTGGACGGCGTAGGGGGTCACCTGGCTGTTGCTCTCGTCCACCTGGGTCACCTGGCTGTCAATGACGCACAGGGGGCTGCCCAGCTTCAGGGCCACCACCGAGCCGGCGGCCTGAGCCCCCACAGGCAGGACGCCCAGGACCAGTGCAAGGGCCAGCAGGAAGGGGAACAGTTTTCTTCTCATCGTCTATCTCCTTTCAAATTTGGGATAAGCCCAGTATAGAGTCTTTTTTCCGAAAAATCAATATGCAGGCAGCATCCTATGCCATTATTGTACGGAAAACATTTCAAGACAACCCTGCGCATAGCGCCGGGCCGCAGCGCCCATGCTAAACGGGAAAAGGAGGCGGATTTCAGATGAAGGGGATCAAGATGGGCCGCAGGGCCCTGGTGCGGTGCGGGAGCTATCTGGCGGCGGCCTTTCTCGTTTTGGCGGGTCTGGCCTTCCAGGGCCACCGGGAGGCGGCTGTCTACCGGCAGTACCTCTCTCTGAGCCGGCTCCACGCCTTCGCTGAGCTCTCTGCCAACCTCAGCCAGCTGGACGCCGACCTCCAGAAGGGGGTCTATGCCAGTTCCCCCGCCATGCTCAGCGCTCTCTGCACCCAGATCTTCGGCCGGGCCATTTCGGCCCAGATGGCCCTGGGAGAACTGCCCTACGCCAATATGGAGCTGGAGCAGACCGCCGCCTTCCTGGCCAAGACCGGGGACTACGCTGCGGCCCTGGCCCGATCCGCCGTGGCGGAGGGTGGGTGCACCCAGGAGCAGCGGGAGACCCTTCGGGCCCTCTCCCAGGCCGCCTCTGCCCTCTCCGGGGAGGTGGCGGCGCTCCAGGCTCAGCTCCTGGACGGCGAGGCCGCATTGGAGGATGTGGAAACGGTCCAAACCCGGATGTCCGCCCAGGAGGGCCGGGAGCAGGAGGTGGCCGGGACGGTCTATCAGGCGGTGGAGGAGGATTTTCCCGAAATGCCCACCCTCATCTATGACGGACCCTTCTCCGACCACATCACGGGCCGGTCCCCCCGGATGCTGGAGGGGCTCCCGGAGGTCACCCAGGAGGAGGCCCAGGCGGCGGCCGCCGCCTTCCTGGACCTGCGGCCGGAGATCTTCACCCTGATCTCTGCCGGCGAGGGGAAGGTTCCCGCCTACAGCTTCTCCGCCGCCGTGGACGGCGGAGAGCTCTATGTGGAGGTCACCCGGCAGGGAGGGCTGGTGCTGGAGGTCCTCCACGCCCGGACCGCCGGGACCCCTTCCCTCACCCGGGAGGAGGCCGTCGCGCTGGCCGGGGCCTTTCTGGAACGACAAGGATATCCCAATATGGTAGAGAGCTATGACATGGAGCGCGGGGGCGTGCTCACCGTCAACTTTGCCGCCCGGCAGGACCAGGTCCTCTGCTACCCCGACCTGGTGAAGGTCTCCATCGCCCTGGACACGGGGAAGGTGGTGGGCTTTGAGGCCGCGGGCTACCTGATGAACCACACGGAGCGGGATCTCCCCTCCCCTGCCGTCCCCGCCGGGACGGCCCAGACTGGACTGGCCGAGGGGCTCACCGTCCTCTCCCAGCGGCTGGCCCTGATCCCCACCAGCGGTGAAAATGAGGTCCTCTGCCACGAGTTTCAGTGCCAGGACGCCGACGGACGGCACGTCCTGCTCTATGTCAACGCCATGACCGGACAGGAGGAGCGCATCCTGATTCTGCTGGAGGATGAGAACGGCACCCTGGTGATCTGAAGACCGGGAAGGCCCGGAGTACGCATGAGAAAAATGCACAAAAAATCACCGGTATATTCAGAAACTCCCCCCGCCTTTGGGCGGCGGGGCGTTTCCTTTTCCCGCTATTTCCCGGATATCAGGGAAATTTCTCTTACTTTTTTGCGTTATACCGTTTATGTAAAATTATTTCTAAACAAAGTTTTTATATAAAAATATTTGTTGACAAAGATATTTTGCGATGATATACTTTCCCCGCAAAGAAGCGGACGGGCCATCGTTCCCCAGCTTCAAAATACTTATAACTTTGGAAAGGAAGACATCGCTATGATCGACTTCGCCCTTGACTCTGAGCACCAGGAACTCCAGGAAATGTACCGCAAGTTTGCAGAGGAGCGCGTGAAGCCTCTGGCCCACGAGATGGACGAGGCGGAAAAGTATGACATGGGCCTGCTCAAGGAGATGCAGGAGTGCGGCTTCTTCGGCATCCCCTTCTCTGAGGCCTACGGCGGCGCCGGCGGCGATGTCCTCTCCTATGTGCTCTGCATGGAGGAGATGTCCAAGGTGGATGCCAGCACCGGCATCACCCTCTCCGTCCACACCTCCCTGTGCGCCTCCACCATCGAGGAGTTCGGCACCGAGGAGCA
>NZ_CALXGA010000001.1 GCF_944387725.1 uncultured Intestinimonas sp. | reverse complement strand
CTGCGCCATTTGGTGGAAAATGCTTTCCTGATCTTGAAACGCTGGCGGGGAATTGCCACTCGATATGCGAAAAATACGGATTGAAGTCCCTATATTTCGCGCAGTTCCTTATAATCACTCTGTTTCATATAGTATCATGTTGATATCCTGCGTATGCCATAAAGCCAGAACGCCCGGTACTTAATATGACATTGTTTCTCGCTGCAAGAAAACTATTTTTGTTATCCGTATAAATGCTGTAAGCATAAATTGACTGAATGGGGAAGTTATGATCAAGAACACTTTCATAAACCGAAAAATCCTGTGCTTCTCCCTTGAGTAAAATCATTATATGGTTATCCCTTTCAAGGAGCCTTAGAAAAAGGCTGGCGATAAGGAAATATACGTTGTAAAATAGAGGTTGTAGAACGCAAAAGAAGGGGATCGGGTTATGCCAAAGAATAAACGAATGAGCTTAGGGCTTGTTTGAAACATGTCAACATGCCCAACCGGCGGGTCTTTTGCCCCCTGGACGGCGCAATTTTTCCTTGAAATCCGCCAGGATTCCTGCGAAAAAATTGCTTGCCAGCGGCCCAAAATCCCTCCCTGCCGGACACATCGCCAATTTTCAAACAAGCCCTAAGTGTTTGTAACCAGCGGCACAAATATGTGCAAAAATGACAATATATCAAAAGTTAATATATGTTGAATTTTTTCATAAGATATGATATATTTTGAACTATATAAGACGAAACGAAGCAATAAAATTTAAGCAAAATTTAACCTTTTCTTTTTCCTTCTTTACATCTATCCATGCTATGCTGATGTCTGTTGCATCCACCGCAAAGCGGCTGAAGCGCCCAGCTCCAGCCGGGCGCTTTCCACCCCGCAGGGGCCAGATTCTCCGGCCCCCCGCCGCAGTCAGTCCACGGAAAAGGAGTCAAACGTATGGAAACATCCCAAGTCAAGCAGGACGCCGCGGTCCAGCCCGCAGCCCCGGAGCAGCAGAAGGGGGCAAAATCCCTCAAGGTCCCCATGCCGCGAAAGAAGAAAAAATGGATCAAGCGGGGGATCATTCTGGTGGTGCTGGCCGCCATTGTGGCCTTCTTGTTCCGAAGCTGCATGAGCAGCGGGACCGCCCTGCTGTCCGGGGCCTACTTACCCAGCACCGCCACTATGCAGGACATGGTGGTCGCGGTGTCCGGCAACGGCGCCATCGAGCCCATCCGCTCCTACCGTGTCACCACTCTGGTGCGGGGCGAGGTGCTGGAGGCCCCCTTTGAGGAGGGCGGCACGGTCCGGGAGGGCGACCTCCTCTTCCGCATCGACTCCACCGACGTGGAGACCGCCATCCAGCAGGCCCAGATCAGCCTGGAAAGCGCCCAGATCAACTACCGGCAGCTCCTGAAAAACCAGGAGGACAACCTGAAAAACGCCACCGTGGAGGCCACCGCCACCGGTGTCATCACCGAGCTCTATGTGGACGAGGGGGACCTGGTCTCCGCCGGCGCCCCCATTGCGGACATCCTGGATCGGGAAAACATGAAGCTGGTAGTCCCCTTCCACTCCGCCGACGCCGCCGGCTTCTCCCTGGGCCAGGCCGCCACGGTCACCGTGGACGGCACCCTGGAGACCATCCCCGGCGACATCGACGCCATCGACGCCACCGACTCGGTGGGGGCCGGCGGTACCCTGGTGCGGGAGGTCACCATTCTGGTCCGCAACCCCGGCGCCCTCACCGATGCCTCCCAGGGCGCCGCCTCGGTGGGGACCGCCTCCAGCGCCGCCAGCGGGACCTTCGCGTATGGGGAGAGCAAGCAGGTGGTGGCCAAGACTTCCGGAGAGCTCATCAGCCTCACCGTCCGGGAGGGGGACCGGGTCACCGAGGACCAGGTCATCGGGCAGTTTGACACCACCGATATGGACACCCAGATCGAGACCGCCGCCCTCCAGGTCCAGAACGCCGAGCTCACCCTGAAAAACGCCCAGGACAGTCTGGATGACTACACCATCACCTCCACCATCGATGGCACCGTCATTGAGAAAAACTACGACGTGGGGGACACCCTGGACACCTCCACCGCCAGCGCCACCGGCATCGCCTACCCCGCCGTCATCTATGACATGTCCGCCCTCACCTTCGACGTGAGCATCAACGAGCTGGACATCAACAAAATCCAGGTGGGCCAGGAGGTGGAGATCACCGCCGACGCCCTGGACGGCCAGAGCTTCACCGGCCGGGTGGACAAGGTGAACATCAACGGCGCCACCGCCAACGGCACCACCAACTACCCCGTCACCGTCCTGGTGGACGGCACCCCCGAGGAGCTCAAGCCGGGCATGAACGTCTCGGCCCGGATCATCGTAGAGGACGTGGGCTCGGTGCTCTGCGTCCCCGTGGAGGCGGTGAGCCGGGGCCAGAAGGGGGCCAGCATGGTAACAGTGGCGGGCCCCGGCGCTGTGGATGAAAATGGCAATGTGGTGGACCCCACCAAACTGGAGCAGCGGGAGGTCACCATCGGCCGCAACGACGACACTTACATCGAAATCCTCTCCGGCCTGGAGGAGGGGGAGACGGTCTACATCTTCCAGTCTGTGGGCTCCAGCATGATGGACATGATGATGGGGTGACGGACAGAGATGGAACACCTCATTGAATTCAAGAACGTCTACAAAATCTACCAGATGGGAGATGAACGTGTCCACGCCCTGGACGGCGTCAGCCTGACAGTGGACCGGGGGGAGTTTGTGGCCATCGTGGGCTCCTCCGGCTCCGGCAAGTCCACCGCCATGAACATCATCGGCTGTCTGGACGTCCCCACCTCCGGCACCTACCGCCTGGGCGGGGTGGACGTCTCCACCATGGACGACGACCAGCAGGCCGAAATCCGCAACAAGATGCTGGGCTTCATCTTCCAGCAGTACAACCTCATCCCCAAGCTCAACGTTCAGGAGAACGTGGAGCTCCCCCTGCTCTACGCCGGGGTGGGGGCCGAGGAGCGCCGCCGGCGGGCCATCCAGGCCCTGGAGCGGGTGGGTCTGGCCAACAAGCGCCGGAACCTCCCCAGCCAGCTCTCCGGCGGCCAGCAGCAGCGGGTATCCATCGCCCGGGCCCTGGCCGGGGACCCATCGGTGATCCTGGCCGACGAGCCCACTGGCGCCCTGGACTCCCACACCGGCCGGGAGGTGCTGGCCTTCCTCCAAAAGCTCAACGCCGAGGGGGACACGGTGGTCCTCATTACCCACGACAACTCCATTGCCGTGAAGGCCAAGCGCATCGTCCGCCTCCAGGACGGGAAGATCATCTACGATGGGGACGCCCGCGACCCCCGGGCGGTGGTCCAGCCTGAGGAGGACCTGGGAGACATCCAGGGCTTCGCCGGCGCCGGCGAGGCGGGAGAGGAGGCCCAGGCATGAACTTCACCCAGTCCTTCCGCCTGGCCGTCAAGTCCCTGCTGGCCAGCAAGATGCGGGCCCTTTTGACCATGCTGGGCATCATCATCGGCGTGGCCGCCGTCATCATCATCACCAGCCTGGGCAACGGGATGCAAAACTACATGAACCGGCAGTTCGACCAGCTGGGGGCCAACCTGATCCAGGTCCAAATCTGGGGCCTGGGGGGCATGAGCTCCCGCTCGGTGGACCCCGACGACATGTACGCCCTGGTGGACAAATATCCCCAGTACCTTGCGGGGGTCAGTCCCTATGTCATGGCCCAGGGCCTGGTCCGCCGCGGCGCCGATGACTTCGACCGCACCAGCGTCTACGGCGTCAGCGAGTTCTTCTACGACGCCCAGCGCAACCAGGTCCTCAGCGGCTCCCATCTGGGCCGGGGCCGGTTCCTGAGCTACATCGATGTGGAGCGCCGCCAGAATGTCTGCGTCATCGGCAGCTATCTGGCCCAGGCCGCCTTCGGCGGCGACGCCCTGGGGCAGTCTCTCACCATCAGCGGCACCCCCTTTACCGTCATCGGCGTCATGGCCGAGTACGCCGACAGCACCGAGGGCAGCTCCGACGACGTCATCTTCATCCCCTACGGCAGCGCCATGCAGCTCAACGGCTCCGGCTGGGTGGACCTCTACCTCTTCAACAGTGCCGATCAAGACAACGCCAATCTGGCCAAGGGCATCATTGAAACCCGCCTCTACCAGATTTTTCAGACGGAGGACGCCTACTATGTCATGTCCAGCGCCGAGATGATGGACGCCATGGACGCCATGCTCAACACCCTGATGATGATCCTCATCCTCATCGCCGCCATCTCTCTGCTGGTGGGCGGCATCGGCATCATGAACATCATGCTGGTCTCGGTCACCGAGCGCACCCGGGAGATCGGCATCCGCAAGTCCCTGGGGGCCAAGCGCCGGGACATCCGCAGCCAGTTCATCATCGAGGCGGGCACCACCTCGGCCATCGGCGGGGCCATCGGCATTGTGCTGGGCATCGTTATGGCCAACGTCCTCACCAACGTCATCGCCTTTGTCCTGGGCACCGGCAACGACGGCTTTGTGGCCGTCCCCACCCCCGGAGGCATCGCCGTCTCCTTCGGCGTGTCCGTGGGCGTGGGCATCCTCTTCGGCTACCTCCCCGCCAACAAGGCCGCCCGGCTCAACCCCATTGACGCCCTGCGGTATGACTGATTCCATTCCCACAGTCTCATAAAAAGGAGCGAACCCAGATGAAGAAACGAGTCCTTTCCGCCCTCCTGGCGGCGGCTCTGTCCCTGTCCCTGGCGGTCCCCGCCCTGGCGGCCGCCGGCCGGGACGAAGCGGCGGAGGTCCTGTCCGCCCTGGACATCCTGACCGGCGACGAAAACGGCGAGCTGCACCTGTCCTCCCCGGTGACCCGGGCCGAATTTGTGAAAATGCTCATGGCCGCCTCCCCCATCAGCGTGGGGGATGTCACCTACGTCTCCCCCTACCCCGACGTCCCCGCCTCCCACTGGGCCGCCCCCTATGTGGAGGCCGCCGTCTCCGCCGGCTATGTCACCGGCTATCTGGACGGCGCCTTCCGGCCCGGCCATACCATCACCCTGGCCGAAGGAGTAGTGATGGTCCTGCGGCTGCTGGGCTACACCAGCAGCGACTTCTCCGGCTCCTTCCCCGCCGGACAGATGTCCATGTACCGCACCCTGGACCTGGACGAGGGCATCACCCTGGGCCCCAACGACACTATGACCCGGCAGGACGCCATGTACCTCTTCTATAACCTCCTCACCGCCACCAGCAAAACCACCGGACAGCCCTACCTCTCCTCGGTGCTGGGCCACAGCCTCACCGCCGACGGCAAGGTGGACACGCTGGCCCTATTCAACGAAACCATGGACGGCCCCGTGGTGGTGGGCGAGACCGGCTGGCGGGATCAGATTCCCTTTGACATCTCCCAGGCCAGCGTGACCCGGGACGGAGCCGCCTCCACCCCCGACGCCCTGGTGAACAACGACGTGGTCTACTGGTCCAAGCACACCCAGTCTCTGTGGGTCTACACCAACAAGGTCACCGGACCCCTCCAGTCCATCTCCCCCGCCTCCTCCCCCACGTCGGTGACGGTCTCCGGCAAGTCCTACGAGATCGGGACCACCGCCGCCGCCTACGCTCTGAGCGACCTGGGCGTTTTCGAGGTGGGGGACGCCGTGACCCTCCTGCTGGGCCGGGACGGACGTGTCGTCTCCGCCGTGGACCCGGAGCGCGTCTCCGGCGGCGCGGTGGTGGGCCTGGTGATCTCCGTCGAGCCCCAGACCTTCACCGACCAGGACGGCAACGACTATATCTCCTCCTCCATCCAGGTCCTGGCCACAGACGGCGCCACCTACACCTATAGCACCAGCCGGAATTTCCGGGTGGGCACCTTGGTCCAGGTGACCACCACCACCACCGGGGTGGAGGTCAAGGTCCTCGCCTCCGCCTCTCTCATCGGCCAGGTCGATTCCGCCGGCACCCGGCTGGGGAATTACCCCTTTGCCGCTGATGTGGAGATTCTGGACATCTACGGAGACCGGGGCGTCCAGGTCTACCCCTCCCGGCTGGCCGGCATGGAGATCACCCGCAGCATGGTCCGCTACTACCTCCTCAACAGCGCCGGGGAGATCAGCCGCCTGGTGCTCTCCGACGCCACCGGCGACATGCACACCTACGGCGTTATCACCTCGGTCAGAGAGGCCAGTACCGACCTGATGACCGCCGGCAACTATGACTATGTCACCGGCGGCGCCTCCGGCACACTCACCACCCCCCGGCTCTACCATGTCCAGACCGGTCCCTTCCTGATGAAGACCGACGGCGCCGACGTGGACCGCCTTGAAAACCTCACCCGCGTCTACATCGACTCGGTGGACGGCATGACCGCCTACGCCGACAATCAGCAGTACGCCATCTGGGACGACGTGCTGGTCTACGAGGTCCGGGACAACGAGTATTACCTCACCTCCCTGTCCCTGGTCGCCGGCGGGGGCTACAACCTCACCGGCTGGTACGACAAGGCCGAGAGCGAGGGCGGCCGCATCCGGGTCATCCTGGCCCGGTAAGCCCCGCCGCCCAAGCCGGGAGGCATACGATTTTTCCTTGCAATCCCAGCGGGGCCATATTATAATGTCTGTCAGCTTGAAGCGAAAGGAGCCCATTCCCATGGACCAGTCCTACATCCCCCAGGGGTACGCCCCCCGGCTCAACCTCTACGATACCCAGAAGGCCATCAGCCTTCTCAAGCGCCTCTTTGAGGACAACCTGGGCGGAGCTCTGAACCTCCGCCGGGTCTCCGCCCCCCTCTTTGTGGAGGCCGATACCGGCCTCAACGACGACCTCAACGGCGTGGAGCGCCCTGTCACCTTCGACATCCCCGCCGCCGGCCGGGAGGCCCAGGTGGTCCACTCCCTGGCCAAGTGGAAGCGCATGGCCCTCCACCGCTATCAGTTCTCTGTGGGGGAGGGGCTCTACACCGACATGAACGCCATCCGCCGGGACGAGCAGCCAGACAACCTCCACTCCATCTATGTGGACCAGTGGGACTGGGAGAAGGTTCTGGCCCCCCGGGACCGGAATGTGGACTACCTCAAGGCTGCCGTCGCCACCATTGTGGAGGCGGTCTGCCAGACCCAGACCACCATCCGGGCCATGTTCCCCCAGCTGGTCCCTCTGCCCGAGGTGAGCCCCGCCGTCAGCTTTGTCACCACCCAGGAGCTGGAGGACCGCTTCCCCGGCCTCACCCCCCGGGAGCGGGAGGACGCATGGGTGAAGGACCACCCCACCACCTTCTTGATGCAGATCGGCGCCCCCCTGAAGTCCGGCCAGCCCCACGACGGCCGGGCCCCCGACTACGACGACTGGAGCCTCAACGGCGATATCCTGGTGTGGAACAGCGTTCTGGGGCGGGCCCTGGAGCTCTCCTCCATGGGCATCCGGGTGGACCCCGCCGCCCTGGACCGGCAGCTCACCGCCGCCGGCTGCGACAACCGCCGGAGCCTCCCCTTCCATAAGGCCCTGCTGTCCGGGGAGCTCCCCCTGACCATCGGCGGCGGCATCGGCCAGTCCCGGCTGTGCGTTCAGCTCCTGGGCAAGGCCCACATCGGCGAGGTCCAGGCCAGCGTCTGGGACCAGGAGACCATCCGGGTCTGCCAGGAGGCCGGCGTGGTCCTGCTGTAATTGCCGCCGGTACCGTTTCCCTTCCATCCCCCGCGCAGTCCGCTTCCAACTGTCCGCCTGGGCGGTTGGAAGCGGATTGCGCTTTTTTACCGCCGGTTCTCCAAATTATCCAGGTCCCACCTGTGCGGCGCTGATAAGACAGCATAAGCTTTTCAATTTCGCCAAACGAAAAGCCGCTGCATTTTGGGACGCTGTGGGACAGCGTTTGGATTTGCAATCATGAATATCACAAAAATGAATATCATATTGCGGACCTGCTTTTGCCATGTTGTACTTGAAATATGGTATTGCAAGGCGGGAGATTTTCTGTTATAGCACACAGCTATAACAGACTATGGAAGCTGTTGATTGACCAAAAAATGAGCCGGACTGAAACGCGGAAACAAGCAGGCATCCGTACAAGCATTCTTGCGAAAATGGGGAAAGACGAGCGGGAATCAATGGACAACCTTGCGAAAATATGTATTGCGCTGGGCCGCACACTTGACAATGTAGTAGAAATATCTGCGGATACAGCGGCGGGGAAAAGGCAGGTGGCACAGAATGAGAACCTGCATAAGGCTAGGGCTTGTTTGAAAAATGTCAACATGCCCAACCGGCGGGTCTTCTGCCCCCTGGACGGCGCAATTTTTCCTTGAAATCCGCCAGGATTCCTGCGAAAAAATTGCTTGCCGGCGGCCCAAAATCCCTCGCTGCTGGACACATCGCCAATTTTCAAACAAGCCCTAATACTCCACCAAGCCTGAAACTTGTATTTGCCTTACGGTCAGAGCGCTCGCGGAAATCAAGACAGTACGAGGTCCCGGTATGCGCAGGCATACCGGGACCTCGTACTGTCTTAATTGCGCTATCCGTCCATGCGGGAGAGGCCCATGGCGTGCTCCACGGGCAGGGAGAACAAAATGCCGTGGCTCTCCGTAGAGACGCCGGCGGCCTGGTTCACCGCCTCCATAATGGGCAGGCGCAGCTCCCGGGGTGCCAGAATGGTGACAATGTCCTTCTCCGGGTGTACCCTGCCATCGCCGCTCTTCTCCGGCTCCTCTGTCACCCGCCGGCCGTGGAGGATGGTACCCCCTCTGGCCCCGGCCTTCTTGGCCGCCGCCATCACCGTGTCGGTGCAGCCGCTGTTGACAACCACCACAATGAGCTCATTTTTTCCCTGCTCCGGCATATGCTCCTCCTGTTCTGCCCCGGCCCTGTGGGCCTGGCCGCTGATGAATCTGGCCGCCGCCCCGCCAATGGCGGAGAGGGGAAGCGTGAATAAAATGCCCTTTCCCGGCACAGCCAGCTGGAGCTTTTCCCCCGCCGCCTGCAAAAGCCCCGGAATCGTAAAGCCAGGCGCCATGGAGAAGGCCACGTCCTTCTCCGTCTCCCCCAGGCCCAGATAGTCCAGCAGTTCCGAATTGGCCGTCCCCCGGCCGGGCATACCGTAGTGGAGGGGCAGGCCATAGCTGGCGAAGAGCTCCGCCGCCCGGCCCCCCTTGCCCCGGTCCAGAATGAGGACCACAAGCCGGATGCGCGTATCTTCTCTCATGGCTCCTCCTCCATCACGCCGGCCAGGGCGTTGTCGTAAACAATGATGTCATTTCTGCCGTCCATCACCAGGCGGTCCGCCTCGGACTCCCGGCGGGATTTCCGCTGATAGACCAGGCCCAGGGTCTGAATGGCCACCAGGGGGGTCATGGCCACCATGGCCACCACGCCGAAGGCGTCGGTGAGCACGTTGCCCCCCACCGCCTGGCAGGCCCCCATGGCAAAGGCCAGCAGGAAGGTGGCGGTCATGGGGCCGGAGGCCACGCCTCCGGAGTCAAAGGCGATGGCGGTGAAGACCTTGGGCACCCGGAAGCTCAGGCCCAGGGCGATGGCGTAGCCGGGCACCAGGAGCCACAGCAGGGAGATGCCGGTGAGCACCCGCAGCATGGCCAGGCCCACGGCCACCGCCATACCGATGGAGAGGGTGGTCCCCATGGCCCGCTGGGAGATGGCCCCGCCGGTGAGCTCCTCCACCTGCTGGTTGAGCACCCGCACCGCGGGCTCCGCCGCCACGATGAACCAGCCCACCAGCATACCGATGGGGATGATCACCCAGTTGTACTGAAGCTGGGCCACCTGCACGCCCACAAAGTGCCCCGCAGGCATGAAGCCCACGTTTACGCCGGTGAGGAAGAGCACCAGGCCCACATAGGCGTAGACCATACCCACGATGATCTTGACCAGCTGCCGCCGGCGCAGGCGCAGGGCAACAATCTGAAAGATCGCGAAGAAGACAATAATGGGGGCCAGCCCCAGGGCCACCTCTTCGATGTACTCCGGGAAGTCGGAGGCAAAGTACTGTCCCACGTCCGCCGTGGTCTCCAGGTTCGGGATGGTAAAAGGGGTGTAGCTCAGGTCCGAGGAGTTGTAGCACAGCCCCAGGATCATCACCGCCAGGATGGGCCCGATGCTGCTCAGGGCCACCACGCCGAAGCTGTCCGCCTCGGAGCCGGAGCCCCGCCGCAGGGCGGTAAGTCCTGCTCCCATGGCCATGATGAAGGGCACAGTGATGGGGCCGGTGGTGACGCCGCCGGAGTCAAAGGCCACCGCCAGGAACTCCTCCGGCACCAGAAAGGCCATGATAAAGACCAGGATGTAAAAGCCGATGAGCAGGCGGTTGAGCTCCCAGCCAAACTTGGCCCGCAGCAGGGCCACCACCATGAAAAAGCCCACCCCGGCCGCCACCGTGAGGATGATGACCATATCCGGCACCGCCGGCACCTGCTTGGCCAGGACCTGGAGGTCCGGCTCCGCGATGGTGACAAAGGCGCCGATCAGGAAGCACAGGGGGGCCATGGCCCAGATCCGCCCCCCGTTGGCGATCTGCTGTCCAATGCCGTCTCCAATGGGCATCATAGCCACGTCCACGCCCAGAGAAAAAAATCCGACCCCCACAATCAGCAGCACCGCTCCCACCAGAAAGAGCATCAGGGAGGACACCGGCATGGGGGCCACCGTAAAGCTCAGGACCAGGACAATGCAGGTGATGGGCACCACCGAGGAGAGGGCTTCCATAACCTTTTCTTTCAGCTTCTTATTCATTGACGCCTCCTTTAATAAATGTATCGTATTTCCTTATTTATTTTATCATTCATCCGCCCCCCTGTAAACCTCTTTTTTGTTCTAGACCCGAAATATCACCCCGCCCCGGCCAGGTTCCCCGAGAACAGCGAGGTCCGGTCCACGATGGGGCCGGACCTCGCTGCCGTCGTACCGTTTCCTCTGGGTCACATGGCCTTGGCCATGCCCCTGCCGGCGGGCTCCTCCGGCTCCCCGGCCTTGCTCTTCATGTTCATTACCAGCATTTGCAGCCGGTTTTCAATGTTGGCGAAGCTCACGTCCGGGTCGTAGTCCAGGGGCAGCATCTGGGCGTCCGGGTAGAGCTCCTTGAGCCGCTTTACCACCCCGCGGCCCACCACATGGTTGGGCAGACACCCGAAGGGCTGGAGGATCACAAAGGCCCGGCAGCCGTGGGCGGCGTGGTGGAGGATTTCCCCGGGAATCAGGACCCCCTCCCCGGCGTCGAAGGTGTGGTGAATAATGGGGTCGCTCTCCCGCACCAGCTCAGGCAGGCGGACCGCCCGCTCGTAGAGGGGATGGGCCGCCGCGATGCGGTCGGTCCAGTTGTGGGCCGCGTCGAAGAGGGCGTCGGCCATGGCATACCAGACCTTTTCCCCCAGGGGCTTGTGGACGTGGTACTCCTTGACCTGGGCGTCCTGATTGAAGTAGGTCTTCTGGATGACGTCGGTCATCCGGGCCTCGATGATCTCGAAGCCGTTGCGCTCTAAGTAGTCCTCGATGTCGTGGTTGGCGCCTGGGTGGAAGTTCAGCAGGTACTCCCCCACAATGAGCACCCGGGGGCGGGGCTGAGAGCGGTCATAGGACACCTCCCGCATACGCCCGATGGCCTGGCGGAAGCCCTGCTCCGCCCCCGGAATGCCCCGGCGCTCCATACCGCCGATGACCAGGTCCAGGGCCTCCTCAAAGGCCCGGTTGGCGCTGCCTGGCTCGGTTTCATAGGGTCGGATCTTCCGCAGCAGCTCCTCCAGGACGTCGATCATGGGCAGGCCGAAGGCGATCCGCATGGCGGTGCCCAGGCTCATCTTGTAGCCGGGGTGGAGGTTGTGCCGGTCCTTGTCGTCGTTGGTGAGGATGGGCACCTGGGGGTAGCCGGCGTCGTCCAGGGCCTTCCGCAGGAGGGCACCGTAGTGGGTCAGGCGGCAGTCGCCGATGTACTTGCCCATGCCGATGGCCACATGGTCCAGGTCGTACTTCCCGCTCTCCAGAGCGGCCAGGACCTCCCCAATGACAATCTGGGCCGGGAAGCAGATGTCGTTGTGGACGTACTGCTTCCCCAGGCGGATGGCCTCCTCCCGGCCGATAGCCAGGGGCTCAGTTCGGAGCCCTTGCTTCCCCATGGCCGCCGACATGAGCCGGCAGAAGGCGTGGGAGGTGTTGGGAATGAGGACCGCCCGCTCCTTCCGGTCCGACCGGGTGAACTTCACCGGATAGGGGTCTCCCAGGGGCTTGGGCGGCTGCCAGGTCCTCCCGCTCCGGCGCATGGCCAGGGTCTCCAAAAAGGAGCGCACCCGGATGCGCAGGGGGCCCTGGACGTCGCTCTCGTCCAGCTTGAGCACCAGGGGGGTCTTCCCCGAGATCTCCCCCATGAGCCGGATGATCTCGTCGGAGAGGTAGGCGTCATGGCCGCAGCCGAAGCTGACAATCTGGGCAAACTCCAGGTGGGGGCTTTGGGCGGCCAGGATCGCCGCCGAGAGCATCCGGGCGTGGTAGTTGTTGACGATGTCCAGGGTGCTGCGGCTCAGGTCCACCGCCCCGGCCTCCGGCAGGGAATCCGCCGTCAGCACCGGGATGCCCAGGCTGGTGAAGAGCTCCGGCAGGTCGTGGTTCACCAGGGCGTCGTTCTGATAGGGCCGGGCGGCCAGGACCACGGCATAGGTCCCCCGCCGCCGGACCTCCTCCAGAACCCGGGCCCCCTCCGCCCGGAGGGTCCGGCGGAATTCCGCCTGGGCGGCGTCCCCGGACCGCATGGCGGCGGCGGTCTCCTCCGGGGAGACCTGAAAGGTCTCGGCCATCCAGCCCGCGAGCTGCTCTGCCCGGTCGGCGGCGGTGTACCAGTGAAACAGGGGGGCGTCAAAGGGAATCCCCCACTGGCGCTCCGGGTCGTCCGAGTTGCGAACCACAATGGGGTAGCCCTTCACCACGGCGCACATGGACTCGCTGGTCTTCTCGGTGTTCTCCGTGGGAACGGTGGTCACCGAGGGCATGAAGATCCGGTCCA
Source organism: uncultured Intestinimonas sp. (assembly GCF_944387725.1). Lineage (GTDB taxonomy): Bacteria > Bacillota > Clostridia > Oscillospirales > Oscillospiraceae > Intestinimonas. Next base: position 71,835 of record NZ_CALXGA010000001.1, on the reverse strand, counting down.
CCCCCTGCCCGGCCAGGTCCCGGATGTGGCCGTGGACCAGCTTGGCGGGGAAGCAGACGGTGTCTGAGGTCACCGCCGGCAGGCCGCTCTCGTACATCCTCCGGGTGCTGGGCCGGGAGAGCTTCACCTGGAAGCCCAGGGCCCGGAAGAAGGTGCTCCAGAAGGGCATGGCGTCCCAAAAGGAGAGCACCCGGGGGATACCGATGACGGTCTCCCGCCGCCGCTGGGGCTCCGGGACGGGGTAGTCCTGAAAGAGGAGCCGCTCCCGGAGGCGGAAGAGGTCGGGCGCCTGCCGCCGCTCCTGGACCTTCTCCCGGAGCTGGGCCTGGACCGCCGCGTCTCTGGGGTCCCCCAGGACCTCCCCTCGCTCACAGCGGTTGTTGGTGATCCAGGCGCTGCCGTTGGAGAAGGTCACCACCGTCCGCCGGCAGTGGTTGGCGCAGAAGGGACAGGGGGCGTTGGCCTCCTGGGTGTAGGTGAAGTCCTCCAGGGCGTCCAGGCCGATGAAGGTCCGGGGCTGCCCGGCCATGCGCTCCTTGGCGAGGAGGGCGGCGCCGATGGCCCCCATGACCCCTGGGTAGGGGGCCCGGATGACCTGCCGGCCGGTGTACTGCTCCAGGGCCCGGAGGACGGCGTCGTTGCGGAAGGCGCCTCCCTGGACCACGATGGCGTCCCCCAGGGAGTCCAGGTTGGAGACCCGGATGACCTTGGTGAAGACGTTCTCGATGATGGACCGGCACAGCCCCGCCATAATGTCCCCGGGGAGCTTGCCGTTGCGCTGCTCGGTGACAATGCTGCTGTTCATGAAGACGGTGCACCGGCTGCCCAGGCAGGCCGGGTGCCGGGCGTCAAAGGCCTCCTCCGCGATGCGCTCCACAGGGATGTGGAGGGAGGCGGCGAAGTTCTCCAGGAAGGACCCGCAGCCGGAGGAGCAGGCCTCATTGACCACGATGTTTGTGATGACGCCGTGGGAGAGCCAGATGGCCTTCATGTCCTGGCCGCCGATGTCCAGAATGAAGGTGGCGTCGGGCACATACTTGGCCGCCGCCCGGGCGTGGGCCACCGTCTCCACCACATGGCACTCGGCGGAAAAGGCGTTGGCAAAGAGCTGCTCGCCGTAGCCGGTGGTCCCCACCCCCAGGATGTCCAGGACGGCCCCCGCCGCCCGGTAGCGGTCCCGCAGGGCCAGCAGGGCCTTTTTCGCCACCGCCAGGGGCTCCCCCTGGTTGGGGGCGTAGAAGCTGTCCAAAATCTCCTCGTCGCCGTCCATCAGGACAAATTTGGTGGTGGTGCTCCCCGAGTCGATGCCCAGCCAGGCCCGCACGGTCTGGCCCGGACGCGGCTCCTTTGGATGCCAGTCCGGCAGGGCGTGGGCGGCCTGAAAGGCCCGGCGCTCCTCCTCACTGGTGAAGAAGGGGGTTCCGCTGCCGGCGGTGCCGGCCACGGTGTGCTCCAGCTCTTTGAGGGTCTCGATCACCGCCTCCAGGGCCACCCGGGTATCCTCCCCGGCATACATGCTCCGCAGGGACAGGGCGGCCCCCCGGGCCATCATCAGCTCCGGGCGCTCCGGGATGAGGATGTCCCCCTCCCCCAGGCCCAGCCGCTCCGCGAAGACCCGGATGAGGGTGGGGTTGAAGGTCAGGGGGCCTCCCTCGAAGGCCACAGGGGCCTTGATCTCCAGGCCCTGGGCAAGGCCGCCGATGGTCTGCTTGGCAATGGCGTGGAGGGCCGAGAGGGCCAGGTCCTCCTTGGCAACCCCCTGGTTCAGCAGGGGCTGGATGTCGGTCTTGGCGTATACCCCGCACCGGCCCGACACGTCATAGACGCAGCTCCCCCGGGCGGCCAGGGCGTCGAAATCCTGGATGTCCACATGGAGGATGGAGGCCACCTCGTCTAGAAAGGCGCCGGTACCCCCGGCACAGCTTCCGTTCATCCGCATGTCGGAGGCCTCCAGGCCCCCGCCGGCCTCGTTCCTCCGGAAGAAGATGATCTTGGCGTCCTGGCCCCCCAGCTCAATGGCGGTGCCCACCGCTCCGCAGGACTCCCGCAGGGCCAGGGCGTTGGACACTACCTCCTGGATGTAGGGCACCCCCAGGGCCTCCGAGAGCAGCTTGGCCCCCGATCCCGTCAGGGCCAGGTGGACCTCTCCCGCCTCCGGCAGGGCCGCGTAGAGCTTCCAAAGGGCGTCAGAGACACTCTTGACCTGGGCGGCATGGTGCCGCTGGTAGTCGGCGTACAGGACCTGACGGGTCTCCGCGTCCAGGGCCACCACCTTGGTGGTGGTGGATCCCACGTCAATTCCAACTTGCAGGGTGTGTTTTTCTCTGATTGTCATAGTCTTCGTCCCCAACCGTTCCGGCGTGTTCCTCCGAATACACCGGCGCCGCACCACCCGGCGCACAGAGTCCTCGCTCTGGACGCCGTGGGTGCGGCTGTGTGTTTGCGTTTTCTATATGATATTATAGCATATTCTCCACCCGTTTGGGGAGACAAATTTTTGTCAGAAGATTTTTTTATTCCGAGATGGCGTTGCCTGTGTAGAGCTGGTAATACCGGCCCTTCTTCTCGATGAGCTCGTCGTGGGTGCCCCGCTCGATGATGCGGCCCTGGTCCATGACCATGATGCAGTCGGAGTTGCGGACGGTGGAGAGCCGGTGGGCGATAACGAAGGTGGTCCGCCCGGTCATCAGGGCGTCCATGCCGTCCTGGACCAGCTTCTCGGTGCGGGTGTCGATGGAGGAGGTGGCCTCGTCCAGGATCAGCACCGGGGGGTCGGCCACGGCGGCCCGGGCGATGGCCAGAAGCTGGCGCTGGCCCTGGGAGAGGTTGGCCCCGTCCCCGGTGAGCATGGTGTCATACCCGTCGGGCAGGCGGCGGATGAAGCCGTCGGCGTTGGCCAGCTCGGCGGCGGCCATGCACTCCTCGTCGGTGGCCTCCAGGCTGCCGTAGCGGATGTTCTCCATGACGGTGCCGGTGAAGAGGTGGGTGTCCTGGAGGACGATGCCCAGGCTCCGGCGCAGATCGGGCTTTTTGATCTTGTTGATGTTGATGCCGTCGTAGCGGATTTTGCCGTCGGCGATGTCGTAGAAGCGGTTGATGAGGTTGGTGATGGTGGTCTTGCCGGCGCCGGTGGCCCCCACGAAGGCGATCTTCTGGCCCGGCTTGGCCCACAGGCTGATGTCGTGGAGGACCAGCTTCCCCGGGTCATAGCCGAAGTCCACGTCCTCGAAGACCACGCTGCCCTGGAGCTTGGTATAGGTGACGGTGCCGTCGGCCTTGTGGGGGTGCTTCCAGGCCCAGACGTTGGTGCGCTCGGAGGCCTCGTGCATCTGGCCCTCGGCGTCCTCCTTGGCGTTGACCAGCTCCACATAGCCCTCGTCGGTCTCGGGGGTCTGATCCATCAGGTCGAAGACCCGCTGGGCGCCGGCGGCGGCGGTGACCACAAAGTTGATCTGCATACTCACCTGGGCGATGGGGTTGGTGAAGCCCTTGTGCAGGCCCACGAAGGTGATGACGGTGCCCAGGGTCACCCCGGCCAGGCCGTTGATGGACAGAACAGCCCCCACAATGGCCACCAGGGTGTAGCTCAGCCAGCCGATGTTCATGTTGATGGGCATGAGCAGATTGGCGTAGCGGTTGGCCATGTTGGCGCTCTGGCGCAGGGCCTCATTGACCTTGTGGAAATCGGCCTTGGCCTCCTCCTCGTGGCAGAAGACCTTGACCACCTTCTGGCCGTCCAGCATCTCCTCAATGAAGCCGTCCACTTCTCCCAGGTCCCGCTGCTGCTTGATAAAGTATTTGCCGGACAGCCGGGAGAAGTTCTTGGTGACGGTGAACATGGCTGCGGCGGCCAGCACCGACACCACGGTGAGGGCGGGGCTCAGGATGAGCATGGTGATCAGGGTGGCCACCATGGTAAAGCTGGAGTTGATCAGCTGGGGGATGCTCTGGCTCAGAAGCTGGCGCAGGGTGTCCACGTCGTTGGTGTAGACCGACATGATGTCGCCGTGGGCGTGGGTGTCGAAATACTTGATGGGCAGGGACTCCATCTTGTGGAACAGGTCGTCCCGCAGGTGGCGCAGGGTGCCCTGGCTCACGTTGACCATGATGCGGTTATAGCCAAAGGCAGCGATGACGCCCACGCCCATGAAACAGGCCAGCCGCTTGATGTCGCTGGCCAGGCCGCTGAAGTCCCGGGAGCCGCTGGAGAGCATGGGCTCGATATAATCGTCGATGAGCGTCTGGGGGAAGGTCGCTCCCACCACGGTACATACGGCGGACACCAGAATACATCCGATGACGATCACAAACAGGGGCCTATAGTAGTGGAGCATATATCCCAGAACCCGGCTCAGCACGGCCGGTCCAGAGTGTCTTCTCTCATTGGTATTCATAGCGTTCCCTCCTCTCACGCGGGCTGGTCGAAGTCGCCGCCGCCCTTGACCTGGGACTCATAGATCTCCTGATAGATGGCGTTGGTCTTCAACAGATTTTCGTGGGTGTCAAAGGCGTTGACCCGGCCGTTGTCCAGCACCAGGATGCGGTCGGCCCCCTCCACGCTGGACACCCGCTGAGCGATGATGATCTTGGTGGTGCCGGGGATTTTCTCGGCAAAGGCCTTGCGGATTTTGGCGTCGGTGGCGGTGTCCACGGCGGAGGTGGAGTCATCCAGAATCAGGACCTTGGGCTTTTTCAGCAGGGCCCGAGCGATGCACAGCCGCTGCTTCTGGCCGCCGGAGACGTTGTTGCCGCCCCGCTCGATGTGGGTGTGGCAGCCGTCGGGCATCCGGTCGATGAACTCGTCGGCGCAGGCGGCCCGGCACGCCTCCATGCACTCCTCTTCGGTGGCATCTGGATTGCCCCAGCGCAGGTTCTCCAGGATGCTGCCGGAGAACAGGGTGTTCTTCTGGAGCACCACGGACACCTGGTTCCGCAGGGCCTCCATATCATACTTCCGCACATCCAGGCCGCCCACACATACGCTGCCCCCGTCCACATCATACAGACGGCAGATCAGGTTCACCAGGCTGCTCTTTCCGCTGCCGGTGCCGCCGATGACGCCGATGGTCTCGCCGGCTTTGATGTGCAGGTCGATGTCGGTGAGGGCATTCTTGCCGCTGCCGTGCTTATAGGAGAAGCTCACATGGTTGAAGTCGATGGAGCCGTCGGCCACTTCCATGACGGGATGCTCCGGGTCGTGGAGGTCGGGGACCTCGTCCAGCACCTCCCGAATCCGGCGGATGCTGGCCATGGACATGGAGATCATGACCACCACCATGGAGAGCATCATCAGGCTCATGAGCAGCATCATGACGTAGCTGTAAAGGCTGGTCAGGTCGGCGGCGCCCAGGGTGCCGTCCACCACGATGAAGTGGGCGCCCAGCCAGGACACCATGATGATGCAGAAGTAGACGGCGACCATCATGGACGGCCCGTTGAAGGCCAGCAGGCCCTCGGCCTTAACGGACAGATCATACAGGTTTTTGGACGCCTTGGCAAATTTTTTGTCCTCATAGTCCTCCCGGACAAAGGCCTTTACCACCCGGATGGCGGACACGTTCTCCTGGACGTCGGCGTTGAGGTCGTCGTACTTGCGGAAGACCTGGCTGAAAATGCGCAGGGCAATCACCATGATGGCGCCAATCACAATCACCAGGAACGCCAGGGCGATGAGGAAGGTGAGGCTCAGCTCCACGTTGATGTACATGCACATGGCAAAGCTGAAAACCAGGGTCAGCGGGGAGCGCACCGCAATGCGGATGACTATCATAAAGGCCTGCTGCACGTTGGTGATGTCGGTGGTCATCCGGGTCACCAGGCCGGGGACGCTGAACTTGTCGATGTTGGAAAAGGAAAAGGTCTGAATCTGGGCGTAGATGGCCTCCCGCAGGTTGGCCGACAGGCCGGCGGAGGCGCTGGCGGCGAATTTGCCGGCGGTTGCGCCGAAAATCAGGCTCAACAGGGACATGACCACCAGAACGGCCCCGTAGCGGTACACGGAGGGCAGGTGCCCGGCCTCCAGGCCCTCCGCCAGCAGCCTGGCGGTGATAAAGGGCAGCAGGATCTCCATGACGACCTCCAGCGCCGTTAGGCCGACGCACAGGAGGGCGTCCTTTTTGTAGACCCCGATCTGCTGCAGCACACGTTTCACGTTTGGGTTACCTCCTTGTTGTCTTGTTGGATCAATGCGGAGAGATTCCGCAGCATTTTCTTTTGCAGCCGGTCCAGCGTGGCCAGATCCTCCTGGGAAAAGCCGCTGTAGAGCCAGTCCTGGGAGCGGCACATCAGATGGTCCAGAGCCTCCTGGAGCGCCTCCCCCTTTCCGGTCCCGAACAGGATCTTTTTCCGGTCGTCCTGGGCGCAGGGCTCCACCCGGACGTAGCCCTTCTCCCGCAGGCGCTTGACCATGCCGGACAGGGCCGCCATGGAGTAGCCAAACTTCTGGTGGATGTCGGTGAGAGAGGTGCCCGCCTCTGAGTGGGCCAGAATGTAGAGCAGCATATGGGCCTGGGGCGCCGTCAGCCCCCTCCGGGCCATGGCCCGGTTGGCCAGCTGCTCGAGCTGAATGCTGATCTGCCGGTTTTCCTGGATCATCACGCTCCGGTCTACGTCCACGCCAGTCGCACCTCCTTTCCGAATTATTTAGGCCCGAATCATTCGGACGTTTACTTTTTATATAGCACAAAGCCCCTTGCATGTGAAATTCAAATCTGTTATTATCTATAAAAGATTTTTATTAAATTTCTATATTACACAAAGGGACGGCGGTTTCAAAGGAGGGCTTTTGGTTGAATACCACACAACTGGAATGCTTTGTGGCGGTGGCGAATTTTCTCAACTTTTCCCGGGCGGCGGAGCAGCTCCGGCTGACCCAGCCGGCGGTGACCCACCAAATCCGCGCCCTGGAGGACGAGCTGGGGACCAAGCTCTTCCGCCGGACCACCAAGGAGGTATCCCTGACGCCGGCGGGGCTCCAGTTCCTCCACGACGCCCGGAACATCCTGCTCATCTCCCAGCGGGCCAAGAAGCGGCTGGAGCAGCCCTCCGCCCAGGACATTGTGGAGTTCCCCGTCGGCTGCCACAGCTTCGCCCTGCTCTGGTCCTTCACCGATGTCCTGGGGCGGCTGGCGGAGTCCGCCCCCGGTCTCCACCCCCAGCTCCGGGTGGTCCCCTTTCCCCACCTCTTCCGGCTGCTGGAGGACGAGGAGGTGGAGGCGGTGGTGGGCTACCACTTCCAGAACGGCCGGCAGACCGCCATCCGCTATCAGGAGGTGGCCCGGGTCCCCCTGGTCTGCGTCTGCGCCCGGAAGCGCCCCCTGGCCGCCCGGCCCTCCCTCCGGCCGGAGGACCTGGAGGGGGAGCGGCTGATTCTCCACGACCCCAGCAAGTGCCCGCCGGGTCTGGCCCGCTTCCAGGGGGAGCTGGCCCAGGACCGGACTCCTGCGGAGCTCTACTTCTGCGGCAACATCGACGAGGCCCTCTGCCTGGCCCAGGCGGGGCTGGGGGTGACCCTCTCCCCCGCCCTGCTGCCCCCGCCCGGGGAGGCGCTGGCCTACCTCCCCATGGAGGGACTTTCCCCGGTCTCCTTTGGGGTCTTCCACCGGGCCAGGCGGCTCAGCCCCCACGGCAAGACCTTCCTGCGCCTGATGCAGGCGGCCTTTTCCGCCGGGGCGGAAGCCCGCGCACTCCCTTTTCAAGAGCCGTAATGACAGCGCAAAATCCGCCGGTTTCGCCAATCGGCCTTGTGAAAAACCGGCCGCTACAGTATAATATAGATAGAGTAGACGTGTTTTGCCGATATGGAAGGCATTTCAGTGGTCGGGAAGATTCAGTCTGTTCAGCATTTAGTTTGGATTAACTGGAATACAGAGACATTTGTAAATTGGCCCGGGCAGCGCGCTCCGTAGGTCATTCAATGTGTATACGATTACCAAGGCCAGACTTAATACAGTCAAAAGCGCCTTGTCTTGGTTCAAGCCGTCTTCCGCTTTTCAACGGCCCATTATTTATGTGGATCCGCGCAATCCGTCCCGTGCTTATGTGGATATGGATACAATCAAGTGGGAGCTTTCATCTCTTTCAGTATGACAAAGAGCCGTGCGCATTCGGTTGACAGCCCCCTGGCCCCGTGATATAATTGCCCACCTTCCCACGGCTGGAAAAGGGGCCCTGGTACGCGCTGCGGGGCCTCCCGCCGTCCTTCCGTCCCTCGCAGTACACGCCGCGCCCCCACGCCCACAGAATCAAAAGGAGGTTGTCCCCTTGCCATACCGCTCCCCCCTGTCTCCGCCCCCCGCCGCCCTCCGCTTCTCAGAGGAGGCGGCAGGATGATCCGCGTCAGCGGCCTCTCCCTCCCCCTGGAGGGGGACCTCTCCGACCTGCGGCGGAAGGCCGCCCAGGTCCTGGGCATCTCCGCCGGGGCCATCCAGGACCTCTCCCTGGCCCGGCAGTCCATCGATGCCCGTCGGAAGAGCGATGTCCACTACGTCTGCACCGTGGACCTCACTGTGGACGGGGAGGCCGGGCTGGTCCGCCGGGCAAAAAACCGGAACGTCGCCCTCTACCGGCCCCAGCCCTACCGGTTCCCCCCGGTGGGCCCTGCCCCCGCCCTGCCCCCGGTGGTGGTGGGCCTGGGGCCGGCGGGGCTCTTCGCCGCCCTCTTCCTGGCCCGGGCGGGCCTCCCCCCCATTGTGCTGGAGCGGGGCCGGGACGTGGACGCCCGGACTGCCGACGTGGAGCGGTTCTGGGCCACGGGCGAGCTGTGCCCCGCCTCCAACGTCCAGTTTGGAGAGGGAGGCGCCGGCGCCTTCTCCGACGGCAAGCTCACCACCGGCACCCACGACCCCCGGCTCTCGGCGGTGCTGGACGTGCTGGTGGAGCACGGTGCGCCGGAGGATATCCGTTCTTCCCACAAGCCTCACATCGGTACTGACCTGCTCCGCAGCGTGGTGAAGTCCATCCGTATGGAGCTTCTGGCCCGGGGCTGTGAGGTGCGCTTTGCCCACCGGCTCGCCGGCCTTCAGGTCCGGGAGGGCCGGGTCCGCGCCCTGGCGGTAGAGGGACCGGAGGGTCCCTATGATCTCCCCTGCGAGGCGCTGCTCCTGGCCCCCGGCCACTCCGCCCGGGACACCTTTGCCATGCTCCACAGCCTGGGGGCGCCCCTGGAGCAGAAGTCCTTTGCCATTGGGGTCCGCGTCGAGCACCTCCAGGCCGCCCTGTCAGAGGCCCAGTACGGCCCCGCCTGGCGGAAGCTCCCCCCGTCGGACTACAAGCTCGCCTGTCATCTGCCGGACGGGCGCTCGGTCTTCTCCTTCTGCGTCTGCCCCGGCGGGCAGGTGGTAGCCGCCGCCTCGGACGCCGGCCAGGTGGTCACCAACGGCATGAGCCTCCGGGCCCGGGACGGGGAGAACATCAACGGCGGCCTGCTGGTGGGCGTGGGGCCGGAGGACTTCCCCGGGACAGACCCCCTGGCGGGGGTCCGCTTCCAGGAGCACTGGGAGCGGGGCGCCTGGGCGCTGGGCGCCGCCGCCGGAGCCTCCTGCGCCCCGGCCCAGACCGCCGGGGACTTCCTGGCGGGGCGGCCCTCCCGGGGGCCGGGGGCCATCCGGCCCACCTACCGGCCCGGGGTAGCCTGGACCGCCCTGGACGCCTGCCTGCCCCCCTATGTGGCCGGGAGCCTCCGGGAGGCCCTCCCCCTGCTGGACCGGAAGGTCCGGGGCTTCGCCTGTCCCGACGCCGTCCTCACCGGCGTGGAGACCCGGTCCTCCTCCCCGGTGCGCATCCTCCGGGATGAGACGGGTCAGTCGGCCCTCCGGGGCCTCTTCCCCTGCGGAGAGGGGGCGGGCTACGCCGGAGGCATTATGTCAGCCGCCGCCGACGGTATCCGTACGGCGGAGCGGGCGGCTCTGGCACTCTCCTCTCCCACGGTATAGCGCTCTCTTTGGATTTCCGGGCTTGCGGCTTTGTTCCACACACATTATAATAAGAAAAACGCCGAAGGGAGGGCTCCGCCATGCTGGACCTGGCGCAGATCGGCCAGTACCGGGAGAACGACCGCCTGGAGGCCAAGCTGGCCACCGGGGGCCTGCCCCACAGTATTTGGGAGACCTATTCCGCCTTCGCCAACAGCAGCGGGGGCCTGATCCTCCTGGGGGTGGAGGAGCTGCCGGACCACTCCCTCCGGGTCCAGGGCCTGCTGGACCCCTGCGGGCTGGTGGAGGAGTTCTGGGCCATGGTCAACGACCCGGCGGTGGTCAGCGCCAACCTCCTCCGGCCCGAGGATGTGTGGGTGGACCACACCGGCGGCGGCAGCGTGGTAGTCATCCGGGTCCCCCCGGCGGAGCGGGACCAGCGCCCGGTCTATGTGGGGGGCGACCGCTTCCGGGGCTCCTACCGCCGCAGCGGCGAGGGGGACTACCGCTGTACCAGGGCCGAGGTCTGGTCCATGCTGGAGGCCGGACAGCACTGAGAAAGGAATTTGCCCGTATGGAACTGCTCATCCGTACCTACCGCTCCTCCGACGCCCCGGCTCTGGCCCGGCTGTTCTACGAGACGGTCCACAGCGTCAACCTTCGGGACTACACCCTGGAGCAGGCCGACGCCTGGGCCCCCCGGCAGATCGACCTGACGGCCTGGGACCGCTCCCTGGCCCGGCACTTCACGGTGGTGGCCCTGGAGGACGGCCGTACCATTGGCTTTGGGGACATGGCCCCGGACGGGTACCTGGACCGGCTCTATGTCCACCGGGATTTCCAGCGCCGGGGGGCCGCCAGCGCCATCTGCACCGCCCTGGAGGCCTTTGTAGCCGCGCCGGTGTTCACCGTCCGCGCCTCCCTTACCGCCCGGCCCTTTTTCCTGGCCAGGGGCTACCGGGTGGTGGAGAAGCTTCAGGTGGAGCGCCGGGGGGTGCTGCTTGCCAGCCTTTTGATGGAAAAGCAGAGCTGACGGGAAGAGGCGCACAAAGCGCACCGAAGGGCTTTGCGCGGCGCCGCCTTAATTTTTTCATTTTCCTATTGACAGTGCGGGAAAATATCCCTATTATGAGTGTGTAAACAATCCTGTCTAAGGAGTCGAGTGAGATATGATTTTTGAGAAGCTGTGCAAACTGATTTCCGAGCAGTTCGGTGTGGAGCCCGACACCATCACCATGGAGACCACCTTCACCGACGATCTGGGCGCGGACTCTCTGGACATTGTGGAGCTCTCCATGGCGCTGGAGGAGGAGTTTGGCGTGTCCGAGATGAGCGAGGAGGAGATCGGCGCCATCTCCACTGTGGGCGATTTGGTGAACTACCTGCAAAACAAGCTGGATGCCTAGGGCTTGTTTGAAAATTGGCGATGCGTCCAGCAGCGAGGGATTTTGGGCCTCTGGCAAGCAATTTTGACCCAGGAATCCTGGCGGATTTCAAGGAAAAATTGCGCCGTCCAGGGGGCAAAAGACCCGCTGATTGGGCATGTTGACATGTTTCAAACAAGCCCTAGGTTCAAATATGCCCTGAGAAAAGGCCCCGCCGCAGCGGGGCTTCTCTTTTGCGTGACGAGAGGGAGCAGGAAAAAATGGAAAAACTTGAGGAAAGATTAGGCTACACCTTTCAGGATCGCCGTCTTCTGGAAAACGCCCTGACCCACAGCTCCTATGCCAATGAGAACAAGGCCAAGGGGGAGAGCAGCAACGAGCGGCTGGAGTTTTTGGGGGACTCGGTGCTGGGAATGGTTGTGGCCGACCACCTGTACCGGACCCACCCAGACATGCCGGAGGGGGAGCTGACCCGGACCCGGGCGGCCCTGGTGTGCGAGGAGAGCCTGGTGGAGGTGGCCGGACAGCTGGAGCTGGGGCAGTACCTGAAGCTGGGCCGGGGGGAGGACGCCGGGGGAGGACGCCAGCGGCCCTCCATTCAGGCCGACGCTGTGGAGGCGGTCATCGCCGCAGTCTACCTGGACGGCGGCATTGGCTCGGCCCGGAAGCTCATTACCCGCTTCATCCTGACCAACAACCGGCGGGAGCAGGAGGGTGTCATCCGGGACTTCAAGACGGCCCTTCAGGAGCTGGTCCAGCGGGAGAGCGGCCAGGTCCTGACCTATCATCTGCTGGGGGAGAGCGGCCCGGACCACGCCAAGGTCTTCACCGTCTCGGTGGAGCTCAACGGCCAGCCCCTGGGCCGGGGCGAAGGCCGCAGCAAAAAAGAGGCGGAGCAAAACGCGGCCAGGGCTGCGGTGGAGCGATTGACGGCGCAGGGCTGAGCTCCCCCGTTGTGGACTGGGCGCAAAGGGCATGTCGGCTGAAAATTTTACAAAGCGGGGCTTGCGCGTGGAACCGGCCTGTGATAGAATACGGACGAGGAGATGATTGTATGGATTACTTTGGAATCGCCTCTGTCAGCACGGCCTACAGCCAGGTTCAGGTCCAGCAGTCCGTGTCCCTTTCTGTCATAAAGAAGGGCATGGACGCCCAGGAGGCCCAAGCCGCCGCCCTGCTGGAGATGCTTCCGCCGCCCAGCGAATCCCTCATTGACGTCTACGCCTGAACCGCCGCCCCTTTGCCAGTATTCCATCAGACAGCGAGCAGCGAAATGACGGCGGCTGTTCGGTAGAAGCGGGGGCAAGCGGCACATGGACAAAAATCCATGTGCCGCTTATTTTTTGCCCATTTCAAGCACAATGGGATGATTCCTATTTTCTGGCAGTGAACTGCGGCGGGACTTGAGGTGTTCCGCCTCTAGGGCTTGCTTGAAAAATGTCAACATGCCCAACCAGCGGGTCTTTTGCCCCCTGGACGGCGCAATTTTTCCTTGCAATCCGCCAGGATTCCTGGGTCAAAATTGCTTGCCAGCCGCCCAAAATCCCTCGCTGCTGGACACATCGCCAATTTTTCAAACAAGCCCTAGTACTCCACCAAGTCAGAAACTTGCATTTGCTTTCCGGTGGAATTTCCGCATAACTTCGTTATCGTCCTTGGTAGGTGTCAGCCCACCGGCGTCCTCTGCCTTGTTCCGCGCAAATTCCGCTCGAAATCCAATCTGTAATTTCTAACTTGGCGGAGTGCCAGACTTGGCATTTACCGTTGACTACAGATTTTAAGTGCGCACAGCATGACAGGGGCGGTGTGATTGACTGGCTTTGCAGAGGCTGATGATGCAAGGGCCATCATCAAATTAAAATTGCGGCAGCAGTTCGATGGAAACTTGTAACTGGCCATTTGCGGCCCTTATTTTTTCGTTTCCATGGCCGATACAAAAGATAAGGGAATTTTTACAGGACAAGGAGGGAACCAGACGATGGGAATCCAGATCCTATCCACGCTGAACCAGTACATCAAGACGCTGAGTATGCAGACGCAGTGGGATCTCAAGCGGGAAAACGGGGACCGCACCGGCCGCGGAAAGACCCTGGAGGAGTGACTGAGCGACGCCTCTGGAGCCAGCCGGAAGGAGGAGCAGGACCGCCGCAGGGGGGACAGCAAGCTCCAGACCATTCAGATGAAGGTCTGCAACGGGCGGGCTTTGACCCAGAAGGAGAAGGACTACCTGAAGGAGCACGACCCGGAGACCTATGAAAAAGCCCGGTCCCTGGAGCGGCAGAAGAATGCCTACGAGTCGGCCCTGAAGCGGTGCCGGACCAAGGAGGAGGTCCAGCGGCTGAAGCTGGCCCATCTGGGGGCATCGCTGCCCGTGGTCAACACGGTGAAGCACAATCCCAACATCAGCAAGGCCAAAAAGCTGGAGATTCTGATGACGGAAAACGGGAAGGTGGCCAACATCGAAAAGGCCACCCGGGAATTTGTGCGGCGGGGGGAGTACGAGCGTCTCCCGGACGAGCAGGAATCCCTGACGGAAGGGGCGCCCGGACTGAATCGGCCGCTGGAGCTGCTTTTACGGCCCGATCTGGCACGGGCCCGCCCAGGAGCGCCCGGAGCAGACCCAAGGAGCGCAGCGCCCGGAGGCGTCCGCAAACCCATGGAGGGGGGCGGCAGAGCCGGAGGCGGAGGCGCGGGAGACCCGCCGGCCGTCCAGAACCCGCAGAAGATTGGAGACCAAGGCCTGACAACGCAGGGCAGCCGGGCTGCGGAAGGGGTTCCGCAGCCCGGCTGCCCTTGTCCATCTCGTCGCCGGCTCAGCGGTCCTCCAGCAGGAAGTCCCCGATGCGCTCCATGGCCTGGGCTGCCCGCTTGAGGGGAAACATCTGAAACACATGCCACATTTCGGGCCAGACCTCCAGGCGGCAGGGGACACCGGCCTGGACCAGCCGGTCCCGGAGGCCCTCCGAGTCGGAGAGCAGGATTTCGTTGGCGCCGGCCTGAATCAGGATCGGGGGAAAGGACTGAAAGTCCCCGAAGAGGGGGGAGAGGAGGGGGGCGCGCCAGTCCTGCCCCGGCGCGTAGGCGGCGCGGACGGCCTGGATGTAGTCCATGGTGAGCATGGGGTCGTCCTCCCGGTGCTCCAGGTAGGACTTGCCGCTGGCCGTCAGGTCGGTCCAGGGGGAGAGGAGGACCAGCCGGCCGGGCAGGCGGCGGTTCTCCTCCCGGAGGCGCATGGTGAGCACCAGGGCCAGATTGCCGCCGGCGGAGTCTCCGGCCACCACCACGTCCCGGGCCCCGCAGCCCAGGTGCATCAGGTAGTCCCAGGCCCGCTGGGCGTCCTCCAGGGGGGCGGGAAAGGGGTGCTCCGGGGCCAGGCGGTACTCGAAGGCCAGAACCTCATAGCCGGTGGCGTTGGCCAGCTTGGCGCCCAGGATGCGGGCGTAGCCCAGGTTGCCGCTGGTGTAGCCACCCCCGTGGCAGTACAAGATGACGTGCCGCTTGTCGTGGCCCCGCTCCGGCCGGACCCAGGCGGCGGGCATTCCGTCGATCTGGAAGGGCTCCCAGCTCATACCCAGCATGGGGGCAGCCAGCCGGCCCAGCAGTTCCTGGCCCTTGCGCTGGCGCTCAAGGTCGGCGGGCTCCATCGAGTCCGGCGAGGCGGCGGAGTGAATGGCCTTCAAAGCGCCCATCATGGCGTGAATACGCTTGCGCTCCGCCTCCTGGCGGTCCACCGGGAGACGGAAGAGGCGCTTTTTTTGTTTGTTCGGTTTTTGTTCCATAAAGATTCCTCCATACAGGGGGGATGGCGCTCCGCCGCTACACGGTCGGGCTGGCGCAGGCCTGGCGTTTCCGCCGGCGGACCTTCCGCCGGCGGCGGCTGGAGCCCTTACAGACGTGGATGCGGCCGCTCAGGGCGGCCCGATAGGCCTCCAGCAGGTCCGGCGTCAGGGGCGGCACCGCCACCCGGCCCCGCCAGGCCCCGTCCTCCATGGGCGTCAGGGTCATCCGGCAGAGAAAGCGGCCGTGGGCGGGACAGGAAAAGACCGCCAGGTACTGCCGTCGGGAGGCGCGCTGCCACTGCTGGACCCAGGCCCGCTGGCCACACAGGGGGCAGGCCGGCCGGCGGGCGGGCCGGGCGTCCAGGACCGCCTCCGGGGAGGGGAGGGGCCCCACCCGGAACCGGGGCTGGGCGGGGAAGGGCTCCTCCGAGAACCGGGGCAGCTTTTTCCGGGAGTCCGCCGGATCCGGCACATAGCGCAGGGACTCCTCGCTCAGCCACTCGGAGACGGCGGCGGTGTAGACGGCGTCGTTCAGGGCGTTGTGGAAGGTGAAGGTGTCCGGGATACCGCAGTAGGCCGCCGCCCGCCACAGGGCCACCTGCTGCCCCTGGGCCCCCACCAGATAGCCGAAGGCCCGCTGGAGGTCATAGGTCTGGTGGAGCAGGGGGACCGGGAGACCCCAGTAGTCGCAGTTTTGCTGGAGGACCCGGAAGTCGTCGCCGCCCCAGGCCGCAAACTCCGTCTCTCCGCCGCACCAGTCCAGGAAAGCGGACAGGGCAGTTGCGAAGTCCAGCTCGGATGTCCTGGAGCACTCCAGTTCCGGCAGCACTTTGGCGCCCGGGCCGAAGCGCTTGTGGACCTGGGGCCGGATATAGGCGTTGAAGGTGTCCAAAATGGGGCCGCCCAGCTGTGAAACCCGGACCGCCCCGATTTGAAGAATCTCGTCCAGCGGCTTGTTGTCATAGCCGCGGTTCCACTCGAAATCAATCAGCAGCATCGCATTCCAGTCTTTCTGAGGTAGTTTTTCCGGGGGTACGGGGCCCTATGGGGCGGGGAAGAAGCGCTCCAGGCAGGCCCGGACGGCGTGGTGGGCATTGGAGCAGACCACCGCGCCGGCCACAGCCTTGAGCTCGGGGGCTGCGTTGGCCACGGCCACGCCGGTGCCGGAGCGCTCCAGCAGCTCCCGGTCGTTGGGGGCGTCGCCGATGGCCACCACCTCCGCCGGGTCGATGCCCTCCCGCTCCAGGAGGTAGGCCAGGGCCGTCCCCTTGGAGACGCCCAGGGGCAGAATCTCCAAATAGGTGTCCTCGGAGAAGACCGTCCGGCCCAGGCCGGAGAGCCGGGGGTCCAGCCAGCGGCGGACCTCCTCCAGATAGGCGTGGTCCTCAGTCATCAGGACCTTGTTCCAGGGCTGTGGGGATGCCTCCACCGTGCAGAGGGGCGCCGGACGCCGCTCCTTCTCCACAAGGCCCTCCACCAGCGGAGTCACCCGGAAGGAGAAAAAGCTGTCCAGCCCGTGGTAGGCCACGGCCCCCATCTCCGGGAACCGCTCCAGGACCCCGGCCACCAGGGGCCGGATCTCCAGGGGCAGAACCCAGCTTCGCAGAACCTTGTCCCCGTCCGCCAGGTCCACCACCTGTCCCCCGTTGCCGGTGATGGCCGGGAGGTTGATGCAGGGCAGCAGCTCCGGGAAGACCCGGATGGCCGCCGGAGCCCGCCCGGTAGCCACGGTGAAGAGGCCGCCCCGGCCCACAAAGGTCCGGATGGCCTCCAGATTCTCCCGGCTGAGGCGGGCGTCCTCGTCCAGCAGGGTGTGGTCCATGTCGGAAACCAGCAGACGGTTTTTCACAGGCGGGCCCCTCCTGTCTCGCCCCGCTGGGCGGCCCGGCGGGCCAGCTTGATCCCGGAGAGCAGAATGGCGAAGACGAACCAGAAGATGACCATAACCCGGGGGTAGATCCACAGGTAGTCGGCCATGCAGTCCAGCAGCACCCCCGCTACCCCGGCGGCGGCCCCGATGGTGACGAGGCGCACCTCCCGGGGGCATCGGAGCTTGCAGGCCTTGGCCCCCGCCTTCAGGGTGGAGATCATGGCAGCCAGATAGGATAGGATGCCGATGAGCCCCGTCTCCAGCCAGATCTGGAGGTAGAGGTTGTGGGCATGGACAAAGGGGGCGGCGCCGTGGTATAGGTTCTTGTGGTCCAGGGCCAGCTGCACCGCGTCAATGCCCAGGCCGGCCCCCCGCACCGGCCGCTCCCAGAGCAGGGCCAGGGCCGCCTGGTAGAGGGGGAAGCGGCTGGAGGTGGAGGTGTCCTCCAGGTTGAAGATGGTGAGGATGCGGTTGAAGATGGTGTCCGGCAGCACCGGCAGGGAGCAGATCCCCAGCAGCAGCAGGCCGGGGATGAGCTTCCGGTTCCAGAGGAAGACAAAGACCACCAGGGCGAACACCAGACCAATATAGCTGGCCCGGGAGTAGGTTATGGCCAGGGCCACGGTCCCCACGCCGGCGGCGCAGAGGGCCCCCAGCCTCCCCCACAGGGAGCGGCTGCCCAGCGCCAGGGCCAGCCCCAGGGGGATGAGCATCACCAGCACCTCGGCAAAGGAGTTGGGGTTCTCATAGACCGAGAAGACCCGGCCGGGCATTCCCTCGTTCAGGGACATATCCACATAGGAGTAGTTGATCTCCACCCCCTGGATGCGCTGAACCACCCCGTAGGCCGAGGTGCAGAACATGGCGAAGGATGCAAAGCCCGCCAGGCGCACCAGGTCCCCGGTGCGCTCCACAGCGCTCACTGTGACCAGCACGCAGAGCATACAGGTGATGTGGAAGAAGACGAACCGCTGGGAGAGAATGGAGGAGTAGGAGACAATCCAGCTCAAAACCACCGCCCCGGCGAAGATCACCGGGTAGGGCCCCACGCTCCCCAGGTCCAGCCGGAGGGCGCGGTTCCGCATCCCCCCGGCCAGGAAGAGAAGAAACATCAGGGCAAAGCCCAGGAGGGAGTAGCGGTTGTCCCAGTTCTCGTAGGGGATGACCATGATGACCAGCATGAGCCAACCAATGGCCGAGGGGGTCTGTTCCCCCATGCCGAAGGCCAGCTGGGCGAAAAAGCTGTGGTCAAAGAGGGGCTTTCCCTTCCGGTAAATCCAGTGGAGGAGGGCGGCGGGCAGGTTGATCAGGGTCTCCCCCAGCCGGCAGAAGAAGCCGTTCCGCCAGGCCCGGGGGAAGATGCCGTCCCGGACCAGGAGGCTCATGAGGGCGCTGCCGTGGAACCAGCGGCTCCATAAGCCGGAGATGCCCCGCAGCAGGACCCGCAGGGCGCTGCCCTCATACCAGCCGCAGAGGAGCCGCCACAGGGGCAGCAGGAGCCTGCCCAGCAGGCTGTTCTCCAAAATTTCCATGTAAAGGGTCCTCCTCTAAGGGCGGTTTTTGAGGGTGTAGAGCAGGGAGAGCAGGCCAAACCAGCGGCGCCGCACCAGGCCGGCCACCAGCTGCTTGTTCCGCCCCAGGCCCCGGGGCCGGAGCGTGCGGATGGCGCCGGCCATTTCCTTTTCCAGGGTAAAGGCCCGGACCCGCCGGACCTTTTCCCCGCAGGTTGCTGGGTTGCCGGGGGCAAACTCATTGCCGATGGCGATGAGGAGCCCCGCCCAGCAGGTACTCTGCCGCCACTGGGGGTCGTCCCCGTCCAGGCCGTACTGGACCGCCAGGGCCTCCTTGGCCTGGTAGAATTTGCGGAAGGTGTCCATGTAATCCGGCAGGTAGTTCCGGGTCACCGACGCCGGGTTCTGGAGATAGAAGTAGAGGGGCGTGTCCACCATAGCCAGCTTTTCCGCCAGGCAGAAATACTCCAGCAGAAAGAGCTCGTCCTCCAGGTAGGCCCCGGAGAAGCGCAGGCCGTGGCGGACGATGAGGTTCCGGGAGAAGAGAAAGCGCCAGATGAAGCCGTTGAGGACCTCCCCGGGCTTCCCCAGCCGCCGACCCAGGAGGCGGTCCACCACGCCCCTGCGGATCTCCTCCCGGCCATAGACCCCGGCGGGGAGGGCCCCCGGTTCGGCCCACTTGCGGCCGTCAGGGGTGATGTTCCAGTGGGCGCAGCCGGCGGAGTCGGCCCCCGCCCCCTCCAGGGCCTCCAGAAGGGTCTGGCAGGCCTCCGGGGCAATCCAGTCGTCGGCGTCGATGAAGAGGAGATAGTCTCCCGCGGCCTCGGCCATGCCCAGGTTCCGGGCGGAGCTCACGCCCCCGTTGGACTTGTGGAAGACCCGGACCCGGCTGTCCCGGGCGGCATAGCCGTCGCAGAGCTTCCCGCTGCCGTCCGGGGAGCCGTCGTCGATGAGCAGGAGCTCCCAGTCCGGACAGGTCTGGGCCTGGACCGACGCCACGCAGGTCTCCAGCACAGCCTCGGCCTTGTAAACAGGAACAATCACGGAGAGTTTTGGCATAAGCGGTCTCCTTGCAGGCGGTATCCCTGCCTTAAATATCTATCCATATGGGACCATGTCCCGGGGACCGGCCGCAGCGCGGCGGTCCAGCGGACCTTATTATACCGTTCTTTGACAGAGATTGCAACAGGGAGCGCCGAAGAAACCCCCGGGCGGGAGGCTGCGTCCCGTCCGGGGGTGCGGAGATTCTCACTCGAACTGGCTGTAGTAGAGGGCGGCGTAGGCGCCGTTTTGGGCCAGGAGGGTCTTGTGGTCCCCCTGCTCCAGGATGTTGCCGTGGTCCATAAACAGGATCAGGTCGGCGTCCCGGATGGTGGAGAGCCGGTGGGCGATGACAAAGCTAGTGCGGCCGTGCATCAGGGCTGTCATGGCCCTGCCGATCTCCCGCTCGGTGCGGGTGTCCACGCTGGAGGTGGCCTCGTCCAGGATCAGGATGGGCGGGTCACACAGGAAGACCCGGGCGATGGTCAACAGCTGCCGCTGCCCGGCGGAGAGGTTGGCGGCCTCGTTGTCCAGCGGGGTGTCATAGCCCTGGGGCATGGCGCGGATGAAGGCGTCCGCCTTGGCGGCCTTGGCGGCGGCGGAGATCTCCTCCCGGGCGGCGCCGGGCCGGCCATAGGCGATGTTCTCCGCTACGGTGCCGCCGAAGAGCCAGGTGTCCTGGAGGACCATGCCGAAATTCTGACGCAGGCCGGCGCGTGTCATCCCGGCGGTGGACACCCCGTCCAGGGTGATCCGGCCGCCGTCCACCTCATAAAAGCGCATGAGCAGATTGATGAGGGTGGTCTTGCCCGCGCCGGTGGCCCCCACCACCGCCACCTTCTGGCCGGGGCGGACAGTGAAGCTGATGTCCCGCATCAGGGGGCGGTCCGGGTCATAGCCGAAGCTGACGTGCTCGAAGGCAATGGCGCCCCTGGCGTGGGCCAGGGCGGCGGGCCGGGCGGGGTCGGGGCGCTCCTCCTCCTGGTCCAGCAGGTCGTAGATCCGCCGGGCGGAGGCCAGAGCGGCCTGGAGGGCGTTGATCATATAGGATGCCTCGGTGAGGGGCTCGGCGGTCTGGTTGACATACTGGAAGAATGCTTGTACCACCCCCACCGTCATGGTCCCCCGGAGCATGGCCCAGCCGGAGAGGACGGCGATGACCACCTGGGCCATGCGGTTGAGGAGGCGGATGAGGGGGTTGACGCAGTTGAGCAGGAAGTCCGCCCGCTGGTTGGCGGCCTGGTTGGCCTCGGCGGCCCGGACCACCCTGCGGAGGCTCTCCGTCTCACGGTTGTAGGCCCGGATGACGTCCCGGCCGTGGTAGTACTCCTCCACCACGGCGGTGAGGTCCCCCAGGGTCTCCTGCCGCTGGGCGGCCCGGCGCAGGTTCTTCCCGGCCACCACCCGGGTGATGGCCATGTTGACGGACATGAACGCCAGGAAAATGCCGGTGAGGGCCGGACTGTAGCGGAGCATGACCCACAGGGAGCCGAGGATGGTGCCGATGGCCACCACCAGCTTCAGCAGGCCGGTCTGGAGGGTTTCGGAAATTTTATCCAGGTCGCTGGTGACCCGGCTGAGGACCTCGCCGGCCTTGCTCTGGTCGAAGAACCGCAGAGGGAGCCGGTTGAGCTTCCGGGCCACCTGGCTGCGCAGGGAGAGCACCAGACCCTCGGCCACACTGGCCATGAGATAGGACTGGAGGTAGTAAAACAGCCAGGTCAGCAGGTATTGGGCGGTGAGCTGGATAAGCTCCCGGCCCAGGGCGCCGCCGAGGGAGAAGGGGTCACCCTCCCGCCAGGCGTCCTGGACGCGCTGCCACAGGTGGTCCACCACCACGGCACTGAACATGGGATTCCAGATGTTAAAGGTCACATAGAGGACAATGGACGCCGCCACCACGATAAGGCGGGGCCACTGGCCGCAGAGCTCGCCGAAGAGCCGCGCGGCGGTGCTCCGCCTGGGCCGGATGGGGGTCTCGGGCGCCTGGCGCATTAGGCCTCCACCTCCTTGGTCTGGGATTCGTAGATTTCCTGATAGACCTTACAGGTCTCCAGCAGCTCCTCGTGGGTGCCGATGCCCGCCATGCGCCCCTCATGGAGGACGATGATCTGGTGGGCGTGGCGGATGGAGCTCACCCGCTGGGCCACGATCAGCACGGCCGCGTCCCGGGTCTCGGCGGCCAGGGCGCGCCGCAGGGCGGCGTCGGTCTTGAAGTCCAGGGCGGAGAAGCTGTCGTCAAAAATGTAAAGGGCCGGCTGCTTCACCAGGGCCCGGGCGATGGAGAGCCGCTGCTTCTGGCCCCCGGAGAAGTTGGCGCCCCCCTGGGCCACGAAGGCGTTCAGACCGTCGGGCAGGGAGCGGATGAAGTCTCCGGCCTGGGCCACGTCGGCGGCGTGCATCAGCTCGGCGTCGGTGGCCTCGGGCCGGCCATAGCGCAGGTTCTCGGCGATGGTGCCTGAGAAGAGCCAGGCCCGCTGCTGGACATAGGCCAGGTGGTCCCGCAGGTATGCCTGGGTCATCCGGCGAACGTCGGCGCCCTCCAGCTCGATGGCGCCCCCGGAGACGTCGTGGAAGCGGAGGATCAGGGCGGCCACGGTGGACTTTCCGCTGCCAGTGCCGCCGATGACGGCGGTGGTCTCCCCCCGGCGGCAGACGAAGCTCAAGTGGCTCAGGGCGTCCTCCCCGGCGTCCTGGAAGCGGAAGGACACGTCCCGGAAGGCCAGGACCTCCCGGGTCCCGGGGCTGGCCGGGGGATTCTCCGCTGCCAGGTCCACGATTTCCGGGCGGTGGTCCAGCACCTCCTGAATGCGCTGGCAGCACTCCAGGGCCCGGGGCAGGGTGAGAATGACCATCTGGGCCATCATCAGGAAGAACAGGACCAGGATGGAGTATTCGATGACGGCAGTGAGGTCGCCGATCTGGAAGGCCCCCGCGCTGACCCGTCCCCCGCTGAGCCAGTAGACCGCCACAATGAAAAAGTTGATGCAGAAGAAGGAAAGACCGTCCAGATTGGCAAAGAGCCGGTTGGCCTTGATGGCAGTGGAGGCGTAGTCGCGAAAAGCCCCGGTGAGCCGGGCCTCCTCCCGGTCCTCGCTGCGAAAGGCCCGGACCACCCGGACGCCGGTGAGGTTTTCCAGCAGAATGGCGCTCATACGGTCCAGCAGCTTCTGAAGCCGCCGGAACAGGGGGGCGGCGCTGCGCATAATGCCCCAGGCCAGCAGCAGCACGGCGGCCACCACGCACAGCAAAACCCCGCCCATCACAGGGTCCAGCCGGAAGGTCAGGGCCAGGGCCAGCAGGCAGATGATGGGCACGGGGATCACCATTTGCAGGGTGCTGGTGAGGGCAAACTGGAGGGTGGTGACGTCCGAGATGGTCCGGGTGGTGATGGAGGCGGTGCCGAACTGCCGGAAGTCGTAGACCGACAGCTTCAGGGACTTGGCGTAGAGGGCCTCCCGGATGTCCCGGCCCACCCGGGCGGAGAGGGAGGCGCAGGCGTAGCCCCCCAGAATGGCGCACAGACCCGCCGCCAGGGAGACGGCGGCCATCCGCACTCCGGTGTGCCAAATGGCCTCCAAGGAGGCCCCGGAGGTGCCCTGGTTGAGCATCTGGGCTACCATGGTGGGGACAAACAGCCCGCCCGCCACATCCGCGACCAGCAGTACAACAGTCAGGGTGCATAATTTCCAATGGGGCTTGAGAAACCGCAGGATTAGATTCATGGTCCGCTCTTCCTCCTTTAAAAGCACAGAAAATGCGCCCGGGCCTCTCTCGCGACCGAGCGCACTCGACATCTTCTCCGACCCATGTGATTGCGATCACAGGTCCTCCGATGAACCGGCATTGGATTGTTCCAGGGCTCCCAGCAGGGCGGCGGTAAACTGCCGGGTCAGGCCGACCAGGGTCCCCCGGTCCGCCTCCGAAAGGGACAGCCAGGCCGCCGCTTCCGCCGCCTCCGCCCGGGCCAGGGGGCCCGCCAGCAGGCGCTCCCCCGCCTCGGTGAGGCTGGCCCGCTTGCTCCGCTGGTCCCGCTCCAGGGGCTCCAGCCGCACGAGGCCCTTGCCCACCAGTAGCTTGAAGGCCGAGTTCAGGGTCTGGCGGTTGAGGCTGAGCCGCTGGCTGATCTCCCGCTGGGTCTCCACCCCATCGCGGATGAGCATCAGGGACCAGTACTCCGGCTCGGAGAGGCCGCAGGACTTGGCCAGCAGGGCGTAGGCGGCGTCCAGCTCCTTATAGGCGTCCCAGAAGGCATGCAGGTCGGGGAACGCCGGGTGGGGATCGTTGGGCATGTGGGTCAGCTCCCTTCCATAGTCCGATATCATATTTTATGAAATCAGACTGATGGGAAGGGTACCACAGAATTCTGCCCTTGTCAAGGGCAGAATTCCAAAAAAGCGGCGGGCCGGACCCTCCGCCGGGAAGCTGCAAAACAGGCCCGCCTAAAATTTTGTGTAAGGGCCGTATACGGTGCAAAAAGAGCTGCCCAAAGTGACTATCCGAAGTTTACTATGCCTATTATAAGACGGACGTGCCGCTTCCCTGTCCGGCGGGCGCTATTCCAGCGCCGCGTCGCAGTAGGCACAGCAGTTCACCCTCCCGTTCTGCTTCACCAGAGGGGGCAGGTATCCCTCCGACTGGGTGACGCACCGGGGATTCCGGCAGACCGGCCGGACGCCGATCTCCACAGCGCCGGGGTCCATCCGGGGCTGGTTGGCCAGGTCGGTGAGCAGGGCCATCCGGGCGAACATCCCATAGCGGGCCTGGGCGAAGTAGACCGCCCGGGGGTCGTCGTCCACGTCCAGGGCGATCTCGTCCACCCGGGGCAGGGGGTGCATCACCAGCAGGTCCTTCTTGGCCCGGTCCAGCTTCCGACGGGTCAGGACATAGACCCCCTTGTTCCGCTCATACTCCAGGGGGTCCACAAAGCGCTCCCGCTGAATGCGGGTCATGTAGAGCACGTCCAACTGGGGGATCACCGACTCCAGGCCGGTGACCTCGGTGAACCGCATTCCGTTTTCCCGCAGAAAGACCCGGATGTACTCCGGGACGGCCAACTCCCGGGGGGAGATGAGGAAAAACTGGATGCCGGTGAACTTGGCCAGAGCCTTGATGAGAGAGTGGACGGTGCGGCCGTTCTTCAGGTCCCCGCACAGCCCCACCGAGAGGCCGTCCACACTGCCCCGCAGCCGGGTGATGGTGGTGAGGTCGGCAGTGGTCTGGGTGGGGTGCATATGCCCGCCGTCCCCAGCGTTGATGACCGGTACATCGGAGTAGAGGGAGGCCGCCTTGGCGGCCCCCTCCAGGGGATTGCGCATGACTACCACATCGGCGTAACCGGAGACCATCTTAATGGTGTCCTTGAGGGTCTCCCCCTTGGCCACCGAGGAGGACTGGGGATCGGCAAAGCCGAAGACCGAGCCGCCCACCCGGAGCATGGCGGTCTGGAAGGAAAAATTGGTGCGGGTGGAGGGCTCGTAAAACAGGCTGGCCATGACCTTGCCCCGGCAGGCGTCCAAAAAATCAGCGGGGTGGTCCATAATCTCGCTGCAACGCTGGTACAGCGCGTCCCACTCCGCCCGGCTCAGGTCCCCAAAATCAATCAGATGCCGCATATGCTGGCTCCCCTTCAGAATTTTCTCCATTTTATCACATCCCAGGGGATTCCACAAGGGTGGAGTTCCCCCTTTTTCCCGGCGTTTTTCCAGAAAATGTCCGAATGCTTTGGCTTTTCTCTGCCCATGATAAGGCACAGAAGCCAATCGGGGGGAGAAAACCGCCATGAGGGAATGGTTCTGGTATGCCGTGTTCTACAGCTTTTTGGGCTTTCTGCTGGAGGTGGCCTACGCCCGGGCCGCCCGGCTGGACAAGCGGGACCGGAAGTGCTTCTACTTCCTGCCCTTGTGTCCGGTCTACGGGCTGGGAGCCCTGCTGATCCTGGCCCTCGCGCCGCTGCTGGCGGGACGGCCGGTGCTTCTGGCCCTCTGGTCCGCCGCCGCCGCCACCGGGGCGGAGTACGCCATGAGCCTCTTCTACGAAAAACTCCTCCGGGTCTCCTTCTGGGACTACTCCGGGCTGCCCTGGAACCTGGGCGGACGGGTCTGCCTCCCCTTCTCCCTGTGCTGGTGCGGCCTGGGGCTGCTGACCGTCTATGGCCTCCATCCTCTGGCCGCCGCCCTGGCGGCGGCCATCCCGGCCTGGTTGACCCTGCCGGCGGCCCTGCTGCTGGGGGCGGACGCCCTGTGGACGGCGGTGGTCCTTCACCGCACCGGCAGCACCGACGCCCTGCTGTGGTATGCCCGCCGGCCCCGACGGCAGGCTCGAGCGGTCCGTGGAGATAAAAAATCGGGAATTATTGGAATATAATTTTGTTTATTATATCTCCTTATTTCTATCTTGACATATTGCCGTGTGCGGTGCTACACTATAGACAGGTGATCCACATGAATGAACGCATGGAATATAATCCCTATGCCTTTGCCCGCCCGAAGGTCCGGCCCTGCGGGGAGAAGGCGCGGGACCCCTACGACGGCCTGCGGCCCTGGTCCGCCATCACCCACGGGATGGGGGCGGCCCTGGGGGTGTTGGGTACGGTGCTCCTCCTCTGGCGGGTGGCGGCGCTGAACCAGGGGGGCGCCGCCTTTGGGGCTTTCCTCCTCTACGGGCTGAGCATGATCGGCCTCTATACCGCCAGCACCCTCTACCACTGCCTCCGCACGGGGGTGAAGGGCCGCATTGCCCTGCGGAAATACGACCATATCTCCATCTATTTTCTCATCGCCGGGAGCTACACCCCCATCTGCGCCCTGATGCTTGTCCAGGACGGGGGCATCCCCATGCTGGCGGCGGTGTGGACCGTGGCGCTGGCCGGGACGGCCCTGGCGGTGGCTTGGATCAGCGCCCCCCGGTGGCTGACCTCCGCCATTTACCTCCTGATGGGCTGGATGGCCCTCTTCCTGCTCCCCGGCCTGTTGCGGAACATGCCGGTGGAAGGGATGCTTTGGCTGGTACTGGGGGGCGTGCTCTACACGGTGGGGGGCGTGCTCTACGCCGTCAAGTGGCCGGGACGGAACAATCCCCGCTTCGGCTGCCACGAGATTTTCCACGTCTTCATCCTCCTGGGCAGCGTGGCCCATTTCTTCCTGATGTACCGGGTGGTGGCCATTTCCTGACTGCCCGATCAACCGCTCCCATCGGCCCTGTTCACGGCCGGCGGGAGCGGTTTTCTGATGGCTGGAAGGGGGAGGGCGGAACTTCCTCCGCAGGCTTGTCTCGCGCTCCTCTTTATGCTATAATGTGGCGGACGACACACAGAACTGCACCACCGATTGGAGGATTTTCATATGATTCAGATCACCAACACCCCTGTCCTCTACCAGGGCGGGGCCTTTGTCCCCACAGCCCCCCGCCCCGCAGCGGAGCGGACCGGCACCATGGCCCGGACCATTCTGGAGGCCCACAATACCTCCAGCAGCCCCGAGCGGCTGGCCCTGAAATTCGACGCCATGGCCTCCCACGACATCACCTATGTGGGGATCATCCAGACCGCCCGGGCCTCCGGGATGCGGGCCTTCCCCCTGCCCTATGTGCTCACCAACTGCCACAACTCCCTGTGCGCCGTGGGCGGCACCATCAACGAGGACGACCACGTCTTCGGCCTCTCGGCCGCCCGGAAGTACGGCGGAGAGTTTGTCCCCGCACACCAGGCTGTCATCCACTCCTACATGCGGGAGCGGTACGCCGCCCCTGGGCGGATGATCCTGGGCTCCGACTCCCACACCCGCTACGGCGCCTACGGCACCATGGCCATCGGAGAGGGCGGGCCTGAGCTGGCCCGGCAGCTCCTCCAGAAGACCTACGACATCGCCTATCCCAAGGTGGCGGCCATCTACCTCACCGGGGCCCCTCGGCCCGGCACCGGCCCCCAGGACGTGGCCCTGGCCCTCATCGGGGCAACCTTTAAAGCGGGCATCGTGAAAAACGCCGTCATGGAGTTCTTCGGCCCCGGCGTGGCCAGCCTCTCCATGGACTACCGCTCCGGTATCGACGTCATGACCACCGAGACGGCCTGCCTGTCCTCGGTGTGGTCCACCGACGGGATCACCAAGGACCACCTGGAGCGCCTGGGCCGGGGGGACCAGTTCCGGGCCCAGGCTCCCGGGGAGGGGGCCTACTACGACGCCCTCATCCAGGTGGACCTCTCCACCGTGGAACCCATGATCGCCCTGCCCTTCCACCCCTCCAACGCCTATTCCATCCGGGAGTTCAAGGCCAACCTGGCCGACCTGCTCCACCAGGTGGACGTGGACGCCGCCGAGCAGCTGGGCGTCAAAAACGCCCCCTCCCTGACCGAGAAGATTGTGAACGGCCAGTTCCAGGTGGACCAAGGGGTCATCGCCGGGTGCTCCGGCGGCACCTACCAGAACCTGGTCCGGGCGGCCGAGATTCTGGGGCGGCACCCCATCGGCTCCGGGGAGTTCTGGCTCTCCTGCTACCCCGGCTCCATGCCCATCAACCTGGAGCTCACCAAGAAGGGCTACCTCGCCTCCCTGATGGCCGACGGGGCCTCCATCCGCTCCTGCTTCTGCGGGCCCTGCTTCGGGGCGGGGGATGTGCCCGCCAACGGAGCCTTCTCCATCCGCCACTCCACCCGGAACTTCCCCAACCGGGAGGGCTCCAAGCCCGGCGAGGGCCAGATCTCCTATGTGGCTCTGATGGACAGCCGTTCCATCGCCGCCACCGCCCTCCACGGCGGCATCCTCACCGGGGCCGACGAGCTGCCCGACTGCCCCGCCGACCGGCCCGGCGAGAGCTGGGATTACGATGACTCCGCCTACCGGGCCAGGGTTTACTACGGGGTGGGGAAGCCCGACCCCAGCGCCGAGCTGGTCTTCGGCCCCAACATCGCCGACTGGCCGGAGCAGGTGGCCCTGCCGGAGAATCTGCTGCTCACCGTCTGCGCCGCCATCTATGACCCGGTGACCACCACCGATGAGCTCATCCCCTCCGGGGAGACCTCCTCCTACCGCTCCAACCCCCTGCGTCTGAGCGAGTTTGCCCTGAGCCGGAAGGACCCCCAGTATGTGCCCCGGGCCAAGGAGGTTCTGGCGGAGGAGCGCCGCCGCCGGGCGGGGGAGCCCACCGAGGCCCTCCTGGGCCACGACCCCAAGACCACCGGCCTGGGCTCTCTGGTGATGGCCCTGAAGCCCGGCGATGGCTCTGCCCGGGAGCAGGCGGCCTCTTGCCAGCGGGTGCTGGGGGGCTGCGCCAACCTGGCCCAGGAGTACGCCACCAAGCGCTACCGCTCCAACGTGGTGAACTGGGGGATGCTGCCCTTTGTCTGCAACGGTTTGGCCGAGAAAAACATCCGGCCCGGGGACCGGCTCTATCTCCCCGGCATTCGGGCCCTGTTGGAGGGGGACGGAGAGGAGCTCACCGGCACCCTCATCCAGAACGGCGCCGAGACCCCCATTACCCTGAAACTCCCCGGGCTTACCCGAGAGGAGCGGGACATTATCCTGGCGGGCTGTTTGATCAACTACTACGCGAAATAACCTGCGGTCCGCCGGGGCGGTTTCCCGTCCCGGCGGACGTTTTTATTTTACAAATGCCCGGGGATGGGGTATAATAGGGGCGCGACCCCCTTCAACCCCTTTTTTGAGGTGCTTTCGTGAAAAAGATCATGCTTTCCCTGACGCTCTCCGCCCTGCTGACCCTCTCCGCCTGCGGGGGCGGACAGAGCGCTTCCCCGGCCCCGGAGGACGACACCCTCCACATCCTGGCCACAACCTATCCCGTCTATCTCTTCACCACCGCCGTCACCGAGGGGGTGGAGGGGGTGGAGGTCTCCCGGCTCATTCAGCAGGAGATCTCCTGCCTCCACGACTACACCCTGACGGTAAACGACATGAAGGCCGTGGAGGCCGCCGATGTGGTGGTCCTCAACGGCGTGGGACTGGAGGATTTTCTCTCGGACGCCCTGGCCGCCTCCGACGCCCCGGTCATCGACTGCTCGGAGGGGGTGGAGCTCCTGCCCGCCCTGGGCCACGAGGGCCACGACCACGACACGGAATACGACCCCCACATCTGGATGGAGCCCGCCCGGGCGGCCCAGATGGTGGAGAACATCCGGGCGGGCCTGACTCAGGCGGACCCGGACCGGGCGGAGCGGTATGCGGGCAACGCCTCCGACGCCGCTGCCCGGCTCGCCAACGCCGGGACGACGCTGCGGGAGATTACCGCCTCCGGCCAGCCCGGCCTCCCGCTCCCCCAACGGGAGCTTATCACCTTCCACGACGGCTTTCAGTATTTCGCCGAAGCTTTCGGCCTGGACCTGCTGAAGGCCATTGAGGAGGAGGAGGGAAGCGAGGCCAGCGCCGCCGAAATCAAGGAGATTGTGGGGCTGGTCCGGGATTTTGACATCCCCGCCATCTTCACCGAGAAAAACGGCTCCGACGCCACCGCCCAGGCCATTTCCCGGGAAACCGGCTGTCAGGTCTGCCAGTTGGACCTCATCATGAGCGGGGACGGCCAGGGCCTGGACCCCTACCTCACCGCCCTGGAGGGAAACGTGGAGACCATCGCCAACGCCCTGGGGGAGGGCCAGGTCCAGATGAATGGGGGGAGCGCACACAGCCATGAGCGTACACAAGCACGATGATCTCCCCGCCGGGGCCGGCTGTTCCAGGGCCTGCTGCCTGCGGGCGGAGGGCCTGGGGGTCACCGCTGGGGACCAGGTCATCCTCCACGATGTGGACTTCCACCTCCACTGCGGGGAGATCACCGCCCTCATTGGCCCCAACGGGGCGGGGAAGTCCACCCTGTTCAAGACTGTCCTGGGCCAGATTCCCCACACAGGGACCATCGACTTCCAGCCGGCGGGGGGCGGGCACACCCGGCCCCTCATCGGCTATGTGCCCCAGTCCCCCTCCTTTGACCGGGGGGACCCGGTGAGCGTGCTGGACCTCTTCGCCGGGGCCATCTCAAGCTGGCCGGTTTTCCTCCCCATTCCCCAGCGGCTCCGGGAGCGGGTGGCCGCCTGCCTGCGCCGGGTCCACGGGGAGGGACTGCTGGACAAGAGGGTGGGGGCCCTCTCCGGCGGGGAGCTCCAGCGAGTGCTGCTGGCCATGGCCCTTGAGCCCGTCCCCCACATCCTCATCCTGGATGAACCCCTCTCCGGGGTGGACATCGAGGGAGAGAAGCAGCTTCTGGACATGCTGGATGAGGTCCGCACCCAGTACGATCTCTCCATCCTCCTGTCCACCCACGACTTCGCTACCCTGGAGGCGTATGCCGACAAGGTCATCCTCCTCCAGGGCGCCGTGCTCAAGGCGGGGAAGCCTTCTGAGGTCCTGGCCTCCCCGGAATTTCAGCAGGTCTTCCACCTGACCCTGGGAAGGGGGCAGCGCTGATGGCCCTCTGGAACCAGCTGGTGGGGGCTCTCCCCTTTGACTGGGCCTCCTATGAATTTATGCGCTGGGCCTTGCTGGCGGTGCTGGTGATCTCCCCCCTCTTCGGCCTGCTCTCCACCATGGTGGTGGAGAGCAGGATGTCCTTCTTCTCCGACGCCCTGGGCCACTCGGCCTTTACCGGTATGGCGGTGGGCACCCTGGCGGGGACGGCGGTCCCCCTCCTTTCCCAGGCAGACCCCCTGTGGTTCGCCGCAGTCTTCGCGGTGGTCTTCGCCCTGCTCTTCACCTTCGTGCGGCGGCGGACCAGCCTGGCCAGCGATACCGTCATCGGGGTCTTCTCCTCCACCGCCGTGGCTCTGGGCATCTTCCTGGCCACCTTCGGCGGGGGCAGCTTCACCCGATTCAACGCCCTGCTCATCGGGGACATCCTCAGCGTGGAGCCGTCCCGGATCGGCCTGCTGGCTGTCATCCTGGTGCTGGTGGTCCTGCTGTGGCTGCGCTCCTTCAACCAGCTCATGCTCGCCTCGGTCCACCCGGCCCTGGCCGACAGCCGGGGGGTCCGGGTCTTCTGGCAGGAGGCACTCTTCTCCGCCGCCGTGGCGGTGGTGGTGACGGTGGCCATGACCTGGGTGGGCCTGCTGGTCATCAACTCCCTGCTGGTGCTGCCGGGGGCCGCCGCCCGGAACGTGGCCCGGAACATGCGGCAGTATCACCTCATCTCCCTCCTCTCCGCCCTGGCGGCGGGGGTGGCAGGGCTGATGACGTCCTACTACATCGGCCCCTCGGCGGGGGCCTCCATCACGCTGTACCTGGCGGTTCTCTTCGCCGTTACCTTCTGCTTCCGCAAAAAGAGACTGTGAATTGCTGGGTGTACGTAAGACAGTATTGCGCTAAGATTGACGAAGCGGCACGAAACCGCATGGAGCTGATCGTGCCGGAGCTGGCGAAGCGAAACGGCGTGACCGAACAGCTGAAAGCCGAAAATCAGATGGAGTGGGTGCGGCAGATGAACGCTTGCAAGGCACAGGCAGAGGAGATTGTGAAAGCGGAATTGATTTACGATTGAGCGAGGAAGTCCGGGCAGAAAACTGTTCGGACTTTTCTCATATAGTCCAAAGTTGCGGTAGAAATGTTCACAAGTTTTATGGTATAATTTGAATATGAAATTGAGCAATAAATCGGGATTTGTCAAACACAATGCCTCTCCCAACTGAAGGTTGAGTTTGATAATTCTACTTACGGTTCGTGTACAAAAATTGATAGAAATTGTAGAGTAAATCATGAAAGGAGGCATATTTTCATGAATCAAATTGATACAGGAAAGTTTATTGCTGGTTGTAGAAAAGAAAAAGGTTTGACACAAGCGCAATTAGCAGAAAAGTTAAATATTACTGACAGAGCTGTTTCCAAATGGGAGACAGGAAAATGTATGCCTGATTCATCTATCATGTTGGAACTTTGCAATATTTTAGGTGTTACGGTTAACGAATTGTTGAGTGGGGAGAGGATAGAAATGAATAATTACGAAGAGAAGGTCAATGAAAATCTCATTGAATTAAAAAGAAAAGATGAGAACAACATGAACAAGAATGCAATAATATCAACAATATACACAATCACTATGATAATTGGCATTATGGTATGTTGCATATGTGATATTGCCATTTCGGGAACATTGACATGGTCATTAATTGTGCTTAGTTCTATATTGGTTACATGGATCGCATCGTTTCCGGTTATATTGTTGGGAAAAAGGGGAGTGCTGGTGGCGATGATTGCTATTACTATAATTATAGTACCATTTATGTACATATTAAGTATTTTGATAAAAGTGAATGAGGTGTTCAGCATAGGTGCGATTATGTCGATTATCTCACTTGCATTTCTTTGGATAATTTATGCTTTATATTATCGACTTAAAGAACGAAAGTTTTTGGCAACAGGAATCACATTCTTGTTTGCTATTCCATTTACACTTTTGATAAATAGTATATTATCAAAAATGATTGGCGAGGCGGTAATTGATATTTGGGATATATTATCTATATTTATTTTGTTGATTATAGCAGTTGCTTTTATAATTGGAGATTATGCTCGAAGAAAGGGGCATATAAGATAAGACTTTAGTTACACCTAAATTCTTGTTTGGCGAACTGATAAAATCCCTTTAGGAACTAAAGGGCGCACTTCTATACTCTCCTATCGGGAGTATCGTGCGTCCTGCGGAGCTTCATTCTCCGTCAGCAGAAGAAAACTGCTTGACCGAGAATGTTGCGTCACTTCGTTCCGTCAAGGTGGCTACACCCCCTTGCGCCGCTAAAGCGGCTATCCCCTGTGGACTTGCCGTCCGCAAACGGTTTTGACAAACCGTTTGCCGCCAGCAAGTTTGAAGATTAGACATAAACAAATCCTCCGCATGGTCTAAGCCATACGGAGGATTAACTGTTTTACGGACACCCGTCTATATTAGGGCTTGTTTGAAAAATGTCAACATGCCCAATCAGCGGGTCTTTTGCCCCCCGGACGGCGCAATTTTTCCTTGAAATCCGCCAGGATTCCTGCGAAAAAATTGCTTGCCGGCGGCCCAAAATCCCTCGCTGCCGGACACATCGCCAATTTTCAAACAAGCCCTAGGGCTTGCCATGGCAGCGCTGCTGTTTCAGGGGCACGCATCAAAAAACCGGGCGGCGGCCAGACAAGGCGGCCGCCCGGTTTTTTGTGGGCGGGAGGGGTCACACCTTCTGCCAGGCGCCCCGGCTGAAGAGGACCAAAATGGGAAAGATTTCCAGTCTTCCCGCGATCATACACAGAGAGAGCACCAGCTTGGACAGGTGGGAGAACTCGGAAAAGTTCCCCATGGGGCCCACCTTTTCCAGGCCGGGGCCCACATTGCCGATGCAGGTGATGACGGCGGTGAAGGTGGTGCCAAAGGAGAAGTTGTCCAAGGCCACCACCAGCATGGCCATCAGGGCCAGGAGCACATAGGCCCCCAGGAAGACCATGACGGTGTGGAGGGTCTTCTCGTCCACCACCCGGCCGTCCAGCTTCACCACGCTGACCGAGCGGGGGTGGAGGATCTGGCGGACCTCCCGCCGGACGCACTTGAGCAGCAGCAGGGCCCGGGAGCACTTGACGCCGCCGCCGGTGGAGCCGGCGCAGGCGCCGCAGACCATCAGGATCACCAGCAGCATCCGGGAGAACTCCGGCCACTGGTCGAAGTCCACGCTGGAGAAGCCGGTGGTGGAGATGATGGTGGTCACCTGGAAGAAGGCGTGGCGGAGAGAGACCAGGAAGGAGCCGTACATGCTGCTGATGTTGACGGCGATGAGGAGGACGGACGCCGTCACCACCCCGGCGAAGAACCGAAGCTCATCGCTCTTCAGGGCCTGCTTCCACTTGCCGCAGAGGATGAGGAAGTAGAGGGAAAAGTTGATGGAGAAGACCACCATAAAGATGCCCAGAATGACCTCGAAGACGGGGTTTTGGTAGCCGCCGATGGAGGTGTTCAGGACGGAGAAGCCCCCGGTGCCCGCCACGGCGAAGGAGTTGACCAGGGTGTCGTAGAGGGGCATTCCCGCCAGCAGCAGGCACACAATCATGACCACGGTGAGGACGAAGTAGATGGCGTAGAGGATTTTGGAGGACTGGGAGGCCCGGGGCACCAGTTTGCTGACGATGGGTCCGGGGGACTCGGCCTTCATGACGTGGAGGGTCCGGCCTCCCAGGGATGGGAGGAGGGCGATGGTGAGGACCAGGATGCCCATGCCCCCCAGCCAGTGGGAGAAGGAGCGCCAGAAGAGGATGCCCTTGGGCAGGCCCTCCACGGCGGGGAGGATGGAGGAGCCGGTGGTGGTAAAGCCGGAAATGGACTCAAAGAAGCAGTCCACGAAGCTGGCGAAGTCGCCGCAGAAGTAGAAGGGGAGGGCGCCGCTGACGCCGGCCAGCACCCAGATGAGCCCGGCGGAGAAGAAGCCCTCCCGGGCGTGGAAGGCGGTGTCCGACTTCACCAGGGACAGCAGCAGACCCACCACGGCGGTGATGCCGATGGCCAGCAGGAAGGGCATGGGGTCCTCCCGGTAGAGGAGGGCCACCACCAGCGGGAGCGCCATACAGGCGGCCTCCACCAGCAGGGTCTTGCCCGCCAGCCGGAGGACAAGCTTAAAGTTCATCGCTCCATCCCCCGCGTCAGGACAGAGTCGTCAAAGATGTCGTTGATGTCCAGAATGGCGCGGCCGCTGGACACCAAAATGACGGCGTCGCCCAGCTCCATGGCAGAGGAGCCCTCAGGGATGATGGTACGGCCCTGGTGGATGATGACGGCCACCAGGATGCCCTTTTTCAGGGGCAGGTCCTTCAGGGGGGTGCCCAGATGGCGGGTGGTCTGGTTGACGGTGAACTCCATGGCCTCAGCGCCCCCCTCGCCGATCTTGTAGAGGGTGTTCATCACGCTGCCCTTGGTGTTCTGCCGGCCCCGGACGATCTGGAGAATCTGGTTGGCGATGAAGAGCTTGGGGGAGATGACGCTGTCCAGGCCCAGGTCCCGGACGATGGAGATGTAGTTGCGGCGGTTGCACTTGGCCACCACCTTGAAGATCTTCCGCTGGAGGGCGTAGAGGGAGATGATGAGGTTGTCCTCGTCCCGGTCGGTGAGGGCCACAAAGGCGTCGGACTCGGCCAGGTTCTCCGACTCCAGCAGCTCCTGGTCGGTGCCGTCCCCCTGGATGATGAGGCTCTTGGGCAGGTCCTCGGAGAGCTGGCGGCAGCGCGCCTCCCGCTGTTCCACGACCTTCACGCGCATGTTCATCCGCTCCAGGATGGCGGCCAGGTAGTAGCCGATGCGCCCGCCCCCCACCACAAAGACGCTGCGGACCTGGGGGGCATAGCGCCCGATGTGCTGGAAGAACTCATGGACGCCCAGGGGGGCGCCGATGACATAGATGCGGTCCCCCAGCTGGGGGACGAAGGATCCGTCGGGGATGATGACCGCCCCGTCCCGGTCGGCGGCGCAGAAGAGGATGGGCAGGCCCTTGACCCGATCGGAGAGGGCGGAGAGGGGCTGGCCCAGGAAGAAGTCCCCCTCCCGGGCCCGGAAGCTCATGAGCTCCACCCGGCCCCGGTAGAAGGTCTCGATGTTGGCGGCCGGGGGGAAGCGGAGCAGCCGGGCGATCTCCAGGGCGGCGGCCCGCTCCGGGTTGATGAGCAGGTCGATGCCCATGTCCCGCTTGAGCCGGCTGCTGTCGGCGGTGTACTCGATGTTGCGGACCCGGGCGATGGTGAACTGGGTGCCCAGGTGCTTGGCGGTAAGGCAGGAGACCATGTTGATTTCGTCCATGCTAGTGGCGGCGATGAGCAGGTCGGCGTGTTCGGCCCCGGCCTCCCGCAGGGCGGCGGCCGACGCTCCGTTGCCCTTGACGCACATGACGTCCAGGGCCTCATCCGCCTTGCGCAGCGCCTCGTCGCTGGTGTCCACAATGGTGACGCTGTGCCCCTCCAGGGAGAGCTGCTCCGCCAGGGTGTAGCCGACCTTTCCGTCGCCTACAATGATGATATCCACACAATCCATCTCCTCTTGTTTTAAACTCTTCCAGTCCTTTCAACAGAGCAATCCTCCCCTACTATAGCGCATTGCCTGACAGAGTGCAAGGGGGAATCCGCCAAAAGACAAGATGGTCCGCCTGGGTGCGCTCAGTCCCGCCACAGCCGCACCAGGCCGCAGTCGTGGAGGGCCTTTAAAAGGACGGCGCCCAGGGGGGCGAGTACCATCCCCGCCACCCCAAATGCCTGAAAGCCCACATACATGGCCAGCAGGGCGGCCAGGGGCGGGAGCCCCGTCCGGGTCCCGGTGAGCTTGGGCTCCAGCAGGCTCCGCACCACGGAGACCAGGGCGTAGAGGGCCAGCAGCCCCAAGGCGGTTCGGACCCGGCCGGTCAGGAGCTCCACAGCGGCCCAGGGCAGGAGGACGGCGCCGGTACCAAAGACGGGCAGGGCGTCCACCAGGGCGGTGAGGGCGGCCAGCAGCAGGGCCAGCTCCTCCCCCAGCAGCAAAAAACCCGCCGCCAGGGTTCCAAAGGTCACCAGCATCAGGGTCCCCTGGGCCAGGAGCCAGCCCCGCAGGGCCCCCCGCAGGCGCTCCAGCCCGGCGCGGACCCTGGGCCGCCACCGGGCCGGCACCTGCCGCCGGAGGAAGGCCAGGAGGGCGGGCCGCCCGGCGGAGGAGAAGTAGGTGGCCAGGGCGGTGGTGAAGAGGAAGAGCCCCCACTGGGGCAGGGCGGCCAGGACGCCGGCCGCCCACGCGGCGGCCCAGTCGTAGAGCAGGGCGGGCAGGGCGGCGGCCCGGTCCAGCAGGGACTCCAGGGCCTGCCACAGAAAGTCCTGAAGGTCCGGCGGGGCGGCGATGATATAGCGGTAGGCCCAGTCCTCGGCCTGATCCCCCAGGGAGGGCAGGGAGGCGATCAGCCGGGGGAGCTCCTCCAGCAGGAGGGAGGCCTCGTACCACAGCCGCCACAGCGCCAGCAGCAGAGCGCCCGAGAGGAGGAGCACCAGCAGGAGGGTACACCCGGCGGCGGCGGCCCACCGGGGCAGGGAGAGCCGGGCGCTCAGGAAGCCCACCGGCCCCTCCAGCAGGGCGGAGAGGGCCAGGGCGATGAGAAAGGGGAGGGTCCAGGGCACCAGAAAGCGGAGGGCAAGCCAGAGGGCCAGCCCCCCCAGGGCCGCCCCGGCGGCGGCCGTGAGAAGCTGCGGACGCTTGTCAGACTGCATGGCAGACCTCCGTTCCAAAAGGCTGGCGGGCCCCGGGCTCCGGGCCGGGACTGTGGTGACAATGACGGAATCCCTCCCCCCGGCGGGGGGAAAAATCGTGGGATGTTCTGTCGATTGGCCCTTGCGCCGGGCCGGCGGCTGTGCTACAATAGACACCACATGCGGACAAATGCCTTTGTTACAAGGACAGTGGCCGCTTTTTCAGGGGAGAGGAGGGGCTCGCCGTGGGAAATCCGCCCAAGTATTTCATCGTGGAGGCCGGCGCCCTGCCGGAGATTTTCCGAAAGGTGGCCCAGGCCAAGCGGATGCTGGAGCTGGGGGAGGCGGAGACCGTCCACCAGGCCGCCGAGCTGGCGGGCATCAGCCGCAGCGCTTTTTATAAATATAAGGACGCGGTGCGGCCCTTCAACGACGTGCTCCACGGCAGAATCGTTACCTTTCAGGTGCGCCTGCGGGACGAGCCGGGGGTCCTCTCCTCGGTCCTCAATAGCTTTGCCCTCTCCGGCGCGAATATTCTCACCATCAACCAGGGGATTCCCACAGAGGGCTGCGCCCTGGCCACCATCGGGGCGGAGACCTCCGGCCTTCAGATTCCGGTGGAGGAGCTGCTCAGCCGCACCACGGGCCTGGAGGGGGTCCTGAGATGTGAGATTCTGGCGGGCTGATGCCGCTATGAAAAAGAGAAGGAGTGTGCGACCTTATGGTGAACGTAGCGATTCTGGGCTTTGGGACTGTGGGCTCCGGCGTGGCCGAGGTGCTTGCGAAGAACGCCGAGCACATCGACCAGAAGGTGGAGACCCCCGTCCGGCTCAAGTATATTCTCGACGTCCGGGACTTCCCCGGCAGCCCCTTTGAGGACAAGGTGGTCCATGATTTCTCGGTCATTGAGAACGATCCCACGGTGGAGATCGTGGTGGAGACCATCGGCGGGGCCACCGTGGCCCTGGACTACACCCGCCGGGCCCTGAGCGCCGGCAAGAGCGTGGTCTCCTCCAACAAGGAGCTGGTGGCCGAGCACGGGTATGAGCTCCTCCAGCTGGCCGCCCAGAAGGGCGTGAGCTACCTCTTCGAGGCCAGCGTGGGGGGCGGCATCCCCATCCTGCGGCCCCTGTCCCAGTGCCTGGCTGCCAACGAGCTCACCGAGGTCTGCGGCATCCTCAACGGCACCACCAACTATATCCTCACCCGGATGATCCGCTCCGGCCTCACCTTCGAGGCCGCCCTGAAGGAGGCCCAGGCCAACGGCTACGCCGAGAAGGACCCCACCGCCGACGTGGAGGGCCGCGACGCCTGCCGGAAGATCTGCATCCTGGCCGCCATCGCCTTCGGCCGCCACATCTACCCCCAGCAGGTGCCCACCGAGGGCATCTCCGGCGTGACCCTGGCCGACGTGGCCTATGCCGAGTCCTGCAACCGGAAGATCAAGCTCCTGGGCCGGGCCGTGAAGGAGCCCGACGGCCGGGTGTGCGCCTATGTGGCCCCCCATCTGGTGGACGCCGAGGCCCCCCTGGCCGGGGTGGAGGACGTCTTCAACGCCATCATGGTCAAGGGGGACGCCATTGGGGACGTAATGTTCTACGGCCGGGGGGCGGGGAAGCTCCCCACCGCCTCGGCGGTGGTGGCCGACGTCATGGACGCCGCCCGGCACATCCAGTCCCGGAAGCACATCGAGTGGGGTCCCGGCGGGGAGGACGTCACCGTCTCCCCAGACCAGTTCCCCTTCCGGTGGTATGTCCGGGCGGCGGGCAGCGCGGCGGCCGTCCGAACCGCCTTCCCGGGGGCGGCCCTTCTGTCCCGCCCGGGGGCCCCTGCGGAGGAGGTGGCCTTCCTCACCGCCGGCGCCATGACCCGGGCCCAGCTGGACGCCGCCCTGGGGGACCTGCGGCCCCTGTCCGTGTTCCGGGTGCTGGCGTGACGGCATAGGATGCCTTGGGGCGGAGCGGGCGTCGGCCCTGTCCCCTCCGCCCGCCGGAGCCCGCCCGGGGCGGTGGGCTCCCCCGGGACGCCCTCCGGCGATCCCACACGCAACTCGTTTAGGGGGTAGAGATACATGGCACTCATTGTACAGAAATTCGGCGGAACCTCGGTTGCGGACGCCGACCGCATCCGCAACGTGGCCCGCATCATCACGGAGACCTACCGCCGGGGCCACAGCCTGGTGGTGGTCCTCTCCGCCCAGGGGGACACCACCGACGACCTCATCGCCAAGGCCGGGGAGATCAACCCCAGGGGTTCCCAGCGGGAGATGGACATGCTCCTGTCCACCGGGGAGCAGATCTCCTGCGCCCTGTGCGCCATGGCCATCGAGGCCATGGGCTACCCGGTGGTCTCCCTGACGGGCTGGCAGGCGGGCTTCAAGACCAACTCGTCCTACGGCGCCGCCCGGATCAAGTCCGTCCGCACCGAGCGCATTCTGGCCGAGCTGGACAAGCGGAAGATCGTCATTGTCACCGGCTTCCAGGGTATCAACAAGTACGGCGACATCACCACCCTGGGCCGGGGGGGCTCGGACACCTCGGCGGTGGCCCTGGCCGCCGTCCTCCACGCCGACCTGTGCCAGATCTACACCGACGTGGACGGGGTCTACACCGCCGACCCCCGGTGCGTCAAGGGGGCCAGGAAGCTGGACGAAATCACCTACGATGAAATGCTGGAGCTGGCCACCCTGGGGGCCCAGGTCCTGCACAACCGCTCGGTGGAGATGGCCAAGCGCTACAATGTGGACCTGGAGGTCCTCTCCAGCTTCACCGGACGGCCCGGAACCAAAGTCAAGGAGGTTGCGAAAACCATGGAAAAGCCCTATGTCAGCGGCGTGGCCAAGGACAAGAACATTGCCCGCCTGGCCCTGGTGGGCCTGCCGGACCAGCCGGGCACCGCCTTCCGCATCTTCTCCACCCTGGCCAAGCACAGGATTAACGTGGACATCATCATCCAGTCCATCGGCCGGGGCAGCACCAAGGACATCAGCTTCACCATCGCCCGGGACGATATGGAGGAGGCCTGCCGGATTCTCGAGGAGGTCCGAGACGCCCTGGGCTTCGACCATATCGACGTCACGGACGATATCGCCAAGGTCTCCATCGTGGGGGCGGGCATGGTCCACAACCCCGGCGTGGCCGCCCTGATGTTCGAGTCCCTCTACAACGCCGGCATCAACATCCATATGATCTCCACCAGCGAGGTGAAGGTCTCGGTTCTGGTGGACAAATGCGACGCCGACAACGCCGTCCAGGTGGTCCACGACCGCTTCTTCGAGGAATACGGAACCCTTTAAGCAGAAAAAACGCCGTTCCCCTCCGGGCCAAGGGCCGGGCGGGGAACGGCGCTTTCGCGTTTTGGGGGACGATCAGGGCAGGAAGACCGGGGAGGTGGTCCACTCAGCGGCGCCGGTCCGCGGCCGGGGGAAGCACAGGCCGTAGAGAGCGGTGCAGCGGTCCTCCAGGGCGAAGAGGGCCTGGGCCTCGGGCCCCAGCCGCCGGATGTGGGCGGGCTTGGCCACCACGGGGACCTGGCTGCGCCGGCCCATCTCCCGCAAAACCGCCCGGCCCCGCCCGGTGAGGCCCAGGACCCGGAGATAGGGAAGCTCCGCCGGCCGATCCGCCGCCTCCAGGCCCAGAAAAGCCCACAGGGCCAGCCGCCGGACCCGGGCGTGGGCGTAGCGCTTGGTCTTGACCAGGCGGTAGAGCCCCTCCAGATCCTCCGCCTCCCGGGCAGCGTCCAGGAGCCGCCGGGCCAGGCCCTCGCCGCTGTCGGGCAGGCGCTGGGCCTCCTCCAGGGTCATGGACCGCAGCCGGGAAAGTACCGCCCGCTCGATCCAGGCCATGGAGGCGATGTCCCCCTGCCAGGGTTCGGGGAGAAAGGGCTCCGCCCGGGCGCTCTGGCCCTGCCGCAGCCAGCCACGGATGGCCGAGGCCGAGGCGAAGCCCCCCGCGCCCTCCGCCCCGTCGTGGGGGACTCCCATCCGGGGGACGGCCAGGGCCCCCATCCCCGGCGGCAGTGCCCGGAGGTATTCCACCCCCAGGTTGTCGTTGGGATTGGCCAGGCAGGCGGCGGCCTCCTCCCCCAGGAGGGCCCGGACTGCGGCGTGGCGGCAGGCGGCGAAGGGCCTCCCCGCATCCAGAAAGCGCCGGAGCTCCCCCCGGTAGACCTCTGAATCCAGGCAGGCCGCCGCCGCCCGGAGCCGGTCTAAGTCCCCGGACTCGCTGCCGAAGGAGAGGGTGTCCACCACCCCCGCAGCGGTCAGGATCCCCACGCCCCCCCGGGCGAAGGGCTCCGCCGAGGTGCAGGCCCAGGGGGTGGGGATCTCCAGCACCAGGTCAGCCCCGCCCCGAAGAGCCATGGCCGCCCGGGCCCACTTGCCGGTGAGGGCGCACTCCCCCCGCTGGACCCAGTGGCTGCTCATGGCGCAGACCACAGCGCAGTCCGGCCCCAGAGCCCGCCGGGTCTGGGCGATGTGCCAGGCGTGCCCCCGGTGGAAGGGGTTGTATTCGGCTATTATGCCCGCAATGCGCATGGACGCCGCCTCCTTGAAAAAGCGGAAAAGTTTTGAAAAATAGGTTGTCCTTTTGAAGAAAAGGGTCTATAATGTATTCTGTCATTATATCGGCTTTGCCGCCTTCCTGCAAGGCGAAATGAAGAAAAGGAGCGGAATGAAAATGAACGTACTCGTGATCAATGCCGGAAGTTCCTCCCTCAAGTACCAGC
Source organism: uncultured Intestinimonas sp. (assembly GCF_944387725.1). Lineage (GTDB taxonomy): Bacteria > Bacillota > Clostridia > Oscillospirales > Oscillospiraceae > Intestinimonas. The sequence continues at coordinate 29,464 of NZ_CALXGA010000001.1, read as the reverse complement.
TGATGGACCCCCAGACCAAGGAGGTCCTGGCCAAGGGCCTGTGCGAGCGCATCGGAATCGACGGCCGCCTGACCCACAAGGTCCCGGCCACCGACGGCAAGTATGAGTTCGACATCCCTATGCCCACCCACTCCGAGGCCATTCAGGCGGTGCTGGACGCCCTCACCAGCCCCGACCACGGCGTCATCAAGAGCATGTCCGAGATCGACGCGGTGGGCCACCGGGTGGTCCACGGCGGCGAGCAGTTCTCCTCCTCCGTCCTCATCGACGACAACGTAATGCAGGCCATCCGGGACTGCGTGCCTCTGGCCCCCCTCCACAACCCCGCCAACATCACCGGCATCGAGGCCTGCCAGAAGGCCATGCCCGGGGTGCCCATGGTGGCCGTCTTCGACACCGCCTTCCACCAGACCATGCCCAAGTCCCACTATATGTACGCCATCCCCTACGAGTACTATGAGAAGTACAAGATCCGCCGCTACGGCTTCCACGGCACTTCCCACAAGTATGTCTCCCAGCAGGCTGCGGAGATGATGGGCCGCCCCATTGAGGAGCTGCGGCTGGTGTCCTGCCACCTGGGCAACGGCTCCTCCATCTGCGCCATCAACCGTGGCAAGAGCTTCGACACCTCCATGGGCTTCACCCCCCTGGACGGCCTGCCCATGGGCACCCGGGCCGGCAACGTGGACCCCGCCATCATCGAGTTCCTGATGGAGCACGAGCACCTCTCCGCCGCCGAGGTCATTGACATCCTCAACAAGAAGTCCGGTATGCTGGGCATCTCCGGCGTATCCTCCGACTTCCGGGACCTGGACACCGCCGTGGACGAGGGCAACGAGCGGGCCATCCTGGCCAAGGACATGTTCAACATCTCCGTCAAGAAGATGATCGGCTCCTACATCGCCGAGATGGGCGGCGTGGACGCCATCATCTTCACCGCCGGCGTGGGTGAGAACGACCGCTCCGTCCGCTGGGACATCTGCGAGAACATGGAGTATCTGGGCGTCAAGATCGACCCGGAGAAGAACAAGTACAAGGGCCGTCAGATGGACATCTCCATCGACTGGGCTCGGGTCCGGGTGCTGGTCATCCCCACCAACGAGGAGCTGATGATCGCCCAGGACACCGCGGAGATCGTCTCCAAGCTGAAATAAGAATCAACCGTGGAAAAGGGCCGCCCGGCTGGGCGGCCCTTTTCAGTTGGTCAAAGGGGGGAGCCCTTTGTTCTTTCCCCGGAGGAACTGCCAGACCTGCACAGGACTGGCGGCGTCGTCAGAGGGTTCCTCTCCTTCCAGAAGTTCTGACTTGCCGAAGGCGCGGAATTTCGCTATGATTTTGCCACAGCCGGCGCATCGGCCCCCAGCCGGGGGCCCGCCGGAGAGTTTACACACAAAGGAGCATCACCATGCGCAAGATCCCTGCCGCCCTTCTGGCCCTGACCCTGACCGCCTCTCTGACCGCCCCCAGGGCGGCCGCCGCCCCCTCCGGCAGCACCCTGCCGGAGCTGGACGGCCACTGGAGCCAGGCCGCCTTTCAGCGGTGGCACGGCTACGGCATCGTGGAGGGGGACGATCGGGGGATGCGCCCCGACGACGCCATGATGGTCAGCGAGTTCGCCGCCCTTCTGAGCCGGACCATGGGCTATTCCAAGACGGTGGAGAACCCCTATGCCGACCTGAAGGGCGACGAGTGGTACGCCCCCTACATCCTCCGGCTCACCGCCGCCGGCATCCTGGAGGGCGACGGCGTCAACTGCAACGCCGACGAGCTCATGAGCCGGGAGCGGGCCACCGTCCTCCTGGCCCGGGCCCTGGGCATCCGGCCCTCCCAGGACCCCGACCTCAGCGGCTTCGTGGACGGTGACACCGCCGCCGCCTGGTCCGCGGGCTATGTGGACGCCCTGGCCCGGGCCGGCATCCTCCAGGGGGTGGGCAACCACACCCTGGCCCTGGGGGACAACATCACCCGGGCCTCTGTGGTCACCGTTCTGGATAAGGCCGTGGCCGCTTACGCCGGGGAGGAGGGCGCCCAGGTCACCGGGGCGGTGGACGGCATCCTGCTGGTGGCCGCCGGCGGCGTCTCCGTGAAGGACGCCCGGATTTCCGGCGGCGTCCTGGTCTCCCCCAAGGCTGGGGAGTCCGACCTGACCCTGGAAAACACCGTTCTGGAGAGCCACCTGCTGGTGGCCGCCAGCGGCAGCTCCGTGACCCTCACCGGCACCCGCGTGGAGGGGGAGGCGGTCCTCTCCGGGGACCGGAACGCCCTGACGCTGGCGGGGGCCTCCCATGCGGCGCAGGTGACGGTGGAGGGCGCGGAGAACACCGTCGCCCTGGAGGCGGAGGCCTCCGTGGACACCCTCACCGCCCAGGCCGCCGTGGCGGTGGATAACCAGGGGACCATCACCATAGCCGAAATCCAGGCCAGCGGCGTGGTGCTGGACGGCAGCCGGCCCGGCAGTATCCAGGTGTCCGAGGGCGTGGACGCCCCCACCAACAGCGCGGGGGACCCGGTACTTGGCGACCAGGACCAAGACCAGGATCAGGACCAGGATCAGGGTCAGGACGGCGCGGAGGAGGTCTCCGGCGTGGTGGGCGTTTCCTCTGTGGACCAGGACAGCCCCGAGGCCCCGCTGCCCCAGGTGACCGCCCAGGCCACCCAGACCGAGGGTGAAGAGTTTGTGCGGGTGGCCCTGTCCACCCAGGATATCGTGCCCATCCACCAGAGAGAGGACGGCGGAAAGGGCGCCTGGGTGGGGCTGGCCATCCAGGCCCCCCAGGACTATGCGGAGGAGACCTTCCGCTACTCCCTTGGCGTCCAGGAGAGCGAGACTGCCCAGCACACCGCCAGCCTTACCGAGAACGCGGACCTTGGCGCGGGCAAGTACGCGGTCCTCTTCCTCAACGCCAGCGCCCTGGAGCCCCAGACCCACATCACCCTCCAGTGGGGGGAGGAGACCGTCCGCTATGTGGTGGACCTGTCCGGGGTAAAGACCCCCACTGTGGTGCTGGAGGGCGTGACCGTCTCCACTCACCAGCTGCCTGACGGGGTGGCGTCCACCGCCGAGGGCCTGTCCCTGGACGAGAGCACTGCTCTGGTCCAGAACGGCGGCGCCGGCACACTGACCCAGGAGCAGGTCTCCGGCATGGGCGGCGGCGGGGAGTACACCGTCTACTACGCCGTGCCCCAGGCCCTGGGGGAGGACACCCTCCAGTTCGCCAAGATTGCCCGCTCCATCAACGGCGGGGCCTGGAACACCTGGGCCATTTCCAGCCAGACCGGGGCCCAGGAGGGGGCCGGCTGGTGGACCAAGGACGAGAGCCATTACTGCTTCAAGTGGGGCGCCGTCTTTGCCCGGCAGCAGGAGGAGGTCTGGCAGCTGGTGGACGGCGGCCGCTATGACTACACCCTCTCCTTCCTGGACGAGGCGGACAACGTGGTGGCCACCTGTACCTTCTCCATCGACCTGAGCGGCTATACCATCGCCCCGGAGTCCGGCGAAGCGCTGGAGTAACGGCCCGGGAACACCGCGCCGCCCGGGGGGCAAAATCCCCCGACCTGGACATATGGAACGGGTCCCGGCAGCGTACCAAAAAGCTCCCCCTGGGAGGCCCTGCGGCGCGGAGGCCTCCCAGGGGGAGCTTTGCTTTCTCAGCTCAGGCACTCCAGAAGCGCCAGGCGTTGAAGAGGCTGATGAGGGTGATGAGGACCATTAGGCCCAGGAAGAGGCGCTCCACCTGGCGGTCGTCGATGTGCCGGTTGATGTTCCGGCCGGCCATGCCGCCGGTGATACCCCCAACCACCATGGGGACCAGCCAGCTCAGCTGGAAGGGAGGGACCGCCCCGGTGAGCAGGGTGGTGCCCAGGCTGGTGATCTGGGAGAGGAGGATGATGTAGAGGCTGTTCTGGGCGGCTGTCTTGGTGGGCATGGAGAAAAAGTAGTAGAGCACCACCAGGTTGATGGGCCCGCCGCCAATGCCCAGGAAGCTGGAGAGGAGCCCCAGCCCCAGGCCCACCGCCACGCAGGGCAGGGGGTGGGTCAGGCGGTGGGTGCGGATGCGGCGCTGGAAGAGGGTGTAGCAGATGGTCATGAAGGTCAGAACCGCCAGGCACATGGATTGGCAGAGGCCCACACTCTGCTGGGAGAACAGGGCGGTGAGGGCGGAAAAGAGGCTCTTCCCCGCCACGCCCCCCGCAGCGGCCCCCAGGGCCAGGGGGGTCCCGGTTTTGAAGTCCACCAGACTCTCCCGGGCGGCCAGGGCCCGCCCCACAGAGTAGCAGGACATGCTCAGCACTGTACAGCCGGACAGAAAGCTGATGGTGGACACGCCGGCCAGATTCAGGGCGTCCAGGGCGGGCTTGATGATCACCCCGCCGCCGATGCCGCAGATGGCCCCGCCCACCGAGGCGAGAAAGCTGACAAGCAATAAAAAGACCGCCATGGCCCCATCCTCCGTCTCCGGCGTCCTTGCCGATCAAAGTTCTGGAAACAGGATACCACATCCTCCGGGGAAACGCAACCGGGATGTGGGGTTATGTCCAGGTCTTCCACACCTCTGGGCAAAAGCCCACAGTGGCCTGCCGGCCGTTGCGGACGATGGGAGTCCGCAGCAGCCGGGGCTCCTCCAGCAGCTTTTCCAGCTTGTCCTCGTCGTAGGCCAGATAGGCTGCCAGGGGGGCGTCCGGGTGCTTTTCGTTGAGCAGGGCCTCCAGTCCCACAGCGTTCTTCACACTTCGGAGTTCCCCCGGGCTGATGCCGTATTTGGCCAGGTCCACAAACTGGAAGGGGATGCGCCGCTCCTTGAAGTACCGCTGGGCCTTTTTGGTGTCAAAGCACTTGGAGGTGCCGAAAATCTGAATGTTCATGGCGTGCGCCCTCCTTCAGAGAGACGAAGCGGGGCCCGGAGCGGTCGGCTCCGGGCCCCCGGTGGTTACGGTTGGGCGGATGGCTGCTTCCGGCAAGGGCGGGGAGGATGCCTCTCAGCCGCTCTGCTTAATAAACATCTGCACCCAGTACAGCGTGCCGTTATACTCCACGCAGCCCACGCCAATAGTGTCAAAGCTGGTATTCAAAATGTTTGCCCGGTGGCCCTGGGAGTTCATCCAGGCGTCCATCACCGCCTCCGGGCTGCGCTGGCCATAGGCGATGTTCTCCCCGGCCCGGGAATACGAAACGCCGTATTCGTCCAGAATGGTGAAGCATTCAGTGCCGTCCGGCCGGGTGTGGGAATACAGCTCCACCTGTTCCTGAGCCCGCTCCTGGGCCGCCTGCTGGAGCTGGCTGTTGACCGACAGGGCAGACAGGCCGTTCTCAGCCCGCTGCTGGTTGACCAGCGCCACCACCTGGTCGGCCAGGTCCGTCCGGTCCACGGCGACGTTAGGGGTAGGTGTGGGAGTAGGTGTCGGGGTGGGCGTTGGCGTCGCTGTCGGGACCGGCGTGGGCGTTGACGGCGGCGTGGGGGCCGGCGTGGGCGTTGACGGCGGCGTGGGGGCCGGCGTGGGCGTTGACGGCGGCGTGGGGGCCGGCGTAGGCGTTGACGGCGGCGTGGGGGCCGGCGTGGGCGTTGACGACGGCGTGGGGGCCGGCGTAGGCGTTGACGACGGCGTGGGGGCCGGCGTAGGCGTTGACGACGGCGTGGGGGCCGGCGTGGGCGTTGACGACGGCGTAGGGGCCGGCGTGGGCGTTGACGACGGCGTAGGGGTGGGCGTCCGGGTGGAGAGCTTGACAAACATCTGCACCCAGTACAGCGTGCCGTTATACTCCACACAGCCCACGCCGATGGTGTCAAAGCCGGCGTTCAAAATGTTTGCCCGGTGGCCCGAGGAGTTCATCCAGGCGTTCATCACCGCCTCCGGGCTGCGCTGGCCGTAGGCGATGTTCTCCCCTGCGCCGGAGTAGTCAATGCCGTACTCCTCCAAAATGGTGAAACAGCGGGTGCCGTCCGGCCGGGTGTGGGAATACAGCTCCACCTGCTCCTGAGCCCGCTCCTGGGCCGCCTGCTGGAGCTGGCTGTTGACCGACAGGGCGGACAGGCCGTTCTCAGCCCGCTGCTGGTTGACCAGCGCCACCACCTGATTGGCCAGCTCCGTCCGGTCCACGACGACGTTGGGGGTGGGCGTCGGGGTAGGGGTCGGAGTAGGCGTGGGGGCCGGCGTGGGGGTGGGCGTTGGCGTCGGGGTGGACGTCCGGGTGGAGAGCTTGACAAACATCTGCACCCAGTACAGCGTGCCGTTGTACTCCACGCAGCCCACGCCGATGGTGTCAAAGCCGGCGTTCAAAATGTTTGCCCGGTGGCCCGAGGAGTTCATCCAGGCGTTCATCACCGCCTCCGGGCTGCGCTGGCCGTAGGCGATGTTCTCCCCTGCGCCGGAGTAGTCAATGCCGTACTCCTCCAAAATGGTGAAACAGCGGGTGCCGTCCGGCCGGGTGTGGGAATACAGCTCCACCTGCTCCTGAGCCCGCTCCTGGGCCGCCTGCTGGAGCTGGCTGTTGACCGACAGGGCGGACAGGCCGTTTTCGGCCCGCTGCTGGTTAACCAGCGCCACCACCTGATTGGCCAGGTCCGTCCGGTCCACAACGACGTTGGGGGTGGGCGTGGGGGTCGGCGTCGGCGTAGGTGCCGGCGTCGGGGTAGGCGTAGGTGTCGGGGTAGGCGTAGGTGTCGGGGTAGGCGTAGGTGTCGGCGTCGGGGTGGGCTCCACCGGGGCGTATGTAGTGAAGAGGTCGTCCGCCCGGTTCATCACCACCGCCCCCTGGGCGCGGGTCATGTAGCCGTCGCCGCGGAAGGTGCCGGCGGAATCGGTGCCCACAATGAGGCCCAGGGAGTAGGTCACCCGCACCGCATCCCGGTAATCGTCGGAGATCTGGTCCCAGTCAGGGATGGTCCGCGCCGCCTGGCTCTCTGTGAGGATGCTGTCCATACCGTCCAGGTCTGCGTCCTCCACCGCGTTGGACAGGAGCACGGCCATCTGACTGCGGTTAATGGGCTCTTCCAACACGGCGGTGCGGCTCAGCTCGCCGGTCAGCAGCCCGTGGCTGGACGCCGCCTGCACATAGGGCTGGTACCACACGGCCCCGGTCTGGGCGCCGCCGATCTCCTCGGGGTAGAAGGCCCGGACCAGCATGGTGACAAACTCCACGCCGGTGACCTGCCGGTCAGGCATAAAGCGGCCGTCTCCCGCACCGTTGACCAGGCCCCTGTCCACGGCGGTCTGGATCTGTTCATAGGCCCAGTGGTTCTCCGGCACGTCGCTGAAGGGCTCGGCCGCGCTGGCGGCGATCAGGGAAGCCAGAAGGGTGACCGCCAGCAGAAGGGCGGTCAGCGGCTTGGCCATGCCTCGGGCCCTCCGCCTGGCGGGCCGTCTCTCCGCCTCGCCAGTCGGATGGGAGGCCGGCGGGCGTCCTGTGTCCTTTTTCATATGGTTCATCCTCCTTCTTCTAGGGCTTGTTTGAAAAAAGTCAACATGCCCAACCGGCGGGGCTTTTGCCCCCCCTGGACGGCGCAGTTTTTCCTTGAAATCCGCCAGGATTCCTGCGAAAAAATTGCTTGCCAGCGGCCCAAAATCCCTCGCTGCTGGACACATCGCCATTTTTCAAACAAGCCCTAGTACTCTACCAACAAGTTAGAAATTGCAGATTGGATTTCGAGCGGAATTTTTGCAGAACAAGGCAGAGGACGCCGGTGGGCTGACGCCCATCAAGGACGATAACGAAGGGATGCGGAAATTCCGCCGAAAGGCAAATGCAAGGTTCTGGCTTGGTGGAGTACTAGTGCTCCAGGGTTGATATGTTCATTATAGTCACCGGATGGATGGCTTGTCAAGGAGAGACGGCAGGAAAAAGTTATCGGTTGAGCTGGTGGATGCTCAGGCCCAGGGCGGCCTCGGCGGCCTCGGAGATGCCCTCGGAGAAGGTGGGGTGGGGGCGGACCACGGCGGAGAGTTCCTCCAGGGTGCGGCGCTCCGCCACAGCAGTGGTGAAGGCCCCCACCAGGTCGGTGGCCCGCTCACACAGGAGCTGGGCCCCCAGCACCACCCCGGTGCCGGCGTGGCTGACCACCTTGATAAAGCCCCGGCCGGCCCCGGCGATGAGGCTCCGGCCGTTGCCGCTCATGAGGTACTTGCCGGTCCGCACCGGGATGCCCTCCTCCTTGCACCGGGCCTCGGTTCTGCCCACCGAGGCCAGCTCCGGCTGGGTGTAGACGCAGGCGGGGATGGCCGAGAGGTTCATGGGGGGCTCCCGCCCGGCCATGAGGCTCACGGCGTTGATCCCCTGGGCGGAGGCGGCATGGGCCAGCTGGATGCTCCCCGCCGCCGCGTCCCCCACAGCATAGACGCCGGGGAGGCGGGTCTGGAAGCGCTCGTTCACCGGGATGGCCCCCCGTTCCAGCCCCAAGTCCACCCCGGGGGCGCACAGGCCCTCAGTGTTGGCCCGCCGGCCGGTGGCCGCCAGCACGGCGTCGGAGACCACGACCTCCTGCCGCCCCTTGAGGGTGTAGCTGCACCGGAGGCCCTCCTCCGTCCGCTCCACGCGCTCCACGGCGGCGCCGGGGCACAGCTTCACCCCCCGTTTTTTCAAAAACATGCCCAGGCTCTGGGAGAGCTCCTTGTCCAGGGTGGGCAGGATGCGCTCGGCAGCCTCCAGGACAGTGACCTCCGCGCCCAGGGCGCTGTAGAGACTGGCAAACTCCATGCCGATGACCCCCCCGCCGATGATGGTCAGCCGGGGGTAGAATGCCTCCCCGGTGAGCAGGTCGTCGCTGGTGAGGACCCCCGGGAGGTCCAGGCCGGGGATGGGGGGCAGCGCGGGCCGGGCCCCAACGGCCAGGAGGATATTTCTGGCCTCATGGAGGGTCTCCCCCACCCGGACCCGGCCGGAGCCCTCCAAAACGGCGGAGCCGGCGAGCACCTCCACCCCGTTGCCCTTCAGGAGGCCCTGGACGCCGGTGCAGAGCTGGTCCACCACCTGGTCCCGGCGGGCACACATGGCGGCGTAGTCGAAGCCCACCTCCCCGGCCCGGAGGCCGAAGGCGCCGCAGGAGCGCATCTCCTGGTAGAGCCCGGCGCTGTGGAGCAGGGCCTTGGTGGGGATACAGCCCCGGTTGAGGCAGGTACCCCCCACCGCCTCCCGCTCGATGAGGGCGGTCTTGAGGCCCAGCTGGGCGGCCCGGATGGCGGCAGCATACCCGCCGGGGCCTCCGCCCACCACAATGAGGTCCAGGCTCATGGCTGGACCTCCGGCGGGCGGTACCGCAGGACGGGGTGGCGGGCGGCCTGGACTTCATCGGGCCGTCCGATGGGGGTGGTCACCGGGGCGGCGTGGAGGGCGGCGGGGTCGGTGTCCGCCTGGGCCCGGATGGCCTTGAGCACCGCTGCGGCGTGGTCCAGGGTCTCCCGGGACTCGGTCTCGGTGGGCTCGAACATCAAGGCCTCCTCCACGATGAGGGGGAAGTACATGGTGGGGGGGTGGATGCCCTGGTCGATCAGGGCCTTGGCCACGTCCAGGGCGGAGACCCCCGTCTCCTTTTTCAGCTTCTCCAGGGTGAGCACAAACTCGTGCATACAGGGGCCCTCTCCGTAGGCGATGTCGTAGGTCCCCCGGAGCTGCTCCCGGAGGTAGTTGGCGTTGAGCACCGCCCCCTGGGCGGCCTGGGGGATGCCCTCCGCCCCCAGGGTGAGGAGGTAGGCCAGGGCCTTGACCACCACGGTGAAGTTGCCGCAGAAGGCCTTGACCCGGCCGATGGTCTTCTCCGGGTCCCGGAGCTCCAGGCCCCGGGGGCCCTCCTCCACATACCCGGCGGGCAGGTAATCCCGGAGGAAGTCCTTACAGCCCACGGGGCCGGAGCCCGGTCCGCCCCCGCCGTGGGGGGTGGAGAAGGTCTTGTGGAGGTTCAGGTGAACCAGGTCGAAGCCCATGTCCCCGGGCCGGACCACCCCCATCACGGCGTTGAGGTTGGCCCCGTCGTAGTAGCACAGTCCCCCGGCGTCGTGGACGATCTGGGTGATTTCCAGAATGTTGGGGTCAAAGAGGCCCAGGGTGTTGGGATTGGTGAGCATCAGGGCGGCGGTATCCGGCCCGGCGGCGGCCCGCAGGGCCTCCAGGTCCACCCCGCCCTGGGGGTTGGAGGGCACGTTCACCACAGTGAAGCCGCACATGGCGGCCGAGGCCGGGTTGGTGCCGTGGGCGGAGTCGGGGGCCAGAATTTTGGTGCGGCCGGCATCCCCCCGGTCCAGGTGGTATTTCTTCACCATCAGCAGGGCGGTCAGCTCCCCGTGGGCCCCGGCGGCGGGCTGGAAGGTCATGGCGTCCATGCCGGTGATCTCGCACAGCAGCTCCTCCGCCAGGCGCAGGACCTTCAGACAGCCCTGGACATCCGCCGGGTCCTGGCTGGGGTGGACCCCGGCGAAGCCCGGCAGGGCGGCGAGCTCCTCGTGGAGCCTGGGATTATATTTCATGGTGCAGGAGCCCAGGGGGTAAAAGCCGTTGTTGACCCCGTGGGCCCGGCGCTCCAGGGCGGAATAGTGCCGGGAGAGCTCCACCTCGGAGAGCTCCGGCAGGTCCAGAGGGGCCTCCCGGCCCATGCCCTCCATCAGATGGGCGGGGGGCACGTCCAGGGGGGGCAGCAGGTCGCAGCCCCGGCCCTTCCGGCTCTTTTCAAACAGCAGTTCCACTTTATACCACCTCCCGCAGGGCTTGCTCCAGGGCGTCGATTTCGCCCTTTGTGTTGACCTCTGTGGCGCACCACAGCAGGTTGCCGTCCTCCAGGGGGAGCCCCCCCAGAATGCCCCGCCGGGCCAGGCCCTCCAGCACCCGGGCCGGGTCTCCGGGACAGGTGGTGACGAACTCGTGGAAGTAGGGCCCCGGATAGACCAGGTCGAAGCCCCTCACGGCGCAGATGCGCTCGGCGGCGTACCGGGCGTGGGCCATACAGCGCTCGGCGGCCTGCCGGAGGCCCCGGGGCCCCATGGCGGCCAGGTATACGGCGGCGGTCATGGCGCACAGGGCCTGGTTGGAGCAGACGTTGGAGGAGGCTTTTTCCCGGCGGATGTGCTGTTCCCGGGCCTGAAGGGTCAGGACGTAGGCCCGGCGGCCCTGGTGGTCTGTGGTCTCCCCCACGATGCGGCCGGGGAGCTTCCGGGCCAGGGCGGAGGTGGCGGCCATAAAGCCCAGATAGGGCCCGCCGAAGCTCAGGGGGAGGCCCAGGGGCTGGCCCTCTCCCACGGCGATGTCGGCCCCGCACTCCCCCGGGGTCTTGAGGAGGGCCATGGCGATGGGGTTGACCCCCATGATGAATTTGCCTCCAGCGGCGTGGACGGCCTCCCCCAGCGCCCGGGCCGCCTCGATGCGGCCGTAGTAGTTTGGCTGCTGGAGGTAGAAGCAGGCCACGGTGCCGTCCAGCATCTGGGCCAGGGCCTCCGCGTCGGTGAAACCGTTCTTTGTGGGCACCGTCTTCACCGTCATGCCGTTTCCGAAGCAGTAGGTCTCCACCGTCCGGCGGACCATGGGGTGGGCGGCGGCGGAGAGCAGCACGGTGCTGCGCTTCCGGTCCCGGCACATGGCCACAGCCTCGGCGGCGGCGGAGGCCCCGTCGTAGACCGAGGCGTTGGAGGCGTCCAGGCCGGTGAGGGCGCAGATCATGGTCTGGTACTCAAAGATGGACTGGAGCACCCCCTGGGAGAGCTCGGCCTGATAGGGGGTGTAGGCAGTGACGAAGGTCTCCTTGCTGGCGACGCTCTTGACGATGGCGGGGATGTAGTGACGGTAGGCCCCCGCCCCCCGGAAGACGGCGGGGAAGACGGTATTCCCGGCGGCCAGGCCCTCCAGGATGCGCCGGACCTCCAGCTCGCTTTTGCCCTCCGGAAGGTCCAGCTTCTCCAGGCGCATCTCCGGGGGCACCTGGGCGTAGAGCGCCTCAATGCTGCGGCAGCCGATGGCCTCCAGCATGGCCCGGCGCTCCTCAGCGGTGGACGGCAGATAGCCTCCCATGGCGCTTCCCTCCTTTCTGTGTTCCGCAGCCCATGGTCAGTCCTCCTGGGCGCACAGAGCCTGGTAGGCGGCGGCGTCCAGGAGCTCCTCCTGGCCGGTGATTCCCTCCACCTCCACCAGCCAGGCGCCGTAGGGGTCGGCGTTGATGGACTCGGGGGCGTCCAGCAGGTCCTCATTGACGGCCTTCACCGTGCCGGTCACCGGGCTGTAGATGTCGGAGACGGCCTTCACCGACTCCACATCCCCCAGGGTCTCGCCGCAGGTGAGGGCGTCCCCCACCTCCGGAAGGTTGACGAAGACCAAATCTCCCAGGGCCTCCTGGGCGTGGTCCGTGAGGCCCACCTTGGCGGTGCCGTCACCGGCAAAGAGAACCCACTCGTGGGATTTGGTATAGCGCAGATGCTCCGGGGTATTCATGACAAAAAACCTCCTTCAAATCATCAATAGACCAGTGGTTGTGCGTTTCACTGCTTGTAGAAGGGCAGATCCACCACTTTGCAGGGGACCCGGCGGCCCCGGACGTCCACCTCCACCGCCGTTCCAAGGGCGGCGTCCTCCGGAGAGAGGTAGGCCATGGCGACGGCCTTTCCCAGGAAGGGGGCGTGGGTGCCGGAGGTGGTCTGTCCCGCCAGCCGGTCCCCGATGTAGATGTCCTGGTGCTCCCGGACGATACCCCGGCCTGTGACCTCCAGGCCCACCCGGGTCCGCTGGAGGGGCAGCCGGGCCTCCAGGCCCGCCTTCCCCACAAAGTCAGGCTTGCCCAGCTTCACGGCGAAGTCCAGCCCGGCCTCCAGGGGGCCGATATCCTCGGTGAGCTCGTGGCCGTAGAGGGGCATGGCGGCCTCCAGCCGGAGGGTGTCCCTGGCCCCAAGGCCGCAGGGAAGGAGTCCCAGGTCCCGGCCGGCCTCCAGCAGCAGATCCCACAGCTTTTCCGCACCGGCGTTGGCGCAGTAGAGCTCATAGCCCAGCTCTCCGGTGTACCCGGTGCGGGAGATCAGGCACGGAACCCCAGAGACATCCGCCTCCCGGACGAAGCTGTAGTACTTCTTGGGCAGGGTCTCCTCCGGCAGGAGCCGCAGGAGGATTTCCTTGGCCCTGGGTCCCTGGAGGGCCACCTGGGCCAAGGAGTCGGAGCGGTCCTCCATCTGGCAGTCCCCAGTGAGGCGGGCGGCCATCCAGGCGGCGTCCTTCTCCCGGTTGGCGGCGTTGACCACCACCAGATAGACCCCCTCCCGGACCTTGTAGACGATGAGATCGTCCACACAGCCCCCGGATTCGTTACACATGGGGGAGTAGCGGACCTGTCCGTCGTACATGTTGGTGAAGTCGTTGGTGAGCAGGTGGTTGAGGTTGTCCAGGGCGTCAGGGCCGGTGAAGACCAGCTCCCCCATATGGGAGACGTCAAAGAGCCCGGCGGCGGTGCGGACGGCCATGTGCTCGGCGATGACCCCGGCGGGGTACTGCACCGGCAGGAGATAGCCGGCAAAGGGGACGATCTTTCCCCCCAGGGCCACATGGCGGTCATAGAGCGGCGTCTTTCTTTCCATTCGGCATCCCTTCTTTCTCACAAAAATGGAATCGGTAGGACCAAAACAGGCAGACGGAGGCGCACCAAAAAAAGGCGCGCCTCCGTCTGTTTACCTGAAAGATTCTCCGCCCCACTTCCGGGACAGGTTGCTTCTTCGGTCCGCCGGGGCCGGTGGCCCCTTTGGTCTTCGGAGTTCCGTCCGGCATCGGTACGTTTGCCTGAGAGTTTCTTGCCAAGCCCCTTCGGCGCCGCAAGCGCGGTCTCTCCCGATGCCATCATCCGCCGGTTCACTTTTCCAACCCCAGTATAACCCACCCGGCGGCATTTTGCAAGGGCGGATTTTTCCCCAACGCATATCCCCGGCCCGGGGCCCATACGCTTGGAAAAAGGAGGTGTCCACGCTGACCTTTTCCGGCTTTCTCGCCCAGCTCTCCGACCCAAGCTTCCGGCTGGTGGTTCTGCTGACCCTGGGGGTCCTCCTGGTCAACGGCTGGACCGACGCCCCCAACGCCATCGCCACCACCGTCTCCTCCGGGACCCTCTCCTACCCCTCCGCCGTGGCCCTGGCGGCGGGGTGCAATCTCCTGGGGGCGGCGGTCACCGCCGCCCTCCGTCCCGCCGTGGCCTGGAGCATCTACAGTCTGGCCGACTTCGGCCCTCGGCCTGGGGCTGCTCTGTGCGCCCTGTGCGCCGCCCTGGGGTCTGTGGTGCTGTGGGCCGCGGCGGCCTGGGTCCTTGGCATCCCCACCAGCGAGAGCCACGCCCTGGCGGCTGCCCTCACCGGAGCCGCTGCCGCCCTGGGCGGGGGACTCTCCAACGTCAACGGGCGGGTGTGGGCCGGCCTGCTGTGGGGGCTGATCCTCTCGGTGGGGCTGGGCTTCCTGCTGGGCCGGAGGCTGGGGCGGCTCCGAACCCGGCGGCGGGGGGCCGCCTTCTACCGCCGGGCCCAGGCCGCCGGAGCCGCAGCCATGGCCTTCCTCCACGGGGCCCAGGACGGGCAGAAGTTCCTGGGGGTCTTCCTCCTGGGGACCGCCCTGGCCCAGGGCCAGCGGGAGAGCGGCCCCATGGCTCTCCCCTTCTGGCTCCTGGCCCTGTGCGCCCTCACCATGGCCCTGGGCACCTGCCTGGGGGGGCGGCGCATCCTGGACACCCTGGGCCGGGACATGGTCCGCCTGGACCCCCGGCAGGGCTGCCGGGCCGACCTGGCCGGGGGGATCTGCCTGCTGCTGTGCACCCTGCTGGGCCTCCCTGTCTCCACCACCCACGCCAAGACCGCCGCCATGCTGGGGGTGGGGTCCGCCGGGGGCTCCGCCGGCTGGCGGACGGCCCGGGCCATTGGCCTGACCTGGCTGCTCACCTTCCCCGGCTGCGCCCTGCTGGGCTTTCTCCTGGCCAAAGTCCTTCTTCGCTTCTAGGGCTTGTTTGAAAATTGGCGATGTGTCCGGCAGCGAGGGATTTTGGGCCGCTGGCAAGCAATTTTGACCCAGGAATCCTGGCGGATTGCAAGGAAAAATTGCGCCGTCCAGGGGGCAAAAGCCCCGCCGGTTGGGCATGTTGACATGTTTCAAACAAGCCCTAGCGCTCCATCCGGTCAGAATCTTACATTCGCGCCTGGGCAGGCTGAGCGTCTGAGCCCCAGTGCGCACCCAGAGGCAAGACAAGTTTGAAACCCCCTTTTCATCCGTCGAAAAAACGTATATAATGACAAAAGCGCCCCGGTTAGGGGCCCATCTGATACGACGGAGGAACGACCATTATGGAGAGACTTGTGGGCACAGTATCCAGGGGCATCCGCGCCCCCATCATCCGGGAGGGGGACGACATCGCCCAGATTGTTGTGGACAGCGTGCTGGCCGCGGCGGAGCAAGGGGGCTTTTCTCTGGGGGACCGGGACGTGGTGGCCGTCACCGAGGCCGTGGTGGCCCGGGCCCAGGGCAACTACGCCACCGTGGACCAGATTGCCGCCGATGTGCGGGCCAAATTCGGCGGACACACCGTGGGCGTGGTCTTTCCCATCCTCAGCCGCAACCGCTTTGCTATCTGCCTGCGGGGCATCGCCACCGGGGCCAAAAAGCTGGTGCTTCTGCTCAGCTATCCCGCCGACGAGGTGGGCAACCATCTGGTGGACCTGGACCTGGTGGAGGAGAAGGGGGTGGACCCCTTCCGGGACGTCCTCAGCGAGGCCCGGTACCGGGACCTTTTCGGCTTCCCCAAGCACGTTTTCACCGGCGTGGACTACCTAGCCTACTACAAGGAGCTTATCCAGACCTGCGGCTGTGAGGTGGAGGTGGTGCTGGCCAACGACTGCCGGGCCGTTCTGGACTACACCCAGCACGTCCTCTGCTGCGACATCCACACCCGGGCGCGTTCCAAGCGCCTGCTCAAACAGGCCGGGGCCGCGCAGGTGCTGGGCCTGGACGAGCTTCTGACCGCCCCGGTGGAGGGCAGCGGCTATAACGAGGCCTACGGCCTTCTGGGCAGCAACAAGGCCACTGAGGACAAGGTCAAGCTCTTCCCCCGGGACTGCCGGCGGGTGGTGGAGGACATCCAACAAAAGCTGGAGGCCCGGACCGGGGCCCATGTGGAGGTCATGATCTACGGCGACGGCGCCTTCAAAGACCCGGTGGGGAAGATCTGGGAGCTGGCCGACCCAGTGGTCTCCCCCGCCTACACCGCCGGGCTGGAGGGCCAGCCCAGCGAGGTCAAGCTCAAGTACCTGGCGGACAACGAGTTCGCCCACCTCTCCGGCGAGGCCCTGCGGGAGGCCGTCTCCGACTATATCCGCCACAAGGACGCCGACCTGGTGGGGCAGATGGTCTCCCAGGGCACCACGCCCCGCCGCCTCACCGACCTCATCGGCTCCCTGTGTGACCTCACCTCCGGAAGCGGCGACAAGGGTACGCCCATTGTCCTGGTCCAGGGCTACTTTGACAACTACACAAAATAGGGGAAACAGAGGCAGGGCGCCGGAGGATGTTCCGGCGCCCTGGCGCGTCTATGGGTTCTTCGGGAAGGTTCTTACTGCTCCGGCAGATAGATCAGCGGGTCCACGCTCTCCCCGTCCTGGATCATCTCCAGGTGGAGATGGGGGGCCCGGGCCAGCTCGGCCACGGCGGTGGTGCCAATGGCCCCGATGACGTCTCCGGCGTCCACATGATCCCCCGCCTCCACCGTGGGGATCTCCCCCAGGTTGGCGTAGACGCTGGAGAGACCCTGGGCGTGGGCGATGGTCACGGTGGTTCCCATGAGGTCGTCCTGCTCCACGCTGGCCACGGTGCCGGCGGCGGCGGCCATCACCTGGGTCCCCACGGGGGCGGCGATGTCCACGCCGGAGTGGGTGCGCCAGTCGCCCATGGTCTCGTCATAGGCCAGCACCTCCAGAGACCAGTCGGCCACCACCTGGCCCCGGACGGGCCAGACAAAGATGGAGACCGTGGGAGTGGCCTCAGGGGTGGGCTCCGGCGTGGGCGACGGCGCGGCCGGGGCCGAGGGCTCCGGCGTGGCCGAGGGACGGACCGAGGGCGAGGGCGCCGGGTTCACCGACGGCTTCACCGCCTGTACGGTGGGAGAGGGGGTGACCACCACCTGGGTGGGCGCCGCCACGGCGGCGTCCCCGCCCCCCAGGTCCAGAGAGGAAAAGAGATAATAGCCCGAAATTCCGATTGCGGCGACGCAAAGGAACAGGACTATGTAGAAGCCCTTCCCCTCCATAAAGTCGCCGAGCCGTTCCAGCATCGGTTTCTTTTTCATCGTTAGCCTCCATGTTCACAATTCAAAATGGCGGAGGGCCGGCGGTCTTGTCCTCCGAACCGCTCCACCCCTATTGTGGACATCTCTCTGGGCTTTTATACCGTATCATTCCACTTTTTCTTTTTTTATCCTTACGCGGATGGTTTGGACCCCGGCGGGGGCTGTCCGGCCGGATTCCGTCCGGTCTGGGGGGGGCGGCACGTCCCACCGGAAAACCGGGAAGCCCCGCCGCAGAACGCGGCGGGGCTTCCTTGGGGAAAATGGCAGGTTTTGTCCTGTTGCGAAGAATCAAACGGAGTTTAGGCGTTGACAGACTCCACGATGGCGGTGGCCAGGGTGTCCAGCTCCACAGCCTTGCTGTCGTTGAGGGCGGAGGCCAGGCTCAGACGCTCGTTGAGGACGGTCATGTTCTTCATTTCCTCGTCCACGAACTTCTGCATCAGGTCCCCGGACTTGCAGGCCCAGGAGCCGTTCTCGATGATGGCGAAGGTCCGGTGCTGGAGGTTCAGGGCCTTGAGGTGCATCAGATAGTCGTGCATGACGGGGTAAATGCCCAGGTTATAGGTGACGCTGGCCAGAACGATGTGGCTCAGGCGGAAGGACTCGCTCACCAGCTGGGAGACATGGGTGTTGGACACGTCGTAAACCCACACGTTGGTGACGCCCTTCTCGCAGAGCTTGGAGGCCAGGGCCTGAGCGGCGGCCTCGGTGTTCCCGTACATGGAGGCATAGGCGATCATCACACCCTTCTCCTCGGGCTCGTAGCGGCTCCACTTGTCGTACTTGCCGATGAAGTACATCAGGTCCTTCCGCCACACGGGACCGTGAAGGGGGCAGATGTACTTGATCTGGTCCAGAATGCCGCTGGCCTTCCCCAGCAGGAGCTGGACGTGAGGGCCGTACTTGCCCACGATGTTGGTGAGGTAGCGCCGGGCGTCGTCGATCCAGTCCCGGTCAAAGTTCACCTCGTCGGCGAAGAGCTTGCCGTCCAGAGCGCCGAAGGAGCCGAAGGCGTCGGCGGAGAAGAGGACGCCGTTGGTGGTGTCGAAGGTCACCATGGCCTCGGGCCAGTGGACCATGGGGGCGGCCACAAAGGTGACCACATGCTTGCCGAAGGACTGGGTATCCCCCTCCTTCACCTCGATGAGCTCGTGGCTGTCCACATGGAAGCCGAACTGCCGCATGAGCATGAAGGACTTCTCGGTGGAGATGACCTTCACCTCCGGCCAGCGGATGAGGATCTCCTCGATGGAGGCGCCGTGGTCGGGCTCCATGTGGTTGATGACCAGGTAGTCCAGGGGCCGGCCGTCCAGCAGATGCTCGATGTTCTCCAGGAGCTGCCGGCAGACAGACCAGTCCACCGTATCAAAAAGGGCGGTCTTCTCGTCCAGGAGCAGGTAGGAGTTGTAGCTCACCCCCCGGGGAATGGGGTGGATGTTCTCGAAGAGGTGGAGCCGGTGGTCGTTGGCCCCCACCCAGTAGAGGTCTTCCGTCACATTACGCACACAGTACATGGTCGCTTCCTCCTTTACGCTTCAATAAACATGTCCTTGCCCTCGGCGCACTCGGGGCAGACCCAGTCCTCAGGCAGGCTCTCGAAGAGGGTGCCGGGGGCGATCTCAGCGTCCTCGTCGCCCAGCTCGGGGATGTACTCATAGCCGCAGCCGCCGCAGACATACCGCTTGCCGATGGGCTCGGGCTTGGGCGGAGTGGGGCGCTTCATCTTCACCATGGGCGGAGCGGGCTGCTTCTCCCCGGTGTCCAGGGCCTTGGCCAGCAGGGGCAGGATCTCATTGACATCCCCCACAATGCCGTAGTCGCAGTTCTTGAAGATGGGGGCCCCGGCGTTCTTGTTGATGGCCACAATGGTGGAGGCATCCTTGATGCCCTTGAGGTGCTGCACCGCGCCGGAAATGCCGCAGGCGATGTAGAGGTTGCCGGTGAACTTCTGGCCGGACATGCCCACATAGCGGTCCAGGGTGACATACTTGAGGGTCTCGGCCACCGGGCGGGAGGAGCCCACGGCGGCGCCGGCGGCCCGGGCCAGGTCCTCGATGAGCTTCATGTTCTCCTTGCTCCCGATGCCCTGTCCGGCGGAGACCACCCGTTCGGCCCGGGGAATGGGGGTGTCCATGGGGATGCCCACAGTGAAGTCGTAGCCGTCCTTCTGGAGGCAGGCCACCAGCTCGGCCACCTTCTCCTCCGCAGAGCCCTCCCGGAGGATGTGCTTCTTGCGGATGCCGGTGATGGGAGCGGGCTTCTTGGGCCGGCTGGAGGAGCCGCCCTCGCTCTTGGGGGGCTTGCCCATGATGTGGGAGGCGATGACCACACGCTGAATCTCGTTGGTGCCCTCGTAGATGGTGGTGATCTTGGCGTCCCGGTAGGCCCGCTCCACCTCCATGCCCTTCATGAAGCCGGCGCCGCCGTGGATCTGCAGGGCGTCGTTGGTAACCTCCAGGGCGATGTCGGAGGCGTACATCTTGGCCATGGCGGCCTCCATGGCGTAGGGCTCATGGTGCTCCTTGAGCTCGGCGGCGGAGTAGACCAGGAACCGGGCGCAGCGCAGCTTGGTGGCCATGTCGGCCAGCTTGAAGGAGATGGACTGCTGGAAGCCGATGGGCTTGCCGAACTGGATGCGCTCCTTGGCATACTCCACAGCGGCGTCGTTGGCCCCCTGGGCGATGCCCAGAGCCTGGGAGGCGATGCCGATGCGCCCGCCGTCCAGAGTGGCCATGGCGATCTTGAAGCCGTCGCCCTCCTTGCCCAGCAGGTTCTCCTTGGGCACCTTCACGTCGTTGAAGATGAGCTCGGCGGTGGAGGAGGAGCGAATGCCCATCTTGTCGTAGTGGTCGCCGAAGTCAAAGCCCTTCCAGCCCTTCTCCACGATGAAGGCGGAGATGCCCCGGGTGCCGATGTCGGGGGTGGTGACGGCGAAGACCACATAGGTGTCCGCCTTGGGGGCGTTGGTGATGAAGATCTTGCCGCCGTTGAGGAGGTAGTAGTCCCCCTTGTCCACTGCGGTGGTCTCGGTGCCGCCGGCGTCGGAGCCGGCGTTGGGCTCGGTGAGGCCGAAGGCGCCGATTTTCTCACCCTTGGCCAGGGGCACCAGGTACTTTTGCTTCTGCTCCTCGGTGCCGAAGGCGAAGATGGGCCAGGAGCCCAGGGAGACATGGGCGGAGAGGATGACGCCGGTGCCGCCGTCTACCCGGGAGAGCTCCTCCACGGCGATGGCATAGCTGAGCACGTCCAGCCCCGCGCCGCCGTACTCCTTGGGATAGGGGATGCCCATGAGCCCCAGCTCGGCCATTTTATGCACCGCGTCATCGGGGAACTGGTTCTCCTTGTCCAGGAGGAAAGCGATGGGCTTTACCTCCGTTTCGGCAAAGGCTCTCACCTTGGCCCGGAACTCCTCGTGCGCCTGGGTCGTCTTGAAATACATGCCGTTACCTCCTTTTTTATCTGCCAACGATATGGATGAAGGTGATTCGCTTTATGGGGAGAAAAGAAATCCTCAAGGGGAGGGGACTTGGGCGGGCCCGAAGATCAGGCTGTGGAGGTCGTGGGTCCGCAGCGCCTCGTCCAGCCGCGCCTGGACCTGGGCCAGGCCGCAGTGGATGGCGCAGCCGCCGTGAGCCTCCCGCCAGGGACAGGGATAGCCGGGCTCCATACAGGCGACGATGCCGGCGTCCTCCTCCATGGCAGTCATGAGGTCGTAGAGCGAGACCTGCCGCAGGTCGGCCGCCAGGCGGCAGCCGCCGTCGGCCCCCCGGGTGATGGTGACCAGCCCGCCCCGGCTGAGCTTCTTAATGATCTTGTAGGCGAACTGCCTGGGTACCAGCTGTCCGGCGGCGATCTCCCCCGCCGTGCGCTGCTGGCCGTCCGAGAGGGCCCGCAGTACCCGCAGGGCGTAATCCGTCTCCCGTGTGATGAGTACCATGGCCGCCCCCCCTCTCTTGGACCTAATCATACCGAATCTGGACCGGAAAAGTCAAGTTAAACTTGACCAATTTGATACAGTTTTACCCTTTCCACAAAAACCGGGGCTGTTATTTATGAAAAACGCTCATTGATCTCCCAAAAAACAGGACCTATATTTGTAGAAAACGCCCCCGAACCGGCAGTCCGGGGGCGGGACGGGTCAGGGGCAGGCGGCCCACAGGTCCTCTGGGTAGAGGCCCGCCGCCGTTTTTTCGGCCAGAGCCCGGACCACCGCCGGCTTATCCGCCTGGTAGGTGACGCCGTACCAGCGCTCCCGGCTGCGGAGGACCTTCACCCGGGCCTGGCCCTCCCGGATGAGGGCGCTCACCACGCTGGGGAGGAAGTACTCCCCCTTGAGGGGGTCGGCGGCCAGGGTCTGGTCCAGGAAGGCGGGGAAGCGGGCCAGGGCCTGGTCCAGGAAGCTCCGGGGGAACCCCCACAGGTTCATGGACACCAGAGCGTCCCCAGGGAGGGAGGTCCAGGTGGCGCCGCCGTCGGCGGTGGAGCGGGCGTTTGCCCCATCCTTTTCGATGTGGGTGTGCTCGGTGACGCTGGCCAGGTAGTGATCGGCGGTCTCCCGGCAGATCCCCCGGGAGACGCTGCCGTGCGCAGTGACGGTGTTCTCCAGGAGATAGGCCACCAGGGCGTACTCCTCTGGGCGCACACCGCCGGGATGGGCGGCGAGAAAGCGGTAGATCTCCCCAAACGCCTCGGGGCCGTAGTAGTCGTCGGCGTTGAGGACGGCGAAGGGGCCGTCCACCTGCCGCCGGGCGGCCAGGACGGCGTGGCAGGTGCCCCAGGGCTTGACCCGGCCCTCCGGCACGGCGTAGCCCTCCGGCAGGTCCTCCAGCCGTTGGAAGGCGTAGCGCACCTCCATGGCCCGGGCGAGCCGGTCCCCGATGCCGGCGCAGAAGGCGGCCTTGTGCTCCTCCTTGATGACGAAGACCACCGTTTCAAAGCCCGCCCGCCGGGCGTCATAGAGGGAGTAGTCGAGGATGAGCTGGCCGTGGCCCCCCACGGGGTCCAGCTGCTTGAGGCCGCCGTAGCGGCTGCCCATGCCGGCGGCCATCACCACCAGGACTGGTTTTTCCATCTGTCCAACCTCACTTTTTCCAGGCTCGGAGAGGGGCCCTCTCCGGCGGGGATTTGGCTGCTTCGGAGCCCGCCGCTGGAGGGCCCCGGAACATCGTACCACAGGGGAGTCGGAGATGCAAGGCGGAGCGGGCGTATGTTTTGACTGGGAGGGGAAAGCATGGTATAATGGCCCCTGCGAAACGCGATTTACAAATGGGAGGCGCTTCCATGAAGCTCATGGTCATCGACGGCAATTCCATCATCAACCGGGCCTTTTACGGGGTTCGGATGCTTACCACCCGGGACGGTACACCCACCAACGCCGTCTACGGCTTCCTCACCATTCTGCAAAAGCTCCTGGAGGAGGAGAAGCCGGAGGCGCTGTGCGTCTGCTTTGACCGAAAGGCCCCCACCTTCCGGCACCTGACCTACGAGGGCTACAAGGCCCAGCGCAAGGGGATGCCCGACGAGCTGGCCGTTCAAATGCCCATCCTGAAAGATGTGCTGGACGCCATGAACATCCCCCGCTTTGAGCTGGATGGCTGGGAGGCCGATGACCTTTTGGGCACCATCTCGGTGCGGGACACCGCCGCCGGGTGGGAGACCGTCATCGTCACCGGGGACCGGGACGCCCTCCAGCTCATCACCGACACCGTCCGGGTGAAGCTGGTGAGCACCCGTATGGGCCAGACCACCGAAAAGGACATGACCCCGGAGACCTTCCGGGAACAGTACGGCTTCGAGCCCATCCACATCATCGACCTCAAGGCCCTGATGGGGGACGCCAGCGACAACATCCCCGGGATCAAGGGCATCGGGGAGAAGACCGCCATGGCCCTGGTGCAGCTCTACGGCTCCATCGACCATCTCTATGACCATATGCCGGACATCTGCATCGCCCCCAGCACCCCCGCCAAGCCCGGCGTTGTCAAGAAGCTGGCGGAGGGGGAGGAGACGGCCCGGCTGTCCTACGGCCTGGCCACCATCCGCACCGACGCCCCCGTAGCGTTTTCCCCGGAGGACGCCCGGCAGCGGGAGCCAGACGGCCCCGCCCTCTACCAGCTCCTCCTGAAGCTGGAGTTTGCCAAGCTTATCGACAAGCTGGGTCTCAAGGCCCCCCAGGGAGAGGTCCCGGCGGAGGCGGGAACGGCCCCCGGCGCCGTCTCCGGCGAGGTGGTGGAGGACCCGGCCCGGGCCGGGGCGCTGCTGGACCTCTGGCGGAGCCAGGAGAGTGTGGACCTGCTGGCCCTGCCGGGCCTGGACGCGGTGTGCGTGTCCTGGCGGGAGGAGGGGGCCCTGGGCCGGGCCGCCGTCCTCCGGGCCGATACGCTGGCCAATTACAGCCAGGTGCTGGAGGAACTCCTGGGCGCCGGCATCCGAAAGAACACCCACGACCTCAAGACCCTGCTCTCCCGGCTGCTGAGGGCGGGCCTCCGTGGGGAAGCCTTCGTCTTTGACACCGCCGTGGCCGCCTACCTCCTGGCCCCCACCGACGGCAGCTACGACCTGGAGAAGCTGGGGCTGACCTACTTTAACCGAGAATTCCCCAAGGCCAAGGACACCTATCTGGCCCCGGACGCCTTCGCCCCCCTGGCCGGCGGGGAGGGGTCCCTGGAGGCCCTCATGAGCCACACCGCCCTCATCGGGGCCCTGAAAGGGGTATTGGCCCCCCGGCTGGTGGAGCTGGGGATGCACAAGCTCTGCTATGAGGTGGAGCTCCCCCTGTGCCCCGTCCTGGCCGAAATGGAGCAGGAGGGCTTCCTGGTGGACCGGAAGGCCCTGTCGGCCTTTGGGGAGATGCTCACCCAGGGCATCGCCGGGGACCAGGCCCGGATCTACGAGCTGGCGGGGGAGGCCTTCAACATCAACTCCACCCAGCAGCTGGGGCGTATTCTCTTCGACAAGCTGGGGCTGCCCCCGGTGAAGAAGACCAAGACGGGCTATTCCACCAGCGCCGAGGTGCTGGAGAAGCTCCGGGGCCGGCACCCCATTATCGAGGCCATTCTGGACTACCGGCAGCTCTCCAAGCTCCAGTCCACCTATGTGGAGGGCCTCACCAAGGTCATCGCCCCCGACGGGCGCATCCACACCAGCTTTCAGAACACCGTCACTGCCACCGGGCGGCTGAGCTCCGCCGAGCCCAACCTCCAGAACATCCCGGTCCGCACCGCGCTGGGGGCCGAGCTGCGGAAGATGTTCGTGGCCCCGCCGGGCTGCAAGCTGGTGGACGCCGACTACTCCCAGATCGAGCTGCGGCTGCTCTCCTGCATCTCCGGGGACGAAGCCATGCAGGCCGCTTTTCGGAGCGGGGAGGACATCCACACCGTCACCGCCTCCCAGGTCTTCGGGGTGCCGCTGGAGGCGGTGACCCACGAGATGCGCCGCCGGGCCAAGGCGGTGAATTTTGGCATCGTCTACGGCATCTCCGACTTCTCCCTGGCCCAGGACATCGGGGTTACCCGAGCCGAGGCCCGGGCGTATATGGACAAGTACCTGGAGACCTACCACGGGGTCCGGGACTATATGAAGGCGGTGGTGGAAAAGGCCCGGGAGGACGGCTATGTCTCCACCCTGCTGGGCCGGCGCCGCTGGCTGCCGGAGCTCAAATCCTCCAACTTCAATACCCGCTCCTTCGGCGAGCGGGTGGCCCTGAATATGCCCATCCAGGGCACCGCCGCCGACCTCATCAAGCTGGCCATGATCCACGTCCGGGACCGGCTGGCACGGGAGGGCCTGGAGGCCCGGCTGGTGCTCCAGGTCCATGACGAGCTCATTGTGGAGTGTCCAGACGCCGAGGTGGAGCAGGTGAAGGCCCTGCTGACCCAGGAGATGGAGGGGGTCCTGGACCTGCCGGTACCCATGCGGGCCGATTCCGCCGCCGGCCAGAGCTGGGCCGAGGCCAAGGAGTAGGACGGCAGCCTGGAGTCTTGGAAAGGGCGCCGCAGGAAGTGCAGGGGGATTGGCTCTTTCAGCCCCAAACCCCTGCACCTGAACAAAGCCGAAAGCCTTGTTTTTCAAGGCTTTCGGCTTTGTTCTGTACGCATTGCCATAGGCGCCGGCAGGTCCCGGAGCGCCTCCAGGGAAATGGGGCGCTCCAGGGTGGCGGTGGGAGAGACGGCCTCCCCCTCCCAGACGGGGAAGAGCAGAACCAGGTCGGTCTCGGTGAGGTAAAAGCCGTCTGTTGTAAAGGTTTCCGCATCGTAGGTCCGGCCGGAGCCGTCTGGACCGGACGCCTCCTCCAGGAGGTCCAGCAGAGCGGGGCGGAATTCCTCCACCGGGACCTGGAAGAGGTCCTCCAGGGTGAGGGCGCTGCCGGTCTCCAGGTCATAGAGGGCGCCGGAGACCGTGACGGCCGGCTCCCCCGCCAGCTGTTCTCTGCGTTCATAGCGGAGGCTGAGGAGGTTGTCGCACCGCTGGACGGTAAAGCCGCTCTCCACGGCGTAGTCTCCCCCGGGCTCCAGCCCCGGCACACCCCAGTATTCCCGACCCTGTTGCAGCCACGCCTCCCCCTGGGCAGCGAAGGTCTCATTCAGGCTCTGCCAGACGGCGTTGTCTCCGGCGTTCTCTATCAACGGCATGACAAAGCGCAGGGAGACCACCACGCCCTCCGGGGTCTCCGCGTGGGACTCCTCACCGGCGTAGTTCCGCTGGAATACCTGTTCTCCCCACACAGGGTCGGTCCCGGCGGCAGGCGAGGGCCCTGGGCTGCCGGTCTCCGGCGGCGTGGTCTGCCGGTGGGAGCGGAGATGCCAGTCCTCCCCGTCCCGCTGAAAGACCACCTCCCAGCGGGTCCCGTCCCCGGCCGTCTCGGTCCACAGCCGGGCGGTCTCCCCGTCGCTCTCGCCCCCTGCGCAGAGGAATTCTCCGGGGCCAAAGTCGCTGGTGAAGGTGTAGTAGGCGTCGTAATCCTCCAGGTAGAGCACCCCGTCTGTGCTTTGCAGGTCTTCCGTGGTGACGCCCGCCCATTCCTCCAGGGTGGCGTCCACCGAGCTGCGGAGGATGCGGTGAACTGGCACCGGCAGGTCGGAGGGGCTGGTCCACCGCCCACTGGCGTACGCCTCCGCAAAGAACGCTCCGGGGAGGGCGGCCAGGGCCGCAAATTCCTCCTGATCCGCGTCTTCCAGGTATCCGTCACCGGGGCAGTAGGACAGGAAGGCCGCGAAGTCCAGCTCCGTCACGTCATCGTATGCGCTGAGAAAGAAGCCGTTCCAGGGCGCGGCCCGGACGGTACCGCCCTCCTGCACCATGGCGGCGAAGGCGTCATTGGCCCGGTCAATCTCCGCCTGGGTCAGAGGGACGGGCCCCTCTGCGGACAGGCCGCAGGCCCCCAGGGTCAGGCACAGGCAGAGGACGATTGGAACCATCAGCCGGTGTTTCATGGGTTTTCCCACCTTTCCTGATATCATTCTACCAAATGGAACCGCCGAAAACGTTACAGGGCGGTGTCTTTTGGGCAACAGAGACGTGACAGTCTCTTATTCCGCTGTCCGGGTGATAGAGAAGGTCTGGGAAAAGGTCTGCTCCTCTCCCTCTACAGGGACAAGATAGGCGTCCCCGACGACCTCGTAGCCGCTATACGCCGTCTCATTGGTGACGGTGAGGCCGGCCACGGTAAAGGTTCCGTCCTCAAAGGGAGCCCCCATGCGGGCGGACGCCTCCCCCACCAGGCTCAGCCAGTTCAGGAGGCCGGCCTCCGGCTGAGCCGCCAGCATGGCCAGGAGGGCGGCGGTCTGCTGGGTCTCCGCCCCGCTCCCAAAGAGGTCCGGCGGGGTGTGGTACAGGAAGGAGAGTCCGGTAAGGGTACCATCCACGGCGGTGGTATAGCGGAAGCTGGGGGGCGGCCCGTCCAGATCGAGGACCCCCTCCGGCGTCACCCACTGCCCTGCCGGGTCCAGGGTGAGGCTGCTGAACTCATACTGCCGGATGATGTCGTTGTAGTTCCGGGCGAAGCCGGCCACCGTCAGGCCGCTCCGCACCGGGGGCATGGTCAGATTGACCGTGACCAGAGCGGCCAACCCCAAATCCAGGGCCGCCGCGGCCAGCCAGATCGCCCCCCGCCAGGGCTTGGCGTCCCGGAGGGTGTAGGCCAGCCCCTCGTCCCAGGGCAGCACCTCCCCATCGGCGCAGGCCCGGTAGTTTTTATAATTACGGTAGAGGTTATAAAAGGGGATGCCATAGCCCTCCCCGCAGCGGAAGAGACTCCCCAGGCGGCGGACAGCCTCCCAGAAGGTGAGCTTCCCCCCGGCGGCATTACGGACCCGCAGGCCGAAAATCCATTTCCCCGGGGTGGTTCCCCAGGTGGAGAGCAGCAGGGGCTCCGCCAGAAACTGGAGGCCCCAGATCAAATAGTTCTGGAACAGCTCCCAGAGGAGCCCCTCCCCCGGCCGCCAGCGCAGAACCAGGGACGGCAGACCCAGAACCAGGAGGGTGAGCAGGGCCCGGTCCAGGGTCCGGGCGAGGAACCGCCGCCAGGGGCAGGGGGCGAAGGGGAGGCTGTCGGCGGCGGGGGGCTGGAGCCAGACCCCCGCCCGCTCCAGCCGGGAGAGTTCTTCCAGGTATGGCCTCGCCTCCAGCTCCCGGTAGGCCACCCCCTCCCCCTCCAGGGTCCGGCACAGGGAGAGGGCGGCCTCCCGCTGCCGCCGCTCCCGGCGCAGCCGGTCCTCCTGGGCCCGGAGGGCGGCGGGGAGATCCAGGACCCCGGCCTGGAGGGCCTTGATGTCCTCCAGGGGAAGCCCCAGAGCCCGGAGGAGCTTGATGCGCCGCAGGGTCTCCAGGTCCTCCTCCGAGTAGTCCCGGTAGCCGTTGTCCAGCCGCTCCGGGGTGAGAAGCCCCTCCTTTTCATAAAAACGGATGCTGGACCGGGATAGCTCCAGGGCCGCCTCCAGCTGGGCGATGTGCATATGCCGACACCTCCTGTCGGGTCCAGTATAAGGGGTAATGCAGGTCTACAGTCAAGGCTTTTTCGCAAAAAAGCGGAAAACTCCCCAGAGGCGGCTGCCGGTCAAGGGCCGTCCGGCCTCCGCGCTGAGGCCGGAAAAACGAAAATAGAAATGGAGAATTCCAGCGTATAAGGGCGTATGAAGAAGAAAATAGGAGTTTTCATTTTATAAATCAAAAAAGTTCGGAAAATCCGTTGACACATCCTGGCATGTGGGTTATAATACAAAACGCTCCACGCCCCTCGCGTGGGGCGTCAGTTGTGTTCGGACCAAATTTCTCATAGAAGTACAAATTGGAGGTTAGACCATGTCCACTTTTATGGCCAACAAGGGCAACATCGTCCGCAAGTGGTACATTCTGGATGCGGCGGGCAAGCCCCTGGGCAAGACTGCCGCCACCGCTGCCACTCTGCTGCGCGGCAAGCATAAGCCAGAGTACACCCCGCACGCGGACTGCGGCGACTTCGTCATCATCATCAATGCCGAGAAGGCCGTCCTCACTGGCAAGAAGCTGGAGCAGAAGTACTACCGCACACACTCCGGATATCCCGGCGGCCTGCACGAGACCAAGTACCGCCTGCTGATGCAGAGCAAGCCCGAGCTGGCCATGCGGCTGGCCGTCCGCGGCATGATGCCCCGGAACATCATCACCAAGGACTCTCTCACCCGTCTGCGGATCTTCCGGGGCGCCGAGCACACCCATGCCGCCCAGAAGCCCGAGACCTGGACCCAGGAATAAGGAGGAAGTTGGAACATGTATAAGAGCAAGAAGCCCTATCACTACGGCACTGGCCGCCGGAAGTCCTCTGTGGCCCGGGTCCACCTCTTCCCCAATGGCACCGGCTCCATCACCATCAACGGCCGGGACATCGACGATTATTTCGGCCTGGAGACCCTGAAGCTCCTGGTCCGTCAGCCTCTGGTCACCACCGACACCGTGGGCAAGGTGGACATCGTGGCCACCGTTGTGGGCGGCGGCGTCACCGGCCAGGCCGGCGCCATCCGTCACGGCGTCTCCCGGGCCCTTCTCCAGATGAACGAGGAGTTCCGCCCCGCCCTGAAGTCCGCCGGCTTCCTTACCCGCGACCCGCGGATGAAAGAACGGAAAAAGTACGGCCTCAAGGCAGCACGTCGTGCTCCGCAGTTCAGCAAGCGCTGATTTCAGTTCAAAACAGCTCAAAAACCCCGAAACCATGCGGTTTTCGGGGTTTT